>CAZNDN010000059.1:0-24012 GCA_964571815.1 uncultured Fibrobacterota bacterium | reverse complement strand
ACCTTCTTTGCCGAAATCGGAAGCAGCGTAACCGTCGTGGAGATGCTTCCCGCCGTGGGAGGACCAATCGACGGGGAAATCGCCGGCATACTGCTGAAGGTGCTGCGGCGCAAAGGCATTGCCTTCGAACTGTCCGCCCGGGTAACCGAAATCGGCGATCACACCGTACAATTCGAAGCTTCGGGTGAGACAAGGGAAATCCCGGCCGACACGGTTTTGATGAGCGTGGGGAGGAGGCCGCGAACGGCCGGTATCGGGCTGGAGCAGCTCAACGTACTGGTCGAGCGCGGAGCGGTGCGTGTCGACCGGCACGGCAAAACCAACGTTGCCGGCGTATGGGCCGCCGGCGATGTCAACGGCAGGTCAATGCTTGCGCACACGGCCTACCGTGAAGGCGAAGTCTGTATCGGGGACATGCTCGGACGCACCGGTCGCATGCGATATCATGCCGTCCCCGCCGTGATATACGCACATCCCGAAGCGGCCGCTGTCGGACTCACCGCCGGGCAGGCGAGGGAGCAGGGCTATGATGTTGTCGAAGGCAAGCTCCCGATGAGTTTCAGCGGACGCTATTTGACCGAAACCGAACGCGGCAGGGGAGTCTGCAAGGTGGTCGTTGACAAAAGATACCATACCCTGCTCGGTGTTCACATGATCGGCGCGGAGTGCTCGGAGATGATTTACGGGGCTGCGGCCATGATCGAAGAAGAATTGCGCGTGGAGGAAATCAGGGAAATCGTGTTTCCGCATCCTACGGTGTCGGAAATACTCAAAGATACCGTTGCAACCATTCAGCTCTAACAACCTCGGAGAAGCAGCCATGCCCAAGTCGCAGATAATCGATCCTCAGAGGGTCAGGAAACCCGGGAAACTCACCTTCAAGGATATCCCTCTCAATCAGTATACGACGTCGTTCGCGGAAGAGAAGAAACGGTACTCGGTCGAGGAGTTGACCGGTATCTTCAGGGACATGTGTATCATTCGCGAATTCGAGACCATGCTCAACACCATCAAGACCGCCGGCGAATATCAGGGAATTGCCTATACCCATCCCGGCCCGGCGCATCTGTCGATCGGGCAGGAAGCATCCGCCGTGGGCCAGGCATTCGTGCTGGAGCCTGATGATTTCATTTTCGGCTCCCATCGCTCGCACGGCGAGATTCTGGCCAAGGGGCTGAGTGCGGTTCGTCGACTCGATGACAAGGAGTTGATGCGGATCATGAAGTCCCACGAGGGCGGCACGATTCTGCGGGTGGTGGACGACGGGGGGCACGAAGGGGCACGGGAGCTGGGTGTCGATTTCCTTATCTACGGGGCCCTTGCCGAGATTTTCGCGCGGGAAACCGGGTTCAACCGGGGCCTGGGCGGCTCCATGCACGCGTTTTTTCCGCCCTTCGGCATCTACCCCAACAACGCGATTGTCGGCGGCTCCGGAGACATCTCCGTGGGGGCCGCTCTGTACAAGAAATGCAACAGCAAGTCCGGCATTGTCGTATGCAATATCGGCGACGCTTCGCTGGGCTGCGGTCCGGTGTGGGAAGGTATCTGGCTGGCTACCATGGACCAGTACAAACACCTGTGGGAAGGGGAGCACCGCGGCGGCCTGCCGCTGATTTTCAATATCATGAATAACCACTACGGCATGGGAGGGCAGCCGGCCGGCGAGACCATGGGCTTCTCGGTCCTGGCCCGCATCGGGGCCGGTGTCAACGCCGAGCAGATGCATGCCGAGCGGGTCGACGGGTACAATCCGCTGGCTGTGGCCGATGCGTTCAGGCGTAAAAAAGAGGTGATCGCCAACAGGGAAGGGCCTTGCCTCCTGGATACGATCACCTACCGCATTTCCGGCCATTCTCCCTCCGACGCTTCATCGTACCGCGAGCGCGAAGAGATCGCGCGGTGGGAGAAGGAAGATGCGATCGAGTCTTTCGGCGCGCTTCTGGTCTCCAACAAGGTGTGCACGAAAAAGAAGCTGGAGGGGTTCCGGGAAGAAGCACGAAAGCTGATACGCAAGGCCGCGGCATTGGCTACCGACGACGCGGTTTCGCCGCACATGAATATCCGGCGGGAGCCCGACGCGATCGGAGGGGTGATGTTCTCCAACGGAAACGTGGAAAAGATGGAGGATCGTCCCTGCGATGTGCTTATGCCCCTGGAAGAGAACCCGCGAGTCAAGCAGATCGCGCGACGCAGCAGAAAGGGACTCGATGAGCAGGGTAAGCCCCTTCCCAAGGGTAAGGCGGTGCAGTTGCGCGACGGTATCTTTGAGGCGATTGCGCACGCGTTCTATACCGATCCCACGCTGATTGCTTACGGCGAAGAGAACCGTGACTGGGGAGGTGCCTTTGCCGTGTATCGCGGCCTCACCGAAGCGCTTCCGTACCATCGGCTGTTCAACACGCCTATCTCCGAAGGGGCGATTGTCGGCTCGGGCGTAGGCTACGGCCTGTGCGGAGGCCGGGCGATTGTCGAGCTGATGTACTGCGATTTTCTCGGCCGTGCCGGTGATGAGGTTTTCAATCAACTGGCAAAGTGGCAGTCGATGAGCGCGGGACTGCTGAAGCTGCCGGTGGTAGTGAGGGTGTCGGTGGGATCCAAGTACGGAGCGCAGCACTCGCAGGATTGGACCAGCCTCTGCACGCACATCCCGGGACTGAAAGTCGTCTTCCCCGCAACGCCCTGCGATGCGAAGGGGTTGATGAACGCCGCGCTTCGCGGCACCGACCCGGTCATATTCTTCGAGTCGCAGCGCATCTACGATATCGGTGAGTGGTTTCACCCCGACGGGGTCCCCGAGGGGTGGTACGAAGTGGAGATCGGTGTGCCCGATATCAAGCGTGTCGGCCGGGATATCACGATCATCACGGCGGGCGCCACACTCTACACGGCGCTGAAAGCCGCCGACCAGCTTCGCGACCGCTACGGACTGGATGCCGAAGTAGTCGACCTGCGAACCTTGACGCCGCTTGACTACGAGCCGATTCTGGAGTCGGTCGCCAAAACCGGGCGCGTGGTATTGGCAAGCGATGCCTGCGAGCGGGGATCGTATCTCAACGATGTCGCCCGGAATATTACCGAGCTTGCGTTCGACCACCTTGATGCGCCTCCGGTCGTGGTGGGCTCGCGCAACTGGATTACGCCCGCACACGAATTGGAAAAGGAGTTTTTTCCCCAGCCGCACTGGTTGCTTGATGCTGTCCACGAGAAGATCCTGCCCTTGAAAGAACATCGCTCCCGGCGCAATTTCACCGATGTGGAGAAGCTTCGGTTGAATCGCCTGGGTATATGATGGGGGGGAGGACATCCGGGCCCGGCGGAGGCGGCTGCAAAAAAAACTCTTGACAAACTCGGGTGCACAACGCCATTTTTATAGTAAGCCCCGTGAGGAGGGGCCGAGGGTGGGAGTTGGTCTTTTCGTTTCCTCACTCCAGAATCATTCAACCGATACCTGACCGTTTTTCACCGGGAGCATGTGCCGCGGCGGGCAAGGCGGGTACGTCGCGGGTTTTCGTGGGAATCCAGCGGACCGAAACAGGGATCGATGCCGGAGCCGGAGAGTGCGTGTGCGGCCGATGTGACGATGCCGGGGGCAATACCTGAAAATCTTCCTTGAGATGTGCGGTAGCCGGCAGGCGATGGAGCCGGTGTCCTGACAGACGCCGCGTCCCGCTCGTGAACCGCACGAAACGTCTTTTTCCATTTCAACCAGAGGTGCTTTGATGAATGTTGATGAACTGAAGTCGAAGTCGATCGTGGAACTCAACCAGATCGCCATGGAACTTAATATCGGCGACCATCGCAGGATGGGAAAGCAGGACCTGATCTTCAAGATTTCCCAGGCCGAGGCCTCCCAGCACGGTCAGGTGCGTGCGGAGGGCGTGCTGGAGATCATGCCCGACGGTTTCGGGTTCCTTCGCTCCCCCGGCAACTCCTATCTCAGCGGCCCCGACGATATCTACGTGTCGCCGTCGCAGATACGGCGGTTTCATCTCCGTACCGGAGATACGGTTACCGGCCAGGTGCGCCCGCCGAAAGACTCGGAGCGCTACTTCGCGCTGCTCCGGGTTGAGCATATCAACTACGAAGATCCCGAAGAGTGCAAGAAGAAGATCAACTTCGACAGCCTCACTCCGCTGTTCCCCGATCAGCGGTTCAATCTCGAATACAATCCCGAAGACATCTCCACGCGAATCATGAACATGCTGATTCCAATCGGGAAGGGACAGCGCGGCCTGATTGTAGCCCCGCCTCGAGCGGGGAAAACGGTGCTTCTCAAAAGCATCGCTAAGGCGATTGTCGCCAACGATCCCGAGGTGTTCGTGATTGTGTTGCTTATCGACGAACGGCCCGAGGAAGTCACGGACGTGCAGCGGTCGGTTGACGCCGAGACGGTCAGTTCCACTTTCGACGAGCCTGCCGAGCGGCACGTGGTCGTGGCGGAGATGGTGATCGAGCGAGCGAAAAGGCTCGTTGAGCACCAGCGCGACGTAGTCATACTGCTGGACAGTATCACGCGGCTTGCCCGTGCCCACAATACCGTGGCACCTCATTCCGGCCGGATTCTCTCCGGGGGGGTCGATTCGCAGGCGCTGTACAAGCCCAAGCGTTTCTTCGGCGCCGCCCGCAACATCGACGGCGGAGGAAGCCTTACGATCATCGCGACGGCCCTGGTGGAGACGGGAAGCAGGATGGATGAAGTGATATTCGAGGAATTCAAGGGTACCGGCAACATGGAACTTGTGTTGGATCGCAAGATCCAGGAGCGACGTATCTTCCCCGCGGTTGACCTGATGAAATCGGGTACGCGCAAGGAGGAGTTGCTGCTGACACAGGAAGAACTCAACCGTATGTGGATTCTCCGCAAATTCCTTGCCACGATGACCCCCATCGAGATGATGGAGTTCATGAAAGAGAAGATCTCCACGACGAAATCCAATGCCGAATTTCTGGAATCCATGAAGAAATAACACCCGAGGGAGGATAGCATGCGCGTGGGCGTGATCGGTACGGGAAACATGGGTCGCGCGCTGATTCAAGGTTTAGTGCCGGCCCGCGGCTCCGAGGCGAGGGTCCTGGCGCACGACTCCGACACGTCGGCACTTCGGAACCTCCCCGCTGGAGTAAAAACCGCTCCTCTTTCGTCATGGGCCGCGACACGTCCTCCGCTGGACGCGGTCGTGATTGCGGTGAAGCCCAAAGATGTGCCCGCGGCGCTCGAAACGTTTCGATCGTCTCATTCACAGTCGTTCAACCCCACCTGGATTTCGATTGCCGCCGGAGTGACAATCTCCCGGCTTCAGGCGCTTCTCGGTGAGAAGGCACGTATCTGTCGAGTCATGCCGAATACGCCCGCGCTCGTGGGAACGGGTGTTTCGGCGGTTGCGGCCGGACCCGGTTGCAGGCGCAAGGATGTCCGACTGTGTGGAAAGATCCTGGGTGCCGTGGGCACCGTGGTCGAGGTTCCGGAACGGCTGATGGACACGGTTACCGGCCTGTCCGGAAGCGGGCCCGCTTATGTGTACCTGTTCATCGAGGCGCTGATTGAGGCGGGAGTGTCGGGCGGTTTGTCTCATGCGGATGCCGCCGCGTGCGCGGTGCAGACCGTGCTGGGTGCGGCGCGGATGGTGGAAGAGACGGGCGAGAGCCCATCGGTGCTCAAAAGCAGAGTCATGTCTCCGGGGGGCACGACCGTGGAGGGGTTGCGGGCTCTGGAGGAACACCGCTTCAAGTTTGCGGTAGGCGAAGCCGTTCGCCGTGCCGCCCGGCGATCGGCCGAACTGGGCGGATGAGAAGAGGGGGGCGGGGCTGTTGGACTCCCCCGAAGGTGTAAAGGAGTTGCCGTGATGAAAAGACGGAGAAGCGGACTTGCTGCCGCGGCCGTGGTGCTTGCAACCCTGGCGGGGGGCAACGCCGAAGAAGAAAAAGGATTGCTGCGGCCCGGAAGTACGGCTCCCACTTTCTCTCTGCCCTCGCTGGAGGGAGAAAGGGTGGCCCTGAGGGTCTGGTGCGGCAAAACGCTTGCGAAACCTTACCTGAACACGACAAAGCATGTGGTCGTGCTCAGCTTCTGGGCGACCTACTGCAAGCCCTGCCAAAAGGAAATCCCTCAGCTCATGAAGTTTCGAGGAAAGCATGCCGACGATTCGGTGAAGGTGTTCGGTATCAGTCTCGACGAAGAAGGGAAGGCGGTGGTTGCGCCCTTTGTGAAAGAAAAGAAGTATTCGCTTCCCATGCTCATAGATCGCTACAAGCGGACATCGTCCCGCTACGGGGTCACGTCGCTTCCGGCCCTCTTTGTGATCGACGGCGAGGGCATTGTTCGGTATTCCTCGACGGGGTACAGCGATTCGGTTTCTCTGGTGGACAAACTCGAAGAGGTTCTCGCGGGTATCCGGGGAAGGGCCCGCATTCCTGTGCCGGCCGCGGTCGAAACGGATTCGGGGTCGGTCGGCGAAACCGTACCCGTCGCGTCGGGCAGTGCCTCACGTGCGGTAGGCCCCAGAGACAAGTGGCGGGCGGTGGCCCGGGTCGAGTGTGGCGAGTCGCTTGATGATATCGCTGATGAGCTGGAGGTAAGCCCGGACACCGTCTCCGGATGGTACGAAGAACTCAAGAAGGCGGCCTTGTCCCAATGGAAAACGGAGAAGGACCGGAAGCGGAAGAATTAGAGCGAGGCCGCCGCGGGAAACGGAGGCGGGCTGTTCGACGAATCTCCCCGGGAAGCGTCCTCTTGAAGGCCGGGATGAGAGTTGTTCACCCGCGTCCGCAGTTCGTTCGACGCTTCGAATATTGGCTTGTACCCCGCCTCTACGTGGATTTGTTCGCCGGTGCGTGGGTTTCGGGCAAGACGGGCATTCTTCCTCTTTATCTTGAATCGTCCGAAGCCGCGAATTTCGATGTTTCTCCCGGTCTGCAAAGCATGGGCAACGCTTGAGAGAAACGTCTCGACAACTATCTTCGTGTCTACCTGCGTGAGCCCGGTCCTCTCCGCGATTCGCTCAACCAGATCTCGTTTCGTGACGTTTGACATGGTTCCCATTCTCCCCGCATGGCTGACGGTTCAACCGGACTCCCGCGCGACCTTCCGCCACTTCCTTTCGGCGGAACCCGGAGCGTTTCCATCCAGTGATTAGAATACAATAATTGTATCTCACAAATCAAGTGTTTTATTTAACCGCAATTCCTCAAAGGGGTTGCGACATCTTCCACCCCCGACTCGAACACAACATCATGTGGTTTTTCCCTCAGGGACCACGAGAACTCAGCATCCGGATCTTCTGTCGAGCGATCTCATTGACGGCGTCGATTTCGGCAACGGCCTCATACGTCCGCAGTGCCTTCCGCGCCAGGCCGAGGCGCTCGTACGCCACCGCGAGCTGCAACAATACACGAATGTTATCCGGATCGCTCCGTCGCGCTCGTTCCAGGTATTTTGCCGCTTCCTTGAACTGATCGTTTTCCAGGCAGATGATACCCGTCTTGAAGTTTGCCTGGGCATGGTCGGGATCCAGGGCGAGAACGTGTGCGAATTCCGCAAGCGCCCCCTTGGGGTCATCATAGAAAGTGTAGAGAAGCTCCCCCGTGTTGTAATGGGTATTGAAGTCTTTCGGGTTCAGGGCAAGGGCCGTGCGATACGCCTTGCGAGCCATATCGGCATCTTCAAGGTAGTAGTAGGCCATGCCCAGCCTGCTGTGCGCCCTCACGTGGAGAGGTTCGATTCGAAGAAGCTGCAAAAGTGAATCACGGCACCGCGCGTAGTCGCCCTGTGCCATGAAATACCGGGCCTGCTGGTAGCGGGCCTCGCCGTAGGCAGTGTCCAGGGCAATCGCACGCCGGAAGTGCTCGAGGGCGTCTTCGGAAGATGGCTCGACGGCAGCCTCGACCTGTCCCAGGTAGCAGTAGGCCTCGGGTTGGTCCGGGTGCTCCTTGATACAGTCCTTGAGCTGCTCCAGGCTTTCACGGACCTTCCCCAGATAGAACAGCGTCAGACCGTGCCTGGCCTCAACCAGCGCTTTCAGGCTGTCGGGAAGGCTCTGATCGCGGAGAAGGGAAAGCTCATGATGTGCCTGCTCGAATCGGCCCGATTCGAGGTAGGCCGAGGCCAGGTCGAGCCGTACGGAGAGTTCACCGGAGATCGCGGGCGCCACCCGCAGCAAGTGCCCGACGGCTTTGGACGGACGATCGGTATCCAGGTAATGCCGGGCGGCGTGCAGGTGAGCCTCGATGTCGATGGGAAGCAACTCGTCGCTCTTCTTCTCATAGAGCTTTCCCAGCTTCGAGACTGCGCTCGAACGCGAGGCAGCCTCGCCCGAATCCCCCTGCACCATCAAGTACCGGATTGCCCATGCAACGCCGACCAGCAGGAGACAGCCGGCAGCGGAATATGTCAGGACCCTTTTCAGGACCCTGATTTCGCTTTCAGTGAGTTTGAGCTTTGCCGTAAGTTGATTGATCATGGGTCGGTACCACGATATCCGGGTTGATCCTCTCGCCGATTGCATGTCGACGCCGGTGAATGCCGAGCATTCACGTAACCTAATATATAATATCGGATTCCGCGCTTTGCGACTTTGACGACCGGCGCATGAAAAAAACCTTGACAACACTTCGTCACGGTGTTATTTTTTAGCACTCCTTCGGGGAGAGTGCTAACAAGGTGGGGAGCGCCGCCCTGTGATGCAAAGGCGTTCCCGGAGAAGAAACCATAATCAACATCACAACACACTTCATTTCGTGAGAGGGGAGGACCCGATGAACTTGAAACCGTTGGCCGACCGAGTGGTGGTCAAGCCTCTTGAGGCGGAGGAGAAGACCGCGGGAGGAATCATCATTCCCGACAATGCCAAAGAGAAGCCTCAGAAGGGCGAAGTCATGGCTGTCGGACCGGGCAAGGTCTCCGATAGCGGGCAGAAAATGGAGATGACGCTCAAGAAGGGAGAGAAAGTCCTCTACGGTAAGTATTCCGGCACGGAAGTGACGGTTGACGGGGAAGACTATCTTATTTTGCGGGAGAGCGATGTCCTTGCGGTGATTTAAGCGCTGCGCATCGGCAGGAAACAAGACAGCGGCACGTTATTCACTTAAACTACACAGGAGAAGATGATCATGGCGGCAAAACAACTTGTCTTCGATGTTTCGGCTCGCGACAAGCTGCTCAAGGGTATCGATACGCTGGCCAATGCAGTGCGCGTGACCCTCGGCCCTCGGGGTCGAAATGTAGTGCTGGATAAGAGCTTCGGTTCGCCGACGGTCACCAAGGACGGTGTGACGGTGGCCAAGGAGGTTGAACTCGAAGACAAATTCGAGAACATGGGAGCACAGATGGTCAAGGAGGTGGCATCGAAGACCTCCGATGTGGTCGGGGACGGAACCACCACGGCAACGGTGCTGGCGCAGGTGATTGCGCGGCTGGGTATCAAGAATGTGACGGCCGGTGCAAATCCGATGTCGCTGAAACGTGGTGTTGACAAGGCGGTCCAGGCTGTCGTCGCTCAGTTGGAAAAGGACAAAAAGACGATCTCCGGCAAGGCCGAGATCGCCCGGGTCGGCGCCATTTCGGCCAACAACGACGACGAGATCGGTGATCTCATTTCCGAGGCCATGGAGAAAGTCGGCAAGGACGGCGTGATTACGGTCGAAGAGGCAAAGGGGATCGATACGAATCTGGAAGTGGTTGAGGGCATGCAGTTCGATCGCGGGTATCTCTCGCCGTATTTCGTCACCAATTCCGATACCATGGAGTGTGTGCTCGACGATCCGATGATTCTGATCCACGATAAGAAGATCAGTGCAATGAAAGACCTGCTGCCCCTGCTTGAGAAAGTAGCACAGATGGGCAAGCCCTTCCTGATTATTGCCGAGGATATCGAAGGTGAAGCGTTAGCGACGCTGGTGGTCAACAAGCTGCGCGGTACGTTGAAAGTGGCCGCGGTGAAAGCTCCGGGGTTCGGTGATCGGCGCAAGGCCATGCTCGAGGATATCGCTACGCTGACCGGCGGCATTGTGATCTCCGAAGACGCAGGTTTCAAGCTGGAAAACGCCACTGTCGATTCGCTCGGACAGTGCAAGCGCATTACCATCGATAAGGAGAACACGACGATCATTGAGGGCGCCGGCAAGACCGACGACATCAAGGGACGGGTCAACCAGATCCGTCGTCAGATCGATGAGACCACTTCCGACTACGACCGGGAGAAGCTTCAGGAGCGCCTCGCCAAGCTCGCCGGCGGTGTTGCGGTGATCAATATCGGCGCGGCAACCGAAACGGAGATGAAAGAGAAGAAGGCACGCGTTGAGGATGCGCTTCATGCGACCCGTGCGGCGGTTGAGGAAGGTATTGTCGCCGGCGGCGGTGTGGCGCTGATTCGTGCGGCGGCCGCCCTCGAGAGCGTCAAGCTCGACGGTGAAGAAGCGGTTGGGCTTGAAATCGTTCGCAAGGCGCTTGAAGAGCCGATGCGCATGATTGTGGCCAACGCCGGGTTGGAACCTTCCGTGGTCGCCAACAAGGTCAAAGAGGGTAAGAGCGGTTTCGGCTTCAACGCACAGACCCTTGAGTATGAGGACCTGGTCGATAAGGTCCCCGATCCCAAGAAGGTCACCAGGACGGCTCTGGAGAATGCCGCAAGTATTGCCGGTCTTGTCCTGACCACCGAGTGTGTCGTTTCGGAGAAGCCCAAGGAAGAGAAAGAGGGCGGTGCCGGCGGCGGCGGTGGTGCGCCCGGTATGGGCGGTATGGGCGGTATGGGTGGCATGGGCGGCATGGGTGGAATGATGTAGTAGTGAGGCACCATGCCACGGCCGAACCAAGCCCGAAGGGTGTCGTTTGAAGTGGAGGAGCTTCGCGTCGAGCGGAGTTCCTCCCGTTTCGCCGTGCGGGGCGACGAGGGCAAGCTCTCCCCGAGGGAAATGCAAATCCTGGAGGCGATTGTCAGGAATTTCATCCTGACCGGTTTGCCGACGGGGTCGCGGTTTCTCTCCAAACGTCGGGGGATGGATTGCTCGGCCGCCACGATTCGCAACGTAATGGGAGACCTGGAGGAGCGGGGGCTCCTGGAGCACCCGCATACGTCGGCCGGAAGGGTACCCACCGACAAGGGGTTCCGCTTCTATGTCGATAACCTGATCCGATTGATCGAAGTACCCCGTGAGGTGCGGCAGAAGATCCGCGGTTACCTTGCCCGTGTCGAGCCTTCCGACCTGCACATGCTCATGGAAGCGACGTCGGAAGCGTTGAGCAAGGTTACAAGTCAGTTGGGTTTGATTATGGCGCCGAAGTTGCGGGAGGGGGTATACCGCCACATTCACCTTCATGAGGTCGAATCGGGGCGCTATCTGATGAATCTGGCGATCGATTCCGGTTTCGTCAAGTCCATGGTGGTCGAAGTGAATACGCAGATCGACGCCGGACGGCTGGAACGGGCAAGCAATATTATGAACGCCCGTCTTCAGGGTGTCGCCCTCGGAAAACTGTGTGATGCGGGTGATGATCTGTTCGAGGGGCTTCCGACCTACGATATCGGTGTCATCCGCCTTTTCCTCCCGTCAATCAGGAAACTCGTCCAAAGCAGCCGTCGGGACGAGGTTTTCGCCGAAGGGGAGGCGAATATCATGCTGAAGCCCGAGTTTTTCGACAAGGAGCATGCCGGCGCTATCGTCGAGATTCTGGGCCGGAAGAGACTCCTGCTGCACATGCTGAAGTCGGGAGGGAACACCGAAATGGGAGAAGTAAAAGTAACGATCGGAAGCGAAGCTCGAGGAGGGAAATTCACCTCCATGAGCATTGTTAAGACAGGTTACAATGTCGGGCACATGAAAGGAACCCTGGGGATCGTCGGGCCGAAACGGATGCCCTACGGCTTTCTGATTTCCGCGGTGGATTACACGGCAAAAGCCCTGAGTGATTTATATTCCTAACCCATTTTCCAAGAGTTGTGGAGTAGGCAGCTATGAAGAAAGGCAAGGAATCCGACCCGCGGCGGGACGGCGAGGAAACAACGGAGGAGTCGCGGACGGAGGCGGCGGAGCAGGAAGAGAACACGGAAGGTGAACCTGAACAGGAGGCTGCCGAGCCGGAAGAATCCGTGGAGCAGCTCCAGGAAATGCTTCAGGCCCAGAAAGATAAGTACCTCCGTCTGATGGCCGAGTTCGACAACTTCAAGCGCCGAACGGCCAGAGAGTATGAACGGCTGGTTGAGGTAGCCAACGAACGGCTCATGCTGGACCTTGTTGAAGTGCGCGAGAATTTTCAGCGCGCCCTCTCGTCCACCGAAAAGGCGGCCGACCACGAGGGTTTCGTCAAGGGTATGGGGCTGATTTCCAACAGGCTTGAGGAAATACTCGGTAAACATGGGTTGCGGCCTTTCGGGGAAGTCGGAGACGAGTTCGACCCGGCGCTGCACGACGCGATGATGACGGCTCCGAACGATACGGTTCCCGAGGGGCGGCTGGCGGAACTGTACGAGCGGGGATATCGGCTCAAGGAAAAGGTAATAAAGCATGCGAAAGTGATTGTTTCGGCGGGCCCCCCGAGTGGGGGAGGCGAAGCGGAGGAGGAGACAGACCGGGAAGACAATCGGGACGAAGTTTCCACCGAATCGGAATCATGAGCGCGCTCTGAAACAACGACAATCCACGACCAAAGAAAAAGGAGTACGGCATGGGCAAGATCATCGGTATTGACCTCGGTACCACGAATTCGTGCGTGGCGGTAATGGAAGGGGGGAAGCCGGTGGTGATCCCCAACTCCGAAGGCGGGCGTACTACACCTTCGATGGTGGCGTTCAACAAGGCCGGTGAGCGACTGATCGGTGCGATTGCCCGGCGGCAGGCGATCACGAATCCCGAAAACACCCTGTACTCAATCAAACGCTTCATGGGACGGCGTCACAACGAAGTTGAAGCCGAAGAGAAGATCGTGCCGTATCAGGTAACCGGGGCGGCCGATGAGCTGGTGAAGGTGCGGACGGGAGACAAGGACTATACACCCCCCGAAATCTCCGCCATGGTGCTGCAGCATCTGAAGAAGTCGGCGGAAGACTACCTTGGCGGAGAGGTCACCGAAGCGGTCATTACCGTTCCCGCCTATTTCAACGACTCCCAGCGGCAGGCCACCAAGGACGCGGGCAGGATCGCCGGGCTCGACGTCAAGCGAATCGTCAACGAGCCGACTGCCGCTTCACTGGCCTACGGCCTTGAGAAGAAAGGCAACGAAACGATTGCCGTCTTCGACCTCGGCGGCGGGACGTTCGACATATCGATTCTGGAGATCGGCGACGGGGTCTTCGAGGTGAAGTCCACCAACGGTGACACGCACCTGGGCGGAGACGATTTCGATCAAGTGTTGATCGATTATATCGCCGACGAATTCAAGAAAGAAAACGGGATCGACCTTCGCAACGACCGCATGGCGCTTCAACGCCTCAAAGAGACCGCCGAAAAGGCCAAGTGCGAGCTTTCCAGCGCCATGCAGACCAATATCAACCTCCCGTTTATCACGGCCGATGCAAGCGGGCCGAAGCATCTGGACATGACCGTGACACGGGCGAAATTCGAAGCTCTGGTGGACCACCTGATCCAGCGGACGGTTGAGCCCTGCAACAAGGCGGTGCGCGATGCCGGCGTTTCGACTTCGGAGATTCGTGAAGTAATCCTGGTGGGTGGCTCGACCCGTATCCCGGCCGTCCAGAAGAAGGTCGAAGAGTTGTTCGGCAAGGCCCCGCACAAGGGCGTAAACCCCGACGAAGTGGTTGCGGTGGGTGCCGCCATTCAGGCTGCTATCCTGGGAGGAGACGAATCGGTCAAAGACGTGTTGTTGCTGGACGTAACGCCGTTGTCGCTGGGAATCGAGACGCTCGGAGGGGTGTTCACAAAGCTGATCGAGCGCAATACGACCATTCCGGCAAAAAAGAGTCAGATTTTCTCTACCGCGGCCGATAATCAGACCGCGGTGTCGATTATGGTCTACCAGGGCGAACGCGAGATGGCGCAGCATAACCGCCTCCTGGGCAAGTTCGACTTGATCGGAATTCCTCCCGCCCCGCGCGGCATACCTCAGGTTGAGGTAACCTTTGACTTGGACAATAATGGGATCCTGCACGTCAGCGCAAAAGACATGGGCACGGGCAAGGAACAGCAGATCAGAATCGAGTCTTCCAGCGGGCTGGCCGAAGAGGATATCGATCGGATGGTCAAGGAGGCCGAGGCCAATGCTGAAAAGGACAAAGCGGAGCGGGAGAAGGTTGATGTAAAGAACCAGGCCGATCAGCTTGTCAGCCAGACCGAGAAGACGCTCGGCGAGGTGGGCGAGAAAATATCGGCCGAAGAGAAGGCGAAGATACAGTCTGCACTTGAAGATTTGAAGGAAAAGGCCAAGGGAGATGATACGCAGGCGATCAAGACAAGCATCGACAACCTGATGAAATCGTCGCACAAAATGGCCGAGGAGATGTACAAGAACGCGCAGGGAGCTGCGGGAGGGGCACAGGGCGGCGCTCAGCCCGGTGGAGCGGGAGCCGGTGCCGGTGCCGCGGGGCAGCAGCAGGCCGGGCCCCAACAGCAGGACGCTTCGTCCCAGGATGGGGAGAAGAAGGACGACGGAGCGGTTGATGCGGATTTCGAGGTTGTTGACGATGATACGTAAGGGAGTGTGAGCGGGCTGTCCCCGCTGCTCTGCCGACAAGGGAACGGGAAGGAGTTACGCTGCGCGGATGGCGGGGTGCATGTCGCTCCGTGTGGGTAGATCATGGCACAACGAGACTACTACGAAGTTCTGGGTGTTCAGAAGAATGCTTCCCTGGATGAGGTGAAGAAGGCCTACCGCAAGTTGGCCGTCAAGTACCATCCCGACAAGAACCCGGGAGACAAGGATGCCGAAGAGCGATTCCGGGAGGCCACGGAAGCTTACGAAATCCTGAAAGATCCTCAGAAGCGCAGCCGGTACGACCAGTTCGGTCACGCGGCCTTCTCCGGAGGTGCGGGCGGCCAGGGCTTCGGCGGCTTCGGCGCCGGCTTCGGGGGCTTTGACATGTCCGATGCGCTCCGGGCATTCATGAATGAATTCGGTGGCGGAGGGATGGGGGGTGATTCGATATTCGGCGACCTCTTCGGTATGGGCGGCGGCCGACGGGGTGGTCGCGGAGGGCGGGCCGCACGGCGCGGCAGCGACCTCCAGGCCCGGATCAGACTCAGCCTTGAGGAAATCAACACCGGCGTGACCAAGAAGTTGCGGGTCAAAAGGCACGAGCGATGCGAGCAGTGCAGCGGAAGCGGTTCGCGCAGCGGAAAGACCCGCTCATGCAGCAAGTGCGGGGGTAGCGGACGGATACAGCAGGTCTCCAACTCGTTCTTCGGGCAGGTGATCCGCGAAGGGATCTGCCCGGCATGCAGGGGCGAAGGGCAGGAAGTCGGCGATCCCTGCACGGCATGCAACGGTTCGGGACGGACAACGGCTCAGACAACCGTCTCTGTCGAGATACCTCCGGGTGTGTCCGAAGGCAATTATATTTCGATTCCCGGCAAGGGTGATACCGGGCCGCGAGGCGGCCCGCCGGGAGACCTGATCGTGCTGGTCGAGGAAGTTCCCCACGATTTCTTCCAGCGCCACGGTATCGATATTATCTGCGAGATTCCCGTCACGTTCTCCGAGGCCGCGCTCGGGGCGACAACGGTCGTGCCGACCCTCGGCGGGAAGGTTAATCTCAAAGTCCCCCCCGGAACACAATCCGAGAAGATTTTCCGGCTTCGCGGCAAGGGATTGCCTGTTCTGCACGGAGCGCAACATGGGGACCAACTGGTCAAGGTGCATGTCCGGACACCCGAGAAACTTACACGGGAACAGCGGGAGTTGTTCGAGAAACTGGCCGGGATTGAGAAGAAGGAACCCAACCTCTTCGATCGGGCAAAGGGCATTTTTTCCTGATATCGGCACACTCGGGAAAACTACACGTGGAACCGCGCGAGAATCGACCGCATAGTGTCGATTTCGGGCGCGCACTGCTTTGACACGCATTCACGACGCTCCATCTCGGAGAGCAGCTCTTTCAGCCGCGAAAACGACTCCCGGTAGTGATCCGCCATGGCGTTGCATTCGACGGTAAGGTCCCTCATGTCCCGCTCCTCGCGGAACGCAAGCCGGGTCCTGAGCCTGCCCTTCTTCAACTGCGACACCCACTTCTCGAACTTGTATACGGGAACCGCCAGCTTGCGGGAGGAAAACAGGCCGATAGCCAGCCCGATGAGGAGGCTCACCGACTCGGCCACAATAACGCTGGGGAGAATCAGACCCAGGATATTGGTGAGTTCGATATCCTGTTTCACGTCGTTGCTTATATAGTAAAAGGTACCGCCCTGGGCGCGGAGATTGTAGACAAAAGCAATCAGCATGGTAGTGATCAGAGCCGCGCATGCCGCAACGAACACGATTCGTCCCAGGAGCCTCAGTTGCATGGATTTCTTCACGAAGAAATTCCGCACGGGTCTTCGCGCCGCTTTCTGCTCCATTACGGTGCCTCTTTTGTTGATTCCCGCGGACCTGCGCCCGCTCAACACTCGCCGGCATTCCGGCCTTCATTCGGATCGGGGATTTACTCCCGCCGAATTGGGCTTTCCTTACGCACGAAGAGCAAGAACAGTACAGTCCGACTGCGTTTCACATGCGCTTCGCCCTTCCTAATATAAAAAAGGGACTTACGGCAGTGTGCGCTTTTCCGCTCCGTTCGCATGTCCCGGCCCGTTTCATTGGGCCTGATGAGCCCCGGGCACGCAACCGGCTTCGTTGAGGAGGGGAGCATGGTGACGGATTTCCGACATGTATTTTAATGCGCTTATGAAAGGTGTCGATACCATTGTCGTGCTTGATTTTGGAGGGCAATACACTCATCTGATCGCAAATCGAATCAGACGCCTGAGTGTGTTTTCCGAAATTCTCCCCTGTGATACCCCCGCAGCCGAGTTGAAAGGCTGCAAGGGTATCATCCTCTCCGGCGGTCCCTATAGTGTGCTCGACCGTAATCGTCCCGCCTTTGACGCAGACGTGCTGCGGATGGGGATTCCGATTCTGGGACTCTGCTACGGTCATCAGCTTATTGCCCGTGAGTTGGGTGGGGGGGTTGTCCGGGGAGGTCATCGCGAGTACGGGACGGCTCGGATGAAGGTTTTGAAACGGACGGGGCTTCTGGCGGGACTCGGACCGGAGGAGGAGATATGGATGAGTCACGGCGACGGCGTGCAGCGGTTGCCGGAGGGCTTCGAAGTATTGGGCGCTACCGACGGCGGACCCGTGACCGCCATGGGTGATGAGCAGAGGAAGATCTTCGGCATTCAATTCCATCCTGAAGTCACCGATACTCCCAACGGAATGAAAATCCTCGACAACTTTCTCCGGATCAGCGCCTGTTCACGTCAGTGGAGCCCCGAGCGGTTCCTGCGCCGGATTGAGGGACGAATTCAGGAGGCTTGTGCCGGCCGAAAAGTGTTTCTGCTGGTCTCGGGAGGTGTTGACTCGACCGTGGCCTTCACCCTTTTGAACAGAATCCTCGGCCCGGAAAGGGTCCGGGGGTTGCACATCGACAACGGGCTCATGCGTAAGGATGAATCGGCCCTGATCCTTGAATACATGAGCGCTCATGGGTTTCACAATCTGGCGATCGAACATGCCGCCGCCGGGTTCCTCGAGGCCCTTGACGGTGTTGCCGATCCCGAGCGCAAGCGGGTCATTATCGGGAAGATGTTCCTTGATGTCAAGGAACAGGCGTTCGCGCGCCTGGGACTCAATGCCGACGAGTGGGTGTTGGGTCAGGGGACAATCTATCCCGATACGATCGAGAGCGCCGGAACCAGGCATGCCGACCGGATCAAAACGCATCACAACCGTGTCGATGTCGTGCTGGAATTGCTCGAAAAGGGCCTGGTGGTGGAGCCGCTGGCTCAGCTCTACAAGGACGAAGTCCGGCGGTTGGGAGAACTGCTGGAGTTACCCCGCGATCTCCTCTGGCGACACCCCTTCCCCGGTCCCGGGCTGGCCGTGCGGACTTTGTGTTCCGAAGGGCGGGTCGAAGCGGTCAACAGGGACACGGTCGCCCTCGTCGACTCAATCTGCTCCGGCTCCGGTTACGATGCGGTCGTGCTGCCGATCAGAAGCGTGGGGGTACAGGGAGACTCTCGCACGTATGCACACCCGGTTCTTCTCAGCGGCGCGCGCGACTGGAACTCTCTCGAACGCCTCTCCACGCTGCTTACCAACGGGGCGTCCGAAGTCAACCGGGTGGTCTATCGTATCAGCGGGGAGGATTTTCGCTACGTTCCCATCAGTGCTTACCTCACCAGAGAGCGCCTGGACAAACTCAGGGAAGTCGATCATATTGTCACCGAGGCCCTTCGTGGGTCGGGAGAATACGACAGCGTGTGGCAGATGCCGGTGGTTTTACTTCCCCTGGTTGATGCCGCGGGACGGGAGTGCGTGGTGCTTCGACCCGTACGGTCCCGCGAGGCCATGACTGCTCGATTCGAGCCTCTCAGGGACGAAACACTCGACGCGATAGTCAAGCAGGTGCGGCACATCGAGGGCGTCGGCGATCTGTTCTTCGATATCACCCATAAGCCGCCCGCCACAATCGAGTGGGAATAGCTCCGCCATTTCACGGTTCCGCGGCGGCGCCTGCAAAGCGGCTTGCTGACTCAGAACTCGGCGCCCAGTGAAACGTAGCTTTTGGGATGTGCCACATAGGTGGCCCAATCGGTCTGCCAGGCGCGGTCGAATCGAAGCACGAAGATGCCGAGGTTGGCGCGGAGGCCGAAACCCAACCCGCCATAGATCTTCTCGGGCAGAGGTACCGATTCGAACTCATCTTCGCTGTCCCAGGCATTGCCGATGTCGGTGAACAGAGCACCGTTGATATAGCGGATGGCCATGGGCAACGGCCACACAATGGAGAACTCCCGTATGAAGGGGAACCGGAATTCCGTATTCAGGACCGCGAAACGGGTTCCCGTGAGGTCGAAATACTCCCATCCGCGAAACGGGACGACATACTCGGAATAGAAGACATTGTCGATATTCTCTTCGTAGTTTTCGATATTGACATCATTTGCAAAGAAGATCCAGTTCTCGTTTCCTCCCAGGAAGAACCGGCGGCCTGAACGGTCCTGCTCCAGGGGAACGGAGAAGCCCATCGCAACCTTGTTTGCCCACACGAATCGTCGGAAGAGGTGAAAATACCTGCGAAAATCGACATCCCACGAGACGAACGATTCCCGCACGAGCTCCAGCGGAGGCGAGAAGACCAGCTTGGTTTCGTACCGCATGCCGTTGAGGGGCCCCGTCAATCCCCAGAGGATATTGTCGAAGGTGTAGGAGAGTTGCGGAATGACTACCGAAAAGCGTGAAACGCTTTTGCCGGGAATCGATTGTCCTCTTTTGTCAAGCGGTTTGCGCTCCACTGCACTCAGGTACGTGCTGAGACCTACTCGGGAGAAGACCGAAAAGGGGTAGCCCAGCATGAACATACCCCCCATATTCGTATCCTGGTACAGAGAATCTCCGTAGATGCTGGCAATCGTATAGTCGCGGCTGTAGAACGCCGCCGCACCGAAATCAACCCGGTACTTGAGGGCCAGGTACGAACCGAAAAGGTGTGCGTACTCATCAAGATTCCCCTGGACATCTCCGGCCAGCGTGATTCTGTGGTTTCCGAGAATGTCGCTGAGAACAACATACCCTTGTCCGGCGTAACCGTACAGTGTATTGATGCCGACCCCGACCGATACCATGTCAGGCGAAAACACGGGCCGATAGCGATAAGACGGCAGGTACGATTCCGTCGATACCACGGCGGTATCGTCGGTTGCGCTGTCTGCTTCGGCCGACTGCGCGGCACCGGTGGCGATTGAGTCGCGCGAAGTGGAATCCGTCGGCGGGGACTGCGCCGTTGAGAAGGTATCGACGTCCGGTTCTTCGCCGATCGTTTCGATGGTGGTATCGGTGATTGCCGCCGATTCCACGGCTGCCGAGTCCGAAAGGCTGTCCGCGGCGGTGTCGGAGTCGGTTTCGGATTCGGCCCGCACGTTCCTGGGCGGGTCGAAGAATTTCAGGGTTGTGTCCCGCAGTGTGGCCGCCCATTTGGTCGGAGCGGGTGGGACGTCCTTGCGCCTGGCCGCCGGATCCTCCATCAGCCAGATATCCCACCCCTGTTTCTGAAACAGACAGAACGCCACGACATCGTCCCCCCGGGCCCAGTCGGGATCGGAGCATCCTCCGAGGATATCCGTCACGGCCGTGGCGCTGTCCGGCGAAGAAAACGGTGCCATGTAGAGGTTGTCGATGCCGTTGCGATTTGATACGTACAGCAGCCTGCCCCCGTCGGGTGAAAAGCAGGCCTGCTTTTCGTCGGCTTCGTGCCGCGTGAGCCGACGCTGCTCTCCCGTGGAGAGGTCCAGGTAGAAGAGGTCGCTTGACGGACGTGCTTTCCAGGGTGACTCGCGGAAAAACTGCCCCGACGAGTCTCTTCCCGCGAACACGATTCCGTCACCCTGGGGCGAAAACACGGGATCCGACTCGTGCAGGATACTGGTGGTCAACCGCTGGAGCGAATCCTGCCGCAGATCGTAGAGGTAGAGATCGCTCCGGTGACCGGAGATGCCGCTGAACACCAGCCTGGTTCCGTCGTGGGACCAGTCGGGAGAAACCACTGAACCGAGTTGGGGATCGATGTTGCGCAAAACCTTCCTGGACATGATGTCCACGATTCGAATGTGATCGCTTCCGTCCTCTTTGGTGACAAACGCCAGCCGCTTGCTGTCGGGTCCCCAGCAGACGCCGCTGCGAAAGGGATGGAACGACTCGAAATAGCCTCCGTAGCCGTACTGGCTGATTTCGGTGACCGTTTCTCCGTCGCGATCGGATATGACGATTCTCGTATAGTCCTTGCGGTCACTGAAAAAGGCGACCTTTTCACCGTCGGGAGAGATCCGGGGGCGGAGGTTGAAATTGTTCTTGTCGTCGACATGGGACGTAAGGGCTACGGCGATGGATACCGGGTCTTCTCTGGTGCCGATCTCGGGCCAGTACAAACGCTTCAGTTCCTTCAGCCATTCCTTCCCGAGGTCCTCGAGGGTTTCATCGTACACTTCCTTGATCGACATGGTAACGTTCTTCGTGTCGCGAAAACTTCGCAGAAAACGCGAGAAAGCTTCCTGTCCGCGCGTGGATGCAAGGAAGAAGAGGAAGGATTGTCCCCCCTTGTAGGCCATGTACCCGCCGAGCATGGGCCCGGGAGGAGGTACCTGGGAGAAGATCGTACGATCCATGAGGAACATGTCCGCTTCGATATCCCATCCGCTGGAGAGATACTCCGCCAGCCCCTCGGCGAACCACATGGGCATCTGCCTGCTCGTGCCGCGGAGGAAGGCTCCGCCCGGATGGTCGTACAGTATGCCGAATTGAAAGGCGTGGACGAGTTCGTGGTGCAGCACATGACGGTATTCTTCGTACGAGCCGTTAAAAGGAATGACAACACGGTTCTTGAACAGTTCGGTGAACCCGCCTACTCCCTCGGGCAGCAGCTCAAGAATAACGTTTGTCTGTTGAAACTGGTTGGGGGTGCCGTAGACCAGCAGGGGAACGCGGCGTGAGTGGGTGAAACCGAAGGCTTCGCGGAAACCGCGGTAGTATTGTTCGGCCCAGGCCGCGCTGATCCCGGGAAGGTCACCTTGTTCCCGGTGAAAGTAGACACGGTAGCGGGGCGTTTCGAGGTATCGCCATTGATAGCGCTGATATTGAACTTTGTTTTTGCCGAACGGTGAAGCGGGAACTGAACTCAGAAGTCCCACAAGGACAGCCGGCGTGAGCCATCGAGGCAAACCGGGAATTTCGTGCATGCGAGCCCTTCTTTGAACGCGTAACGTGACTGAGATACCTGCCGGGAAGGTGTTTCGGCCGAACCGGGTGCGCGACTCGGCCCGCCTTGTCGATCCGACCGCGGCCTCCGGCACGCCGCATTGGTCTGTGGTCCCCCGCGGCCGGCCCCTCTCCTCATATCTATAAGTACTATAAGGAAAAGATACTACATGGAAATCCGCCTCGGGCCCTGCCGACGCGGGGGGCACGGGACGGAGAAAAGTGGCGGAGGGACTTGCATTTTCGCCGAGGAGCGTTGTATATATCATGGAAGCCGAGGGGGTGACTTGACTACGGATTTTCTTCAAACTATATTGAAGAAGGCTTCTGAATCTCACGGGCAGTCTGTTGTGTGGCACTCTTTCACACACATGAAGCAGCACTTGATAGCAGTCGTTCGCAAAGCGCTTAAGCAGTAAGGGTCCGAACCGAACCTTTTCTCCGAGCTATTCCTATGCGCCAAACACAAAGAGTTGTCGTCGTGTCGGTACTGTTCCTTTTATCGGTCACAGCCGTGCATGCGGGGAGGAAGATTGTTGTCCCGCATGACTTCCCCACGATCTACGCGGCTGTGGGGGAGGCCGACGAAGGCGATACGGTCTATGTCAGGAGGGGAGTCTATTACGAGAATGTGGCTCTGCCCGACAGGATCGTCTTGACCGGACAGGACATGGTCGGCACGGTAATAGACGGCGGAAGAAAGGCTCCCTGCGTGGTCGGAGGCGACGGTTCGGAGATATCCAACCTCACCATCCGCAACGGCACCACCGGGATTCTGTGCAAGAATACCCGTCCGCTGATCCAGCGGAACCTGGTTGTAGACAACAAAGGAACCGGTATCCACGCCCTCATATCCCTTCCCGAGATCCGCAATAACATCATTTATCGCAACGAATGGACCGGCATCTTCCTGGAGTCCGTCCGGGGCACGCGAACATCAATCGACCATAACGTTATCGTGGAAAACGGCTACTGCGGTATTTTCGGCGCGCATCGCACCGAGGTGCTCGTGCGCAACAATATCTTCACGGGTAACAAGCAGTACGGCGTTTTCGTGGGGCCCGATGCCAGGAAGACGCGGATTATCTACAACAATTTCTGGAATGATCGCATGCCGTTCAATCCCGATGCCGTGGTTAACAAGACGAATATCTCCAAAGAGCCGCTGTTCATTTCGCCCGCACATCCCGAATACAACTATTTCGTCAGGCCCGTTTCCGCGTGCAAGGGCAACGGCGAAAACGGCACCGATATCGGCCTGATCACGGAGCAAATGGTCCAGGTGATGAGTACCGACAAGGACGGGGACGGTATTCCCGACGATATCGACCAGTGCCCCGATGTCGCGGAGGACAACGACGGGTTTGAGGACGAGGATGGTTGTCCCGACTACGACAACGATAAGGACGGTATCTACGATTCGCAGGACGAATGTCCCGACGATCCGGAGGATCGCGACGGTTTCCAGGATATGGACGGCTGTCCCGACCCCGACAACGACAAGGACGGCATTCCGGATTTGTCGGATGCATGCCCCAACAATCCCGAGACGGTGAACCAGTACAAGGATGAAGACGGCTGCCCCGACGACAAGCCCAAGGAAATTCGTCAGAAGCTGGTTCTCAGCGGAGTCAACTTCAAGACCGCCAGCGCGGAGTTGCTTGAAGAGTCATACTACGTGTTGGAAAGGGTGTTCAACAGTCTCGAGGCCTACCCGCACGTGAGGGTGGAGATCGCGGGACACACCGATTCGCAGGGGAGCAACGAGTACAACAGGGCGCTTTCTTACGACCGCGCGAAAGCGGTGAGAAACTATCTGGTGATGCGCGGAATATCGCCGGATAGGATCGTGGCGCGGGGCTATGGAGAAGACCGGCCGGTGGCGTCGAATGAAACTGCCGAAGGCAGGGCAAAGAACCGAAGAGTTGAGGTTGTTCCCATAAATTAGAGACGTGTGGGGATCAAAAGATAGAAGGTGGCGAAACGTATGAAAAACCGACTTCTGTGGACATGTGCGGTGCTGGGAAGTATGATAGTATTGCCCGGCACGGGAGAAGCTCAACCGACTGGCACGGGCGGTTTCGACGCGCCGTATTTTCAGGCGGATTTTTACCAGGATCTCT
>CAZNDN010000058.1:0-24124 GCA_964571815.1 uncultured Fibrobacterota bacterium | reverse complement strand
TCCGCCGCTTCGATCATGGCAAGTCCGATACGGTCCTTGACACTGGAGAGAGGATTGAAGGATTCCAGCTTGGCGGCGACGCGCGCCTTCCCGCCCGCATTGAGCTTGCGAATCCTCACCAGAGGTGTACGGCCGATCAGTTCGGTGATGTCTTGTGCGATTTTCACGGGCGGTCCTTTCCTTTCGGGAGTTGCTGCCTCATTCGCGACGGCGTTCCAACATGGACTGTCACGGTTCCTTCTTCTCCAATTTCGCGGGAGGACCGCCCGACCGGGCCGGGCGCGGCGCGGCGTTCGTAACGCAGGCGCCGGAGTCCTGGCGGTTCATTTCTCCACCCTCTGTGTGGTTCGTCGACAGTCTCCGCGCCGTGAATGTCGCTTCCGCTTTTGGCCGGTTTCGGCCTGACTGAGGAGGTCTCCAACGGTGGTTGCGCCGAGGATTTCCTCTATCGACCGGTGTATTCTTGCCCAGAGCGGACGTGTCACGCAGGTCTCGGTTTTTCCGCAGTACCGGGGGGTGGTCAGGCAGGGAACCGGCGCCGGCGATCCTTCCAGACAACGATAGACATCCAGCAGGGAGATCTCTTCGGGCGGCCGGCTCAGCATGAACCCGCCGCCTGCGCCCCTGACCGTGAGCAGGAGGCCGTTGTTCTTGAGCGTGGTCAGGAGGTTTTCCAGATACCCTTCGGTAATGCCCTCGGCGCGCCTGATATCCTTGCGCCTCACCGGCTGCCGTCCGTACGCGCGGGCAATAGCGGCCAGGGCGCGCATGCCGTATCTGCATTTGGTGGTCAGGTACACGAAACTCCCGAGGCCAAATTGATTAAAGTGCATTAACTTAGTGCACAAAATACATCTTTGCCTCATATGGTGTCAAGCCATGTCGCACGGTTTTGGCCAGTGGGGCTCGGAAGTGGTTATCAAGGTGGTTCCGCCTGGTGAAGTGATCCTGTTTGAGCAGCCGTGCTACCCCGTGACCGCCACGGCGATTAAGCCCTCCACCGTTTTCATCCTGCCCAAACATCAGTTCCACTGCCTGCTGGAAAACACCCGTTTCCGCAACGAGTTCATCGTACTGCTCATGGCCAGGCAGCGCTACCTCACCGAGCGCCTTCGTACCATGCAGACGCAGGATGTGGAGCAGCGGTTTCTGGCGTTCCTGAAGGAGCACTGCGGGGAGAGGGAGCGAATCGTACCGGGAATATCGAAAAAAGAGATGGCCGCGGCGATCGGGACCGTGCCCGAGACGTTTTCCCGGCTGCTGCTGCGGCTGAAGAAGGCGGGGACGTTGAGGTGGGAGGGAGGAGAGATTCGGGTGAGCAGGAACGCTTGGGCGTGAAGCCGGGACAAATTTGATCACGCTTGCCGCTCTATCGCCTGCTGCCGAAGGTCCGTCAAGGCAAAGGGAGCTGGTCGGTGACATCGGCCATTGTCGTATTTTCTTTGAGTAATCTCGAATGAACGGGTTGGGCGCCTTCCAATCGACAGTCAAAGGGGAGAAGGCGGTTCCTTGTTTGTACCTGAGCATGAGGTGTTTCGGTTCTTCCATGACCATGAAAGACAGTGTATATCTTGAGACTTCCGTTGTGAGTTACTTCACTTCACGGCCAAGTAATGACATACTGATTGTCGCACGGCAACGAATAACGGCGCAATGGTGGAGACAGGCCCTACCTCGGTTCGACGCGTTTGTTTCTGAAGCAGTAATCGAGGAGGCCGCGGACGGAGATAAGGGTGCAGCCGCAAGGCGCCTCTCGGCGCTTCAAGGCTTTCCACTTCTTGACATTGACGATGAGGTTGAAAGGGTGTATGAAGTCCTGATTGATCGTCTTGAAATCCCGCGTAAGGCTCTGCGAGATGCGGTACATCTCGCAGTGGCATCCGTGCATGCAATCGACTATCTTGTAACATGGAATTGCGCTCATATCGCCAACGGAGAAGTAATAAGGAAGTTGATAAGGATTAACACGGAGCTGGGAATATCAACTCCAATCATAGTTACACCTGATGAACTGATGGGGGTGGATAGGCAATGCTAAACGATCCAATAGTTGAGGAAGTCCGGAAGAGTGGAGGGAGACTTGCCTCGTTGGTTGGTTACGACAGAAAACGGTTCATCGAGAAACTGCGGGAGAACCAACGTAAGTCCACCCGCAAGGTGGTATCCTTCGCGAAGAAGAAAAAGGGAAAGACTACCTGAACCTTCAGAAGTCACAGGACAACAACGTCATTGTGCAGACACATCAGGGGCACCACAGCTCGGACCAATACGGATGTTCGACGGCTCCCGGCTAACCCTACGGAGCCGGCCTTGCCGCCTGGGTACTGGTTGATGTCGCCGATTGGGTATTCTTTGGAATGACGTTGTCGTACATGGGCAGGCAGCCCCCGATGTATGCGCGGAATCGTGCGGTTCTGTTCCAGGATATCACCGAACCGCTGAAAGTGGCAACGGGATTCAGAACCACTCTTGCCGCATTCTCGGTCTATCGTATCGGTGAAGATTCGGACGTCTGGGGAATTCGCCGGCCGCGCACCAAATGGAAACTGGTAGTCAGTACGGTCCCGGGCGCCGTGTCCAGCGCCTTCACAGCCACCCGGGCGCTGAGTCAGAATGAGGGAGCGCTGACCGCGGCAGCCATGAGCAAGCTTGCGGCCGATTTGTTCTGGATCAATACGCACATATCAAACGGCATGTCAATTCGTCGAAACGTATAGCATCTTAATGAACGCGGGATTTCGTACCGGTTATAGTTGTTTGTCGCACCTGTCCCGGCGCAAGCCGGCGGTGCGCCTTCTGCCGCGGAAAAACATGGTGCGGGGAGATAAGGTGCATCCGGGTCGGCCGGTGGGTCAGGCTGGAGATTCGGGTGAGCAGGACCGCGTGGACGTGAAGCCGGAACGGCTTTGCTCGTGCTCGCCGCCGTACTCCGCTCCCCGGGGGGGGGGCACAACCGCGTAGAGGTAGATCAGCTTATATTACTATAAGTGGGAGGGGGAGCCCGAGCCCGTCAATCCGGGCACATGCAGGCTGTACTGCAACCGACCCGGGAGTGAGAATGGGCTCCGGGTTGTTCGGCAAGGCTCGTAGTCTTTTCACCTGTCGCGATCCGCCGGGAAAGATCGAAGGAGACGGTGATCTTCGCTGAGAAAGTGCAATTGCTCTGCTTGAGGGGTGGGAATGTTTATGGGAAGTTTGGAGGGATGATGTCACCGGAGTCGCCGGGGTCGGACCAGCTCTAACTCTTTCCATATCAGCGAACTACTTCCTGCCGACCTCCTTGTCTGAAGCGCTTAAGCAACGTCCTTTAGTTTACTTTATTATGCCTTTGCCGTCCCTCCAATGGGAAGGTTTCACCAAACCGTAACAACGAGGCAATGGGTGTGCGAACCCGTGGAAAGGCCTTCGCAATTGATATGCATATTTCCCTGTCCCGGGGCGCGGCGCGGGAGTATCGGGGATCGGATTTATTTTACTCTTGGAAGGGAAAGCACCATTTCAGTATCGGAGTCGATGAGGCTTTCCGTGTCTCCCGTGAGAAGAACAGTGCGACAAGGCCCGATTCGGGACAAAAGAGTGATGGTGTACATTTCTTCTGAGAAGAACCAGGCAACTCAGCTTCCGTACCTGAGTTGTAGGGCTTGTTTCATACATTGCAGGAGGTACCCATGAAGAGAACCGGCTACCCGAACCGGAGATCCTTTCTCAAGACATCCGCCGCCGGCGCCGCGGGCCTTGCCCTGAGCGGCATGGTGACGCGGTCATCTTATGCGGCGTGGACCGAGGCCATGCAAATCAACCCGGCCGTGCCCAACGACCGGGTCGTCTGCTGTCACGACAACCTCATGTGCCCCTGGGGCAAGGACTGCGACGGCAACGACACGTGGAATTGTTCGCACAACGAAACCAATTTTCCCGCAACCATGGATCACAGTTTTGTGGAGCAGAACGAACTGCTCGATTCGGCCCGGATGTGGGCGAATATGGATGCTATGGCCAAAAGCCTCACCGGCAAACCCGATGCCGCCCAGGCCTGGCCGGCTCTGTTCATGAAGCCCGAAACCAAAACCTGGGACCAGGTCAGGGTTGCGATCAAACTCGATGCCAATGCCAACAATATCCCGCATATTCCGGTTGTGGGAAAGGTGTGTGGTGAACTCATTGCAGCCGGGGTTCTTCCGGGGAATATCATTCTCTACGACGGTGAAGCGTATGCGTGGAACAGTGAAACCTCGAAAGTGGAATCGAGTGTGGAATTCTATTACAAGCAGTATGTCGGCAACGGGCTTCCCGACGGCATTGTGATCAGTCGTTTCTTTGATGCGCTCGGCGGAACGGTAATGACCGCCATTCCCGAGCCGTTCGAAGGGAGTTTTCCCTGTGCCGCGGCGATTGCCGACGGCACGATTGACATCTTGATCAACCTGGCGTGCGACAAAGCCCACGGTACCGTGTTCGGGGGCGCAAGCTTCTGTTTGAAAAACCATGTCGGCGGGACGTTCCTTCGACAATTCACGCAGAAAGGGTTGCGAAAGGAAGCCTTCAATCTCTACGAGTGGACCCGGTATCAGATCGCCGTGAACAAGAGTGATGCGATTCTCGGTGGAACACCCCCGCGCCAGCAACTGTGTATCATCGATGCGATCTGGGGAAATCACTGCTGTGGTCCGATGGGGTTTCATCACGGCCCCGGTGGTCAGGATCTCCAGCCGAATCGCCTCATAATGGGGACCTTCGCGCCGCTTGTGGATATCGCCGCCATAAACCTGCTGCCCAGTTCCCACACCAAGGATTACTTCCCGGGCGATCAAAAAGACAAGCCGATCGTCATGGCATATCTGACTGAATTCGGATATCCGGAGAGCATGCGCGATCTGGGATTTCTCATGGTTCCTCCCGCATAGGATCTGTCGGAAACCGGTGTTGCCGTGAGGAATCGCTCAACACTTTCACCAGGGGGAAAGAAGGATGAAACAGCGACGGATAGTGAAGCGACTTGTGACGACGGCTGTTCTTTTCACACTCACGGGAATTCACCTTTCCTGGTCGCAGGAGGAGCCCGATTCCGGAGTGGTATTCTTTTTCGAGGCCGAAGAAACCGATAAATTCTATGGTTGCGCGCAATGTTACACTCCCGACTATTTCGGCGATCAGTATTCCGGCGGTCAGGGGCCGGGACTCTGTTACCCGTTGGGCTTCGTCGATTTCCTGCCCGTGCCTCGGGGGAAAACCCTGATTGTCGGCTACGGCAACGGCAAGGCAACGTCAAACGGAGTAACGATAACCATCAACGATGAGGCAGTGATCAATCCCGATTCTCTTGAACCCGAAAAGTGGCCCAAACACAAGTGGTGGTTTCATCTGAGTGAGGAAGTACACGGTGAGCTTGTGGTCGACGTGTCGGAGTATCTTACACTGGATTCCAACCGTGTACGGATTCAGCGCCCGACTTCAAGCATCTCCATACCAGTTATCGATTATATCAAAGTGTTGAATACGAAAGTGCCGGTCGGCCGGGAACCGCCGGCAAGGACATTCTCGTTTCCCTCCATTGCCGCGGCCGGGGGATACGTGAGGGTAACGGGGATCGACGGGATCCCGTTCTCTGTCGATGTTCTCGATCCTATGGGCCGCCTGGTGACTTCGGTTTCCGTGGAAGCCGGCGGCAGCGCCGCCATGCACGTTCGCTTGCCGGATAAGATCGCGGAGGGGATTGCGATAGTACGCGTTCGCACCAATACGGGGAGCAGTGCGGCAAGAACCATGGTGAAGTGCGGCGCACGGTGAATCGTGGAAAGCGGTCGAGTGTCGGGCGAAAGTTGTGCGGTCTGCCGGCGGTTTGTCCGAATGTCCGCAAGGTGATGTGTTTTCTTCGATGAGTTGCTTCCGGGAACCCGGGGATGCGGTGGACAGGCTCAAGAGCCGCCTCGAGCGTCCGGTCCGGTGATACGTAGCGAATTTTCCAAGTGCCGAGACGTGCCCAAGCGTGCTTCTTTCGTTGCCTTTGTCTGCGCCCTTGCCTTTCTCTGTTTCACCGCCGGTGCATGGCCGGCTACGTTCAAGCTTTTCCCTCACTCGATCATAACGCGGATTCGTCTCGACGGCAAAGCTGCCGCGGCGCATCTTCTCCGGCGTGACGACGGCCGCTACACCAAAACGTGGAACAAGCAGCGTTCTCCCCGAAGGGGCCTTGTCGGGCATCTGCCCGACAGTGTTTCTGATGGCTATACCCTGTATACGTCGTCCCACGACCAGGTCGCCCTCCTTCTGGCAATGGACGGGCGGGTCGTGCACAGGTGGCATATCCCCTACGGCGACTACTGGAAACCGTCGGCGGACATCCCCCGTCGCCCCGACGAGCGCTACGTCTACTGGCGCAAAGCCCGGCTCATGCCCGACGGCGATCTCCTTGCTATTGTCGTTGAAGCAGGGACGACACCGTGGGGGCTGGGACTGATCAGGATCGACAGGGATTCGCGTATTGTATGGAAGTACCTTAAGCGGGCACTTCATGACTTCTGCTTTGACGATCAGGGGAGGGTGTACGTGCTCACCCAGCGTATCCGCACCAGGCTGCTTGGAGACCTGACCAACATTCAGACCCCGTTTGTCGAGGACCTTTTGACCGTGCTCTCGCCCGCGGGTGAGGAGTTGTGGAGCGTATCGGTGCACGAGGCATTGAAAAAGTCCCACTGGACGGTCATGTATCGCGCGCCCGCCGATGAGCGCGGGGATTATCTGCACACCAATGCCGTGGCACTGGTGTGCCCCGCTCAGGCCCGGGTATGCCCGGCGGTACGGGCGGGACACCTGCTGATTTCCATGTGCGATCTGGACCTGATCGGCACGCTCGATCCGGAGTCTCGCTCCTTTTCATGGGTTGCAAAAGGCGCGTGGATCCGTCAGCACGATCCGGACACCTCCGATCCCTCGCGAAGTCCGTATCCGGCCGCCGTTTCATCCTTTGCGGTGGATCGCACGACTCACTCCCTGGGGCAGTTTGCGCGGAACCACGTGCGGTTGCTGGTGAAGCTGTGAAACGCGGAAACAAGATTTTTCGGCGAGCGGCTCGAGCGCGTGCCGCTGAGCAGGCCCGTGTTTATCGCAGGCCTTGCCAAGGCGGGGAGTACGCTGCTGCTGGAATACTGTGCATCGCACGATACCGCGGCAACCCATCGCTACCGTGATTTCCCGTTCGTGCCGACGCCGCTGTGGTGGAACCGGTTTCTCGATGCCGTGCCCCGACGGGCGCAGCCGCCCGGGGAGCGCGCCCACCGTGACGGTCTGATGATGACGCCGGAGAGCCCGGAGGCAATGGAGGAGATGGTATGGACAGCGTTTTTTCCACGTGCTCACGACCCCGGGGTATCGCTCGTACTGGACAGCTCCGCCGGGCACGAGGCGTTTGAGCGATTCTACCGCGACCATATACGCAAGATACTTCTCATGCGCAACGGCCATCGGTACGTGTGCAAGAACAACTACAATGTCGCGCGTCGGTCATATCTTCTTCGCCTGTTTCCCGATTGTCGATTTGTTGTCCCCGTGCGAGGTCCCGTGAGCCATGCAGGCTCGCTGATAAAGCAGCACCGCCTGTTCTGCGAAGCCGAAAAGCAGCACCCCCGCGCGCTTGAATACCTTCGATGCGCGGCGCATTATGAATTCGGATTGGATCGAAGGCCGATACACACGGGCAGCGAGGAGACAGTCAGGAGTATCGTGTCGCTCTGGGAGCGGGGTGAAGAAGTTCGGGGATGGGCACGGTACTGGGCGCTGGTGCGCGAGCATATTGCCGATACGCTCGAGCGCGACCCCGCTTTGAAAGACGCTTCCCTGGTAGTGCGGTTTGAAGACCTGTGCGACTGTCCGCTGGAGACTCTGCAGAAGGTCTCCTCTCACTGCATGCTGCCTATAGACCCGGAGAAGCAGCGGCGCTTTGCCGGCCGTGTCCGGTATCCGGCCTACTACGATCCCGGTTTCAGCAATCGAGAGCGAAAGGTGATTGCCGATGAGACCGATCATGTGGCACGGAGATTCGGGTATGGGGGCAGATAGCAGGCACGGTGGTCGGTCGATAAAGTAATAAAATCAGTCCGGTACAATAGGGACGTTTCATCTCCCTTTCGAAACCGCGGAGAGAAGACAGCGTTTCGCGTCACCGAAGATGGCGGAAAAGTCTTGACAAAGACGATTTCTTCGACAAGGTTTTCGGCTCGGCGCAAACGTAACGCTCCGTCACGCGCAAGCGGATTACGACCGGCAGCATTCAGCATCTCGGCGGCCGAAAGCCTGAGACCACGCCGGGCAGAGTGGACAACGGCGAGAGTGACATGCGGCCGGGGTAGCGTGTCGTTCTGAATAAGAACGACGATGTCTTTCACGCGTCCTTTTTCCTGCACGGCTTGTTGCATGCCACCACACGCAACATTCCCGGACCCCGCTCGCGAACATTCCAACGTGCCGGACGTCTGGAAACCACTAACGCAACCCATTTGCAGTAGCATCAGACTTTCACGTATATTTTTTGCTGCGACAATCACTTTCTCTTTTGGGAGGCCGGGATGGCCCGGGGCACACCCCAGAACAATCAAACGAATGTGCATTTCGATATCCTGCGCCGCGGCGGGGCTCGTATAACCCCCGTGGTTCGCGCGGTGGTCAACCACCTGTTCGATTCCGGGGCCGCGCTGGCGGTCGAGCAGCTCCGTGAGCAGGTGAACCGGGCCCAGGGATGGGAACTCACGCCTCCGACAATCTACCGGATCGTGGACAGACTGACCCGGGCGGGACTGCTTCGGCGGGCTCACCGCAGCGACAACCGGACCCGCTACTTTCTCTGCCGCAATCCCCGCGACACGCACCACCACCATTTCATCTGCACCCGGTGCCAAACGGTCGAGGAAGTTGATTTCTGTGTCGCCCAGCGGGTCGAATCCTTCGTGGAAAAGCATCTCCACGCTACCGTGACCGGTCATGTCATGCAATTCGAAGGAGTGTGCGCCTCATGCAGATAATCCGATGTGTACTGCCGGGACGTTGCCGCTCGGGCCTGCGAACAGGACTCGCGTTTCTTGCGGCCGCGGCCGTCGTGGCGTGTATTGGTTGTACCACCGAACGCCGAAGCGAAACACCGACCGCATTCGTCAGTATCCTCCCGCATCGGGACGTCGCGCAACGTATCGCCGGCGGGCGCTTCGACGTGCGCGTGCTGGTGGGGCCCGGGCTGAGTCCGCACAGCTATGCGCCCACGCCGGAGCAGATGGCCGCACTGTCGCGGGCCGAAGTCTTCTTCCGCACCGGTCTGACATTCGAGCATGGCCTCATCCCGAGAATTCAAAGATCCATGCCGAAACTCAGGATAGTCGACCTGCGCCGGGGGATAGAACTTCGTACCATGGCCGAAGATGCGGAGCACGATCACCACCACGGCGGGCACGATCATCACGACGGCGAGCACACGCATGATGACGACCACGGTGCCCACGGAGCCGAAGGCAAAGACCCGCACATCTGGCTCTCTCCCGTGCTCATGAAAACCCAGGCGGCAACCATGGCCGAATCTCTCGGCGAACTGGATCCGGATGGAAAGACGCTCTACCAAAGCAACCTTCGGGCGGTGCACAATGAACTTGATTCACTGCATACGCACCTGGAAGAGCTGCTCGAGCCGTTCCGCGGCAGCGACTTTTTCGTGTTTCACCCGGCGTTCGGGTATTTTGCCGATGAGTATGGCCTGGTGCAGAAGGCGGTCGAAATTGAAGGTAAATCGCCCGGCGCAAAGGCCCTGGCGCGGCTCATGGAAGACATGGAAGGGCGCCAACCGCAGGCACTATTCGTCCAGCCGCAGTTTTCGGACAAAAGCGCCCGTGCGATTGCTTCGCAGCTCGGGTGCGCGGTCGTGCCGATCGATCCTCTGCCGGGTGCGTATTTCGAGGATATGAAAGAGCTGGGAGCCGCGGTACGGCACGGTCTGAAGGGGGAGTGAGCACATGACGCCCGCGATTGAGTTCCACAATGTCTGCTTCTCCTACGGCGACCAGGAGGTGCTTCACCGGGTATGCTTCTCGGTGGAGCCCACCTCGTTCGTGGGCATTGTCGGTCCCAACGGCGGCGGCAAGACAACGCTTCTGCGGCTTGCGCTCGGTCTCGAATCGCCGCAAAAAGGCAGGATTGCGCTGTTTGGACAGCGTCCGGATCATGCCCGAAACCGCTGCGGGTACGTGATGCAGCACATGCACTACGATGAGCGCTTCCCGGCGACGGTGCTCGAGGTGGTCCTGATGGGGCGGGCCGGGAGGCGGGTATGGGGAGTCTACGGAGCGAGCGACCGTCGGGCGGCCCTCGAGGCCCTGGAGCGGGTGGGCATGTCCGGTTTTGTGAAGCGTCCGTTCGCGACATTGTCGGGAGGGCAGCAGCAGCGGGTGCTCATCTCCCAGGCCCTCGCGAACGAGCCGGAACTGCTTCTGCTGGATGAGCCCACGGCCAATATCGACAGCGAGGGCGAGAAGACAATCCACGACCTTCTCAACGAACTGGCGCAACAGTTGACCGTCGTGATGGTTTCGCATAATCTCAATGCGGTGCTGGGATGTGCCACGCACGTGTTGTGCGTCAACAAGTCCGTGACCATGAACCGGCTCGACAGCCTGAATCCGGAAACGCTCAAACGCACCTATGGCGGCGATATCGCCGTGGTGCATCACGCCCTCAACTGCGGTGTATTCGACCGGTCGAGCAAGGGATCCTGTCCGATTCCGGCCGCGGTCGAGAGTCGGCGCGAGGCGGGGGAGTGATGCGGTTTTTCTCCGATCTACTGACCTACCCGTTTCTTCAGTACGCCGTGGCCGCCGCCTTTCTCTCCTCGATTGCCTCCGGTGTGGTCGGCAGTATCACGGTGGTGCGCAGGTCAACCTACGTTGCCGGGGCCGTCTCGCACTGCGTGCTGGGCGGCATGGGCGCGGCGGGCTTTTTCCGGACGGTATACGGCATCCGGTGGCTGACCCCCATGATCGGAGCGCTGGTTGCGGCAATCGCGGCGGCGTGTGTCATTGCCTGGGCGACAGTCTATGTAAGAGAGCGCCTCGACTCGGTGCTCAGCGTTGTGTGGGCTCTGGGCATGGCGATCGGGATCACCTTCATCATGAAAACCCCCGGTTACGGGCAGGACCTGATGAGCTACCTGTTCGGAAGCATCCTGATGATCTCCGGCAGGGATCTGGTACTGATGCTGATTCTTGACGGAATCATCACCGGCGGAGTGTTTCTTCTGTACCATCCAATCCTGGCCGTCTGTTTTCATGAAGAGGCGGCACGGGTGCGGGGAATCCCCGTGGGGCTGATTACCCTGATCATTCTGCTGCTGACCGCCCTCACGACCGTCCTGCTGGTGCAGCTTGTCGGCGTGGTGCTGGTCATTGCGCTGCTGTCCATACCGGCCGGGACCGCCGCCCGGTTCACGTCGCGGCTCTCCACAATGATGGTCCTTGCAGCGGGGTTGTGTCTCTTCTTCTCCCTCGGCGGACTCGCACTCAGCTACGGTCCGGAGCTGCCGGTGGGCGCCACGATTATCGAGCTGGCCGGGCTGTGCTATCTCGGGACGCTGATTTGGCGGAGGCGGTCGTAGATCCGCATTCAGGTAAGCCCTCTTGCCGTGACATCGGTCCGCCGTTGCGGCGGATGCTGTTTCAGAGTCGGCGGCTTCCGGAAATGACGAGGCCCCGGGATGGATATGGTGCCGATTCTTTTCGAGACGGGTGCAGCTTATTCGATGCGCCGCCGGAGGCATTGATCCGGAGTACGATCGGGGCAAGGAGGAACTTCACGGGCTTGATTTCGGTGGATGCATGATATGTAATCATAAGTAAGATTAGACTCTCTGTCGGTGACATCTACGTTTTTTGCGTAGATGTTTCTATCGGTGTCAACTTACATGAGCCACTTTCTTAAGTCCTTCATGCGCTGGCCTCTGACCTCTGGTCTCTGGCCTCTCCGGCGAAGCCGGTTTAGCATAAGGAACCACGACGATTGTTTATATGATAAAGTCAGGGATGCCTGTGTCTACGTCATTTCCGGGCCGCGGAAAGCAGTTTTCGTTGCTCGAGGAGCGATACCGGTCGCCGCGCAGTATTGGGATAAAAGGTGTCGAATTGACACGGTAGCCTTGCGCCGTGACCGCTGGATTGATCTGGGCGAATGCACATGGGGACACGCTTCCTCCGCCCCCGCGATTGTGCGCGAACTGGACGGCAAAATTGCCTCCTATCCCAACCCGCACAAAGCAACTATCCTCAGGCGTGTTTTTACACGTAAACGCCTGAGCCCGCCCGAATCAAACGTACCCGTGCGATGGCACTGCCTCGAAGATCTCTACCAGGGCTCGTAGGTTTCACTATAACCGTCTTGAGGCGCTCAAGGGGAAGCGGAAGGGGCAGTATTCAATTCGGATCAACAGGTAGTATCGTATTTTTTTCGCCCGGCATGAAGGTTCCGCATACGACGTAGAGATCGTCGACTATCATAGGGGGTAGCGGCAATGTCCAAAAGGAAGATACCGAACATTCACCCGGGGGAAGTCCTTCTGGAGGATTTCATGAAGCCCCTCGAGCTTAGTCAGTACCGCGTGGCGAAGGACATCGGCGTGCCTCCGCGGCGGATCAACGAGATCGTTCACGGCAAGCGTGCCGTTACCGCGGACACTGCCCTGAGGCTCTCCAGGTATTTCGGTACCACGGCCCAATTCTGGCTCAACCTGCAAACACGACATGACCTGGAACATGAGAGCGAGAGGTCCATACGCAAGATCGAGCGGGAAGTGAATGTGCTCACGGCACTCAAGCGGCAGGCAGCTTGAGCGGGACAAGAACCTCGGATTCGAGCCGTCAAACCCTCCCGAACCTTCCTTCCTCAAACAATAGTGGATGATAGAAATGTCTGGCTGCCCTGTGCTTGCAAAGATGTTCTCTCTTGCCTTCAATTACAGCCATACTTTGCCATGTACCGTCGGATAAGCTGATGCAGGTATCCTTCCATTGCTTCCCGAATAGTGCCCGGCGCCTCATTGCGAGTCTTTCCCTGCGATACGCAGCCCGGCAAGGTCGGGCACTCGGCACCAAACACCCCGTCTTCATCCTGCTCGATAACGATCCGAGATTTTATACACGTACCCCCGGGGACGGAGAAGCAAACAGGCAATACACGAATCATATACTGCATGCGGAGTGAGGGATAGTCGCGGACACAGACAGGTTTCGTAGCCTCGTCTCGTATCCGCATGAGATGCCGAATGGCTTTGCCGCATTGACGGCTCGTTTATCCCGCCGTGACAATTGGCCCGGTATCCCTCCATACATAGTCGCCTCGTTCAGCCGGAATGGATTCGTACAGCGAAAGGGACCCCGCGGCAAACGGAAAGCCGAGCCGGCTTGCGGCTTGCCTCTGCCCGTTCATTGTCTCCACCCCTGACACCGCGGCGACTCCGAATGTATAATATGAAACCGGCTCGCCCCCGATCGGCGGGGGGCGAGCATGGAATTCTCTCTCTCATGACTGCCGCACGGAGCCGGCGGGGAAAAGGGACGATGCGCACGCAGCGTTGGCAGCTTTTTGTCATTCTGTTTGCCTGTTTTGCTTCGGCGATTCTGGGCGACAGTGCGGCCGAAGCCCTTCTGCTGGCCCGGTTCGGACCCGAGCTGGTGCCGTGGCTGTTCCTGGCCAACGCGTTCTTCCTCTTTGTCTGCTCCGGATCGATTATGTCGGTGATCGACCGCGCCGACCGCGGTCTGGTTTTCCTGCGCTTTGTGATTGTTCACGGCGTGATGCTTCTCGTGGTGCGTTTGTGCGTGGCTGCCGGGGCCACCTTTCTTTTCCTGCCGCTCTTTTCGTACGCGTACGTGAGCAAGATTCTTCTGTTTCTGCTGTTCTGGACCCTGGCCAACGATTTGATCGATTCACGGGAAGCGGGGCGGACGTTCCCGTTCGTAGCCGCGGGCGGGACCCTGGGCGCTATCGCCATATCCTTCTCGATCCCCTGGCTCCTGCGCGTGATCTCCGCCGAAAATCTCCTTGTTGTCTGGAGTGTCGTCGTGTTCTGCCTTGCCGCGCTGTTTGTCCCGGTTCGACGTGCGTGCGGCCGCAGCTTCAGGCCGTCATCGGACCGCCAGAAGCACCTGGCGCGTACGTTCCGTACGCGTATCGAGGACGTACGGCTGCTGAGAAGCGAACCGCTTCTGGCCAACATGTCCCTGCTGTATTTCCTGCTCTTCTTCGTGATCTGCAACCAGCACTATGCGTTCTACGGAGGACTCAAGCAGCATTTTTCCGAATCGGGGAATCAGGCGCGGGACATGGCCGCCTTTCTCGGCTATTTCAACGGGATCAGCATGGTCACCACGTTTCTGCTGCAGCTTACCGTTTCCGGAAGGGTTATTCGAAAGATAGGCAGCACCAGGTCCATGTTTGTGCTTCCGGCCGCGCTGTGCCTGGTATTCGGCGCAACACTGGTTCTGCGGCTTCCCGCTCTTGCGGGGTCGGGAAGTGCGGCCGTGTTCTGGGCCGTTACACTGGGGGTCGGGGTCAGGATAGCGTGTTTCGATTCGTTCTTCTCTCCCAACTTCCAGGTTTTCTTCTCCTCACTTCCCCAGAGTATGCGGGGGAGAGGCAAGCTGTTGATCGAAGGGGTGGTGAAGCCGGTTGCCATGCTGGCCGCGGGACTCTGGCTGGCATGGGGAGTCGGCTATGTCCCTTTCTTTGGTCAACTGACCCTTCTGCTGGTACTGTCGCTGGCTCTGGTCTATCAGACGTTTCACCTTCGGGACACCTACACCGAAAACCTCACCCGCTACCTTGCGGGTTTCGACAGGAAGAGCACGCAGTGGCTGCGCAGTATCGTGAATATGCCCGATGAGAAGCCGGTCCTCGAGTATCTCTCGAATATTCTCAGAGGCGATCACAGCGGGCTGAAGAATTATGTCATTGAGATCCTTGCGCAGATGCGTACACCCGAGGCCGTCAAGCTGCTGAAGCGGCAGTTGCAGGGCGCCGATACGGTTGACCGGGCCATGGTCATTGCGGCCCTTGGCCGGACGGGCGACCGGTCGATGCGGGGGATGCTGCTGGAGGCGCTGGATGACGACGACCCTCGGGTGGCGGCCAACGCGGTGGAAGCGCTTTCCCGTGGATTGGACCGGGCCGAAGCGGGTATGTTGTGGCCCCTGATCAGATCTCCCAACGGCCGGATTCGGGCGAATGTAGTGATCGCCCTGTGGCCGCAGGCGGGGCCGGAGGAGAAGAACCGTTTGGTCGGAGAGCTTGACGCCATGCTCGGATCGGAACGGCGCGATGATATTGCCGGGGGGTTGTACGCGATGGGAGTGGTGCGCGAGGATGGTCTTGTGGCACGGATGAAGAAGTTCAGGGATGAGCGAAACGACCTTCTGGAAAACGACCGCGAGTTGTGGAAAGACTATCTTTGTGCACTGGGCGCATCGGGCGATCCCGCGGCTGCCGCCGAAATACTGTCGTCGGCCGGCGATTGCACTCGTAAAGACCGGTTGATGCTTGCCCATGCGCTCGAATCCCTCTTTGCGCACGGGGATATCGTGACCCGGGTTACTTCGGAGATGGCCGACATGGACTACCTTCGCCGCCATGTGATCCTGCGATCCCTCTACGGTGCCCGGGTTGAGCCGGGAAGAGAGCTTGAGGGACGGTTGCGGGAAACGGCACTGGATGAGGCCGAACGGGCGCGCCGTGATCGGGCGGCGATTCGGAGCCTGAACGGGGTTTCGCGGAATCCGGGTGTGGTGCTGCTGCGGGATGCTATCGAAGAGGAGTGTTTCGGGGAACGGGTGGGGAGTGTGCTCTACGCGGCATCGCTTCTGGACCGCGGCGGGAGGGTGCGGAAAGCGGCGCACCGGCTTTTCCACGCCAACCGACACGTGCGGGCGCGTGCTATCGAAGTGCTCGACAACGCGGGGGACCAGAGGACGAACCGTCTGGCGGTCGAGCTGCTGGAGTCGCGGGATGCGCTCGATGAATCGGGCGGAGCGCGAAGAGGTGGGGCGATCGAGCCGGACGAAGTCCTGCGTGAGTACCGGACGTGTGCCGGTGCGTGGGTACGAACGTGTTGCGACTACGCCGCGTACTGCATGGGACCGGCTGCAGAGGCGTCCTGAAACGTCGGAGACCATTGGAGGGAGGAGACACGATGCAGAGAGACGAGGGGTCGGGGCAGGCGTTTCGGGTTTTGGAAAATGTCGTCTTTCTCCACGGAACACCTCTGTTTGCGGGGGTGCACACCGATGAAATCAGGGCGATTGCTTCGATTGCCGAGGAATTGAGCTTCGATCCGGGCGAGGTGATCGTTCGGGAGAACGATGTCGGCGATTCCCTGTATCTGATCAAGGACGGCTCGGTGCGGATCGAGAAGAAGATCGATGAGCGGAAGTCCATTGAATTGGCGGAGCTGAAGACCGGGGAGTGTTTCGGCGACATGTCGGTGTTCGACGCCGAAGTGCGTTCGGCCAGTGTGATTGCCGGCACTACCTGCTCGCTTCTTCGGGTCGGCGGTGAGGAACTGCTGGACGTCATTCTGGAGAGCCCCTATATTGCGATCGAGCTGCTGAAAATGTTCGTCAAGAGGCTGCGCAATGCCGATGCGAGAATTCAGGAGCTGACGGCACGGCTGGAGGGTCGGGGGTGATGAAGGGAGCGGGCGCGTGAGAGTCCTTGATTGCATGCGGATTGCGGTGCGGCCGGCGTTTCCGGCGGCGTGCCTTGTCGCACTGTGCACGGGCTGCGGGCCGCGTGCGCACATGAAAGTGCTGATCAACATGATCGATCAGCAGGAGAAGTTTTTCCGCGAAGAAGTCGTTCCCGGCTTCGAAAGCAGGAGCCGGACAGAAATCGAGGTCATCGGTCTGGAGAGCATCGACCGCATCGCCCCCGGGCTGGATTCGGCCGGCCAAGAGGTGGGGCTTGTCAAGGTCCCGTTCGGCAAGAGCGCTTCGCTGGTCCGCAAGGGGCTGATCAAGCCGCTCGATTCATTCCTGACACCGGAGCAGTTGCGGGAGTTCAACGACATCTACCTGCTGACCTCGCTGGGCAAAACGGACGGCAAGCAGTACTACATCCCGCGCAAGTTCGAGACCCGTATCATGGTGTACCGTCGGAGCAAGCTCGAGGAAGCGCTGGGGTTGTGGCGCGAGTTGAAAGACTCGATCGACCGCGCGGTGAAGGAATTCAACGGCTACGGACTGCCGGCGACCTACCTGCTCGAAGAGGACCCCAATCGGTGGGATTTCTACGATGTGTTCGTCGCCGGATGGGTGTGGGCGCATACGGCGTACGACGGAAGGCGGACGGGGCGCGTGGCTCACCGGGGGAAGCGCTACTCCGGCACTTCGCTTCGCGTCATCGACCGTGTGTTTCAGTGCGGCGGCGACAGCGCCTCCGTGCTGTCGGTTCAGGGCGATCCGGTCGTGGATGCTCTTCACTGGGAAGCGGTCTATGCCGCCGGCGGGATATACAACGAGCGGATGTGGAAGGAGGGGTGGAGCGGTATGGGTGTATGGGAGGGATTCAAGCAGGGCGAGGTGTTTCTTTCGTTCATGACCCAGCTCGACTGCTTTTTCATACACGGCACGGGGCGGGACGGCCTCGAGGGGTATCTGGACAACTCCGACGACATGGGGGTTGCGGTGATGCCGGCGGGGTGCTCCGTGGAGCTGGACGGCAAGGGCAACGTGCTTCGAAAAGGCGCTCGATCCATCACGACCGGCGGCTGGTGGTGGGGAATACCCGCCCGCACCCCGGACCCGCTTCGCTCGTACCGGCTTGCCCGTCATATCACCAGCGCCGAAAATCAACTTCAGGGCTGCAGCAGGTTCGGCATGGTGCCGGTGCGCAAGGACATTCTCGGCGACCTGTCAATGATGTTCGGCGGGGGATGGATCACGCGGGTGTACGAAGTGTCGCTGCGACAGCTCATGCACAACGGCCGAACGGTGGTGCCGTCGCACCCCGCGTTCGACGATGTATCCCTGTTGTATCTTGACATGTGGTACGATATCGTGGTCGACCGCGGCTGGTCGCCCGGCGGCGGGGCTCCCGACAGGAGTTTCATTCAGGCAATGGTCGACGGTGTGTACCGGAGGAAACTGAGAAAGATCATGGCGTCCGGTTGACAGCGTGCGGCGCGGGCGCCGCAAACGGGGGCGGATGAGGCATGGTTCAGCTTGCGGATAACAGGCAGCGGCTGGAAGCGCTCAGGGCGGCGTACGAGAAGGACCGCACGGACAAACGGGCGGGCTCGGATCTGGCGCAGTTCTACGTGGACATGGGCTGGTACAATCAGGCAGAGGACCTGTACGCCGAGTTGCTGGAGCGCCACGGACGGGATTTCTCCCTGCAGCTTGACTACGGCAACTTCCTGGTGGGGCGGGGTGAGTTGGACAAGGCACGGGGCGTCCTGGAGCGTCTTACCACGATACGGCCGGAGCGTGTCGAGGCCTGGAACAATCTGGGGATCGTGTGCCTGCGGCTGGAAGACCACGAGGCGGCGGGGAAGGCATTCCGGAAAGTGCTGGAGATCGAACCCGACAATGCCGGTGCGCTTCTGAATCTGGGCAACTACCACGAGGCGAAAGGGAGTATCGACCGGGCGCTGGTGATGTTTGAGAAGGCCGCCGAGGCGCGGCCCGATTTTGCCGATGCCTGGTTCAATCTCGGGAACGCGCGCCTGACCATGGGAGAGTACCGCAAGGCCGCCGACGCCTTTCGTCGGGCGCTGCGCTACCATCCCGAGTTTGCATCGGCCCACAAGAACCTCGGCTACTGCTTTCAGTGCGAGGGCGATCTGGACGAGGCGGAGCGCAACTACAGGAAGGCCCTTGAGCTGAACAAGGCCGATTCGGGCATCCATGTCAACCTCGGCAACCTCTATGCCGCGCGGGATCGCTACGATGTGGCCAAGGCGCACTATCTTCGGGCGGTGAGGCTGTCGCCGTTGTCGGGCACCGCATGGATGGGGCTGCGGAAGCTGGCGCTTCTGAAGGGTGATGTGGATACGTACACGCGGGCAACGCTGGTGATGCTTGCCCGGCTTGACGAAAAGGAAATCGCCTCCACGATCGGCACTCTTCGGGAGCTGGGTTTGCACGAGAAGGTCGACGAAGTGCTGGGGGCCGCGGAGCGGCTCGGCAGGAAGGGAGACCTGCTGGATGCCGAACGCATGCTTGCGGGCCGGCGAAGCGGCAGGGATGCCGAATCCAAAGCGTTGCAAAAGCGACTTGCGGGGCTTACGGATCCGCCCGACGCGGTCCGGAAATGTCTGGCGCGGGTGATGATCGATTCGGGCGAGCCGGACAAGGCGCTGGCGGAGTTGGAGTGCCTGAAGGAGGAGGATGAGGCGGCCGGGAGGATGCGCTGGGAGGCCCTGGTAGCCGCGGGAAAGACGGACGAGGCGGAGCAGGCGATCAGGTCGTATCTGGATGTGCATGAGGATTGCTGTGATTGCTGGTATTTTCTTGCGCGTATCGCGGTGAGCAAGGGTGACGAGCAGGGGGCCAGGGAGGCACTCGCATCGGCTCTTGAAGATGGGTTTACCGACCATGAGGCGATCGTGGGCGACGACAATCTGCGGCGGATATACGAGTCGCTCGCACGACCGGAGGACAACAACGCCACCGCATAGAGCCCCCACGATATGATTGCCGGTTTGCCGGCGGGGCCGCTATCTGCGTGGTATGCCGTCGTTTCGCTTGACAATGTAGACGTCGAAGAGCTATACTATAACGTGCCGGGGCCCTGAACGGGTAGCAGGCATACCGGAGGGGGAGCGACGTCGTCGAAGAATCGCCGCAACGGAAAGCCCGGGGCCTCACGCGGCAAGCAACGACAGCAAACCTTTGAGCGAAAGGCCGGTGCCGTGAGACAATCGGTGAATCCCCGAAACGGAGGAACGAGTATTCCGGACAGTTCGGTAGACTCCAACCGTCTGTACTCGATTCTTCTTGACGCGCGCGCATCGAGCGTATCGGAGACTATGTACGATATTGCCGAAAAGATTCTGGGGAGTGAGAAGGAGAATGCCAAGTCGGCACTCGATCGACTCTGGGCGCTGAAAAAGAACATGGACGGGCAGACCGATACCGCAACGGTCGACATGCTGATCGGGCACTACCAGCGTAAGCTGGATATCGTTCGGGACCGTGAAGAGCGTATCCGGACGGTGAGCAAGGACTCGCGGGATCTGCTGGAGCAGAAGCGGAAGAAGAATGCCGATATCGCCGCCGTGAAGCAGGAAATTGAAGATTGCACACGTGAGATGGAGCGGCTGACCGAAACCCTGAACAAAGCCAGGACGAAAGAGCAGGAACTGGTGCTCATCGAGAAGCAACTCGCCAAAGAGCTTTCGTCCAACGAAAACGAGGTGGTCAACGGGTTGTACGAGATCATTCTGGCTCCGCCGGTTGAGGAGGACGAGGAGGAAGAGGAGGCGGAAGTAAATGAGAGTGGGGGAGCGACGGAGCTGTTTGCGGAAGGCGGGCCGAAGGAGGAAGCCGCGGAAGGGGGGGGAGATGTTCGGGAGCAGTCGGTCGACCAGGGAAACCTGCCTCTGGAGCAGGAGCCGTCCGATGAGCTGATGCTGGATGAGCTGGGTGAAGAGGCGGAGGAGGAATCGGCCGAAACGACCGAAGCCGACGAAACTCCGGTGGAGGATATCCACGGGCTCTACCGGCTGGTGGAGAAAGAAGACACGGATCCCTTTCCCAAGTCGGTGGTGAAAACCACGCACGGGGTGGTAATCGGTGAGTATTTCTACGATCCCCGGGTCTACAAAAACGAGCGCAACTATGTATTCAACAGTCTTTTTTTCATGGAGCACCTCGCAACCGCGGTTGACCGACTTGCGGAGGAATTTCAGCAGCGCGTATTTTCCGAAGCACTGCAGATGATCCAGGATGCCTACAAGCGCATCTCCGGATCGCCGTCGCTGCACCTGGAAGTATCGACCAACGAGATTCTCAATTCGAACCGGTTGAAAGAGCTGTGGTTGCACCTCAAGAACAGGGAGTACCGCGAAGTCCGAAGTTTCTGCACGCGGCTTCACTCCAAGATCAAAGCCCTGGGATCCAACTACCGGATCATGCTCAAGGAGCAGGTCCAGCGGCTGTCTCAGCCGGAAGAGTAGCCCACCGCCGCAACGACACCGGCTCGCAACGGCGTCCGGCATTCGGCCCGCGGATACTGTTTCTATCGATTTTTCTTCCGCTCTGGTACGTTTTCGGACAGGCCCCGGATTCCACGGAAAATCCCGATAGTGTGGTTGCGGACTCCTCCGCCGAGATTCTTTCCGATACCTCGGCCACCGCGGGAGATACCACCGAGCAGCGGATCGACTCAACCGGCGCGGCGGCTGATTCGGCAGCCGACACGCTTGCCGGCGGCGGCATCGAGGCCGCCCCGGCGGATTCTTCGGACTCCACACAACTGCTCCCGGCAGGGAGCGAGCCCGCAACCGACACCACGATCGAGCAGCACGAAGATTCCGCGGCTCCTCCCGCCGGAGTGGAGGATTCTTCTCCGGGACCCGGAGGCGTTGCGCGTGAAGCCGTGAAGCGCGAGACGCTGCGGCGGACAATCGGCACCCTGCTTGGGTGGCTGAACTGGATGCTGGGTCATCTGGTGCATTTTTTCGTCATTATCTTCTCGGCAATGATCGTGTGGGCGACGGTCATGTTTTATCTGCGCAAGCGCCAGCAGGAGCGATTCATGACCAATACGCGCCTGTCCCTGATGGACAAGGAGGTCCAGAAGGTGTGCCGTCACGTGGAAACCAATTACGCGGACCCGGAGCTGAGCCTCGATTCGATCTGCCGCGATCTCATGACCGGCGAGGCGTTCCTGGAAGCCCTCTTCGAAAAAGAACTCGGTATGACCGTCCCGGAGTTTATCGACCAGGTCCGTGTCAACCGCGCGAAGATACTGATCGAGAAGGAGCCTGATGTCTCGCCTGAAGATCTGGCCGGGGCGGTCGGTTTCAAGGACCCTACGGAGCTGCACCGCGTATTTCAGCGTCTTACCGATACTTCTCTGCGGGAGTACCGGGCAGCATCGCAATCGAGCACCCGCGAGCGGGAAAGCGGATTGTGATATCGGGATTCGGTCCTTCTTCAGTATCCCGTGCTTATGATCCGGTTTTTCTTACCATGATGTGCCGGCGGGGGAATCCATGAGCATACTCGTTCGCCGTGCAACCGCGGTGCTCCTTCTGGGCGCGGTCGCAGCTGTCGCACGGCAGCAGGATACGATTTCGGGCAACTACGACGACTTGAGCCTTCTGTATGGATGCGACACGCTCGAGGTATTTGCCGGCGGGCGGCCGGTGGGTGCGATGATATCGTGCTTCGAGCCGGACGACCGGGGGCGCATGGCGCGCCGGTCTCGTCTGGAGATTACCAACGCGAAGCTCACCGGTGGTGAAATGACCCTGGTCGAGCGCCGGTGGTACGACAGCCGGGGGCGCCTGATAGAGGCGCACCAGGAGATGATCAGTGTCCAGGGAACCACGGCGTGGCGCGCGAAAAAAGAGCAGGGCGGATGGGTGCTTGCGGTTGAGACGGGCGGGGAGGTTTCACGGCATCCACTGACCGATGTTCGCGAGAATCTCGATGTAACCGTCGAAATCATGCGGGGAATCAGAAGCGGCACACTGCGCACAGGGCGGAAATGGACCGATTATCAGTTCGACCTGACTTCGGGCACATCGATTCAAACAACGACCACGTGCGTGGGGACCCCGAACCAGGATCCGGGTGGCTTGTGGGAATTCGAGCAGTGGATTGCCCTGAGTGGACAGACCGGCCGGTGGAAAGCGGACACCCTGGGACGTGTTGTGTACGAAGAGATCCCGCCGATGTTCGTGGCGAGGAGGAAGGGCACGAAAGCCGGGAAGGAGGGGAAGAAATCCGGGGCCGGCGATTTCGTTTCACTGGAGGAATTCGGCAGCGTTCGGGTGGGGCGACGGGCAAAACGGGATGAGACCCCGGTGATTTCGTTGTCGGAAGGGGCGCGGTTGCACGAATCGGTGCGGACATTTTACGAAGGCGGCAGCAGGGAGTGGAAGCTCAAGCCGCTTGCGTGTGCATGCCCGATCAAGGGAGCCGCGTTGAGCGAGCAGCGGCGGCGTGAGCTGCTCTCACCAACCGTTACCATCCAGTCCGGCAATGATCGGATCACCGCACTTGCCGCGCGTCTTGCCGGGAAGACCCGCGATCGGTGCACTCTCATTCGTCGTTTCACCCATTATGTCGACACATCGATCGAAAATCGGCATACCACGACCTTTTCCACGGCCCTCCAGACGCTTCAGGCCGGCTACGGCGACTGCGGCGAGCACGCCGTGCTCCTTGCCGCCCTGCTCCGCGCTTCGCGCATACCGGCCCGTGTCGTCTACGGTCTCGTGTATGTCCCTGCGAAGAAGGCCTGGCTGTATCATGTGTGGGTGATGGCCTTTGCCGGAGGATGGATCTTCGCCGACCCCTCTCACGGTGATTTCCCCGCCTGCCGGGACCGGCTGCCGCTGGTAATCGACGATACCGGCGAACAGATCGTGTTCCTGTCGTCCATGATCGAGCGCGTCGACATCACCTATGTTCCCGGTGACTGAGGGGCCGTTTTGACGGGCCCCGGGCGTTCTTCCGGAGGCCCCGGTGTATCATGGTCCGGTGAAGCCGGAGACAACGTTTTCATCGTGCGGCGCCACCCCACAGACAAGCATCCACGTCCCGCCTTGCCCGCGATGCCGCAAAATCGTATTTTACAAGGTTAGAAATGGGTTGGCCAACCAATCGGAGTGTAGCGCAGCCTGGTAGCGCGCTTCGTTCGGGACGAAGAAGTCGGCGGTTCAAATCCGCCCACTCCGACTGAATCCCAAAGCCCCGGAGCCCTTACGGAATGAAGGGTTTCGGGGTTTTCTCTTTTCAGAAGTCATCTGGGAGTTGTGGGTGATTGGGCAAGAAAAGAGCCGAGGACGAGGACGAGAGTGATGGAAAGTGGAGTGAGGGAATGGCACCGACGTATCCAGTTGGACGGCGCGTGCATTTGAGAAACGCGAATGCGGCGT
>CAZNDN010000057.1:0-24209 GCA_964571815.1 uncultured Fibrobacterota bacterium | reverse complement strand
TATGAAGATAACGATTCATTGAAAGCAAACATCACATGCATGAGCTATATCAACGCTAGTATAAATATAGTAATTTAGTCAAGACCTCCGCTGCTTTCCAGCGCGTTTATATTGGTTTTACAGGGCGAAGTCGCGCCGGCCTGTGCCGCAGCGGGGGGCCTGTATGGTATCGAGGCCCCGTTCGGAGGGGGAGGGGTGTGAGGAGGAGAGCGAAGAAGGTCGTCTTCTCCTGGTTCGGTGAGGAAGTTCCCAGGCAGACGCATGTGGACATTTGTAATGTCGCGGGAAATCCGGCAACGGGAGAGGTGGTCCAGCAGGGTGGACCCGGCCGGATTCCACGTGGTTAATCAAGCTCCAGGGTTGGGGGAATTTTTCATCTTCTTTCAACGAGAGGGGGGCAGTATGAAACATTTTGCTGTGAGGGGAAGTGTTCTGCTTCTGGGTTTGGTGGTGTGTTCCGTGCAGGCGGAGCCACCTGTTGGACTGGCAAACCAGGCGTATCCTGAAGAGGACGTGTTTGAAGTCATTTCTCAACGGCGTTCTATGGGCCGGTATGACAGCCAGTTTGACGATTCGGGGTGGGTTGACAATCCCACCTACGCGGTCCTCATGAACGGGTATGTTGCCATGGCGGGTAAGGACGCACTGAGTTTCTTCGATCTGTCCGATCCCTACAACACGCCGAAGGTGGTGGCGACACATCGTTTCTCACCAAGGAAACAGACGATTGAGAATGATGGGTGGGGTTTCACGACGGGATACGGTGGTGTACATGCTGCTGTCATGGATACCAACTTTCTGGAGATCTGGGACTACGCCGATCATACCAATCCGGTTCATGTGGGAACCGTGTCGCTTCCGTATCCACATAACCCGGGTGATCTGGAGCCCAGGCGTGGCGGCTTTGGCTTCCCGATCGGCGTTGCGTGGCAGGCGCCTTATCTGTATTCCTCCATGCGTAACGTCGGAATCGATATCATTGATGTGCATGACCCGGCCAACCCCGAAGCGGTGCACCGGCTCGATGTCGGCTTCGGGCAAGGCAATATCCAGGTCGTGGGAAATCTGTTGATCACGGGCAACTATAACGGGAGAGGAATAGCAATCTATGATATCAGCGATCCGACCAACCCGATGCTGTTTGACTCTGAAACAAAGGGTAAGGAAGCGAGTGGATGGCAGGTATGGGTGAACGGCAATAGACTGTTTCGTTCAGGCGAAAGGGTTGAAGTCTGGGATATTTCCAACCCGGCCGACATGAAACACAGGAGTACGTTCGAGCGCGATGTCGAGTGTATCAACCATGATCCCGATGGTCCCTCCCATGGGCATTGTTCTTCCGGCGGAGTCGACACGCAGGACGGGCACCTGTTCTTCGGTGGGTCATATTTCGGCATCTTCAAATGGGACCTCGAGACAGAAACGTCGATAGGAAAGACTGGACCGTACACGAAGCCCGGCGGCGACAGCGAAAACAACCACCACCACTACGATCTCGACTACCCTAACGTATTCGGCAATCTCCTGGTGGGCGCCAGTGAAGACCACTATCAGGGAATATTCATTGCTCCTCACCAGGCCGAGCCCGACAACACTCCTCCGGAAGTGAATATGGTTGTTCCCGCCGACGGCGAGACAAATCAAGCCGTGACCAGCCGCGTTGGATTGACCTTCACCGATGCTGTTGACGCAACATCGGTATCGACCGGCAGTGTTATGCTCAGAGAAGAAGGGGGAGATGCGCTTCCCGGCAAGTACAGCTTCTACAAATCGATTGTCAACTTCTCGCCGGATGAACCGTTGAAAACGGGGACAACCTACGAGGTTGTTGTCCCGGCCGGCGGGGTAACCGACTATGTAGGAAACGCCACGGCCGAAACGTTTACCAGCAGGTTTTCTACCGGCACTGTGGTATCGATTTCATCACATGAACCGCCCGGCCTCGCGACGACACATCTTCGGGGTACGCGCCTTGATGTGCGCTTTCTGAGCGATCGTACGGGTACTGAATCACGGTATCATGAAAACGCACAGCGCTGCGTCTATACGATTCGCGGTTCGAAAGTCCCCGCGCAGCGAGCAGGCCTTTCATCCACACGAAACAGTCGGATCTTCCGCGGAATCTACATTGTTTCTTCGGATAAATGAAAGAAGCCCGGTTCCTCTTACGGAATGAAGCGTGCATGGAAAGAGAGGGTAGTGCGTACCGACAAGACGAGGACCCTACCCAACTGACGCTTCAATAATGACCGTCGTATTCACGGCGGTCATCTTCCTTCCCGTCTCCGGCAGTCTCAATCCCGGCACACACGAAATCCGCGAGCAGGTCACCCTCAACGGTACAGGGGATAGTTGTTTGGAGACACCCGAAACACCCGCGACGGCCCGTATGGACGGCAGGATCGGCAGGCGCCGGCGCACCGCTTCGTGAACAAGCCGCACGCACGGAGCACGAACAATACTATGAAGAATAGAAATGCATCGAAAACAAACATCACATGCATGAGCTATATATCAACGTTGGTGTAAATATAGTAATCAAATTAAGGCCTTTACTGCTTTCGCACGTGCTTACATTGGTTCTTGGGGCGAAGCTACGCCGACGTGTGCTGCGGGGGACGGCTTGCGTTGAGGCGTTAACATTCTGCGCGTCCAGTCTCGACCGAGCACTGTTTCACGGCTTGTTTCCGTGTGAGCATCATTTCAATCGAGGAAGACAAAGGGGGGCCTCATGAAGACAAATGCTCTCGACAGACTCATCTCTCTTTTCTGGATTCTTTCGTTGTCCGTTGGTTCCGTCGGGTCACCGGCAAGCACTCGAGACGCCCACGTTACGAGTGCTCAACAGGATGTGCTGAATTATCGCGAGAGCGAGTACAGCAAGCTCCAGTATATCGTCTCCCAGGGAGGGACGCTCAACCAAACCCATTTTGTGGGAGATGGAAGGTACAAGAAGAGTTTCATGCGACGTGGATGGGATGGTCAAACGGTTACGCTCGACAAGGTGGTGAGACCCGAGCAGGTATTTGACCACCATGCTCTGGTACAGGAAACCGACCGTGACGCCCTGGACGTGGTGCTGCGCAGAACGGATGCACTTCTCAACCACCTCAAGGCAATGCCGGAGACGCCCGATCTCGGCGAACTGGAGACAGCGTTCTCCCAACTCCAAACTCAATGCTCGGCGGTTGCGGTGTCCAACATTGCACAACGTAAACAACTCTATTTCCAGGCATGTGAACTTCGGCGGCGAATCGCCTTCTCCAATCCGTTGCTTGATTTCGACAAGCTGCTCTTCGTGGAATTCGACTATCTGGGCAGGGAGCTCCACATGTGTTCCCAGTTCCACGGATTCAAAAACGATAATACCGGTGGACGGATGTATATCCTCGAAGACGCGCTCGGTCCGGAGCCGCGGCTCCGCGATCTTCTTGAAAACAGCATAGCGGAAAACGGGCCGTTTCAGGGAAAGAAGCTCGAAGACGGCATCTTCCTCTCACCCGAACTGTCGTACGACGGTCGGACCGTATACTTTGCCTGGTGCGCCAAGAACGGGGACGATAAGTTTGACGCGGGCAACAGCTATCATGTATTCCGCGTCAACAGTGACGGTACCGGATTGCGGCAGTTGACCTTTGGTCCGTACAATGACTTCGATCCGTGTGAGCTTCCCGGCGGAAGAGTGGTATTCCTTTCCACCCGTCGCGGAGCGCCGTACTTTCTCTATCTGCGATGTGGAGGAGAGCGGCCCAGCTACACGCTTTTTTCCATGAAACCGGACGGCGGCGATATATACCCCATCAGCTACCACGAAACCCATGAATGGCACCCGAGTGTCGACAATAACGGCATGATAGTCTACACTCGCTGGGACTATGTTGACCGGGCTTCGGATATCGCGCACCACTTCTGGTACTGCTTTCCCGACGGACGCGACCCGCGCGCGCCCCATGGAAATTACCCCCACCCCTACGTCAGCATGTGGGACGCGGGAGACCTCTATTCACTCCCCATTATCGACGGTCTGAAGTTGGGAGGAAAGAGCGGTCATAAGGGAGGTTCGGGGCTGCACGCCAATATGGAGATGAACATCCGCGCGATTCCGGGTTCGCACAAATACGTTTCGACCGCGGCGGCCCACCACGGTGTTGCCGTTGGTTCGCTGATAATGATCGATACGCGCATTGAAGATGACGGCATTATGTCGCAGGTGAAACGGATTACCCCGAATTGTCTCTTTCCCGAAACGGAAAACTCGTTCGGCGATGAGAAGGATGTTGACCTCTGGGGCAGGCCCTATCCCGACGGACTCAAAAGCAGGTATGACATTTATTACAGGACCGGAGCATACGCCACCGCGTGGCCTCTCAGTGAAGATTTCTATCTGTGTAATCACTGGAAAAGTATCATACTGCTTGACAGGTTCGGCAACAGGATCCCGCTCTATACGCTGACCCGGGACAAGGACGAGACGAGCCATGAGGCGCAAGGGTTCAGGCCGCTCGATCCCATGCCCTTTCAACCGCGACCCAAACCCCCGGTCCTGGCCGACAAAACAAATGAGGGGGAGGATCGCGATCCCAAGGGCCCCAAAGCGGTTATCAGCGTCCAGAATATTTATGAAATGTCACCGTTTCCCTGGCCCGAGGGGGTGGAGGAGGAGAGAAAAATCAAATGGATGCGGATTGTGCAATTCATTCCCTGGATTCGAAGTCACGGCATGCATGCGGCAGGCTTCCACATGGCAACCGCCCGCATGTCGCTGGGTATTGTACCGGTCGAGGAAGACGGAAGTGTCTATTGCGAAGCGCCGATTCATAAGCCAATCTACTTCCAGGCGCTCGATGAAAACCAGATGGCCATACAGAGCATGAAATCGGTCACCTACGTCCACAGCGGGGAACATCTTTCCTGCCTGGGATGCCATGAAGACAAGTGGAAAGCAATCCCTCCGCTGCCGTCAACACCGCTCGCGCTGCAGCGCGAGCCCTCGGAACTGCACGAGGAGTTTCCCGGGCACTTCACCGACCCGACAAAGGGTGCTGTCCCCTTCAACTACTACCTTCTTGCACAACCGGTGCTCGCCGAACTCGGCTATCCCACGGAATATGCCGAGATCCACAAGCGGGGCTGGCATCCGAACAGCTCCTCATTCTCCATGCCGGGAAAGGTTGGTGCACATGATTCGGACCTGGGAAAAGAACTGCTGGAGAAGTACAAGAACGGGACCGTAACCGAAGAGCAGTTTCATCGACTCATCATGTGGCTCGACTGTGCAACCATGCGCAAGGGATGGTACAACGATACCGCGAAAGCGAAAGCCGGTGAAGTGGTCTGGCCGGAGGTGGATCTGGATCCCGCAAATCCACTCGGCGTTGAGAGCGGGCCACCGGTATCCATGGCGAGATCCGCACGCGAGTCCATGACGCCCCGGCACGGTGTATCGCTTTCGCTCAGCGGATCGCGGATCGTCGTGCATAATCCCGTGAGGGAACCGGTCACCGTGACAATTTTCAGTCCCGCGGGCAGAAAAAAGAATGAATATGCTCTCGCTGGTAACGAAAACCCGGAAGTGTTGTCGCCGGGGAATTTGCCGAACGGGACGTTTGTGATTCAAGTGACCTCCAGAACAAGCACGCTTTCCCGGATGATTTCTGTACTGCACGCGAAATACTGAACAGGAACAGCTACTCATGCTGTGCAAAACAGCGAGGTTCTGTATGTAAGACTTCTGTTGATTTATGATTGTTCTGTTAGTCTGTGCGGTCCGCTTGTCCGCGGAAATGCCGCCCGGACTCCCGGACATGGCGTTTCCGGAGGATAAATTGTTTACCGTCATCCCACAAAAATCGGTCGGTGCGCGGGGCGAACGAACCCACCAACGAGATTGAATGTCGCCTCGCGGCCGCGGTTTCTCATTGCATCGCGTATTTCAGCATTACCCCCCGTTTGAAATACCGCGTAATGAGCCCGGCCGGCCGGGGCGACAGCCCCCCCCGCACACAAGGGAACAGATTCGCGGCCAAGTGTGATCTGTTGCATTAGCTATGTACAAGCAATGATGAATTCCATAAATCATTACGCGTCGACCCGCAATGATCTTGCTGTTATGTTCCTGCGTATGCGGCTGTGACGGCCGCGTGTGCGGGGTGCGCGGACACGTGAAACCCCGGCCGGCGCGTCTCATTGCCGTTTCCGGCCTCTGAAGCAGGGTCATGATGATCGCCGGCATCTCCACACGGGCAGGCACCCGACCCGGAAGTATGCGCCGGACTGCCGGGCGGAGGCATAGCCCGGCGCCACCGGAGAGGAAACAATGACGGAATCCTTCACCTTGACCACTCTCGTGCGGCGACTCTGCACTGCTCCGGCACCGGGCCTCATCATACTGTGGGCGTCCTCAATGTCACCGGCCGTCATCGCTCCGCAGGCGACCTATGACAACTTCCGGGATCTCGACTACGATCGCATTCAGGAAGTGTGCGATGCGGGTGGTACCCTGAATCAGAGCTTTCACTCCGACGGCGGGTTGATGTCATTTATAGAAAAGGGGACCCACACCTGGAACGTCTTTCTTATCGAAGGGTACTGCCATGATGATCATGCGCTCGTTCATGAGAACGAGCCCGATGCCCTGGCCGTGGTTCTGCGTCGGACCGAAGCGTTGCTCAACTATCTGAAGGTCCGTCCCGGCGCCCCTGACCTGAGCGCACAGGAGCAGCAGTTCAACGCCCTGAAAACACAGAGCGCCTCCGTCGCTCCGTCAAACAGGGAAGCACGAAAGAACCTGTACTATGAAGCATGCGCCGTGCGTCGGGAGATCGCCTTTTCCAATCCATTGCTCGAAGGAATCGACAAGCTGCTTTTCGTAGAACACTCTCCGTGGGGAGGCGGCTGGCACATGTGCGACCGGTACTTCGGCTGCAGAGCCAAGAAGGGAGGGGGGCTCTCTATCCTGGAAGACGCTTTCGGTGAAAACCCTCAGCGCAGAGAAGTGTTGACCGGTCCGGTGGAATCGGGTCCTCGTGCCGGTACCGACCTGCGCGGCGGGGCTTTCCTTTCACCGGAGCTTTCCTACGACGGTACGACCATCTTCTTTGCCTGGACCGAAGCGGAAGGAGGATTCCGTTGCTCCTGGGGCGATTCCACCACCTACGACCTTTTCAAGGTGAATGTCGACGGGACCGGGCTGACACAATTGACTACCGGTGAAGACGGCGAGTACTTCAACGATTTTGATCCGTGTGAGCTGCCCAACGGAAGGATTGTCTTTCTCTCGGAACGGAGAACGGGCCGCATGCAGATCTTCGGCAGATGTCACGGACGTCCCGTTCCTTCCTACACCCTGTTTTCCATGAAGCCCGACGGCAGCGACTGTTATCCGATCGCCTATCACGAGACGAATCAGTGGCACCCCGGTATCGACAATAACGGCATGATCGTTTTCAACAACAGGAGGTTTCCGTGAATCATTCGACACCCATGTATCGAACGTGCTGGTCAATTCCCTTGACCGTCGTTTTCCTGGGGATTGCATCATTGACCGTATCCGCCCCTTCAACCGAACTGGATACCTCGCGGCTCCCCGCCCCCATCTTCGAGGCCGAGCCGGGATACGTCGATTTGTACTGGAAGGCCTGGGAACTGGCATATAAGCACATTGCCACCGATGACGGCGCGGTGCAGTCTCCGTTTATGGACGAAGGTCGCGTTGACGGAAAAATCAGCCTGTGGGAGTCGGCGTTTACAGCACACTTTACGAAGTATGCGCCGGACATTTTCCCCGGCATCGAAAGCCTGAACGAATACTACGCCCAGATTCACGACAATGCGACAAGCTCTCAAACTATTGAGCACAGGAACAATCCGCCCATTCTTGCCTGGGCTGAGTGGAAACATTTTCTGATGACCGGAGATGTGACCAGAGTGAAGTGGTTGCTGGAGGAAAAAGAGTATCTGCAGAAACATTTTGCGTGGTTTCACGACAACCAGCAGCGGCAGTGGAATCAATGGGGAAAGGGCTACGGTTGGACCCACGCCGCGAGCGGGATGATGAACGCGCCGCGGGGGAGGTATACCCAGGGCAAAAATGACATCTGCGAAGGGAGCGATCATTCCTGGACCTGTACGAAACCACCGTCGTTGATCTACCCGTCGGGAGACGGAATGCCGTGGATTGACGCTATCGCACAGCAATGTCTTTCCGCAAAGTGCATGTACCTCCTTGCCGGGGCAATCGGGAATACCAGCCTGGCGGATGAGTGGAAAGAGACATGGGAAACCTACTCGGCCATTGTCGAGGAATTTTACTGGACTTCGGGAAGATATTTCGATCACAACAATAGAACCGGAACATCCCCCCAACACCCCAGGACCGTTGCCGTGTTCTGGCCCCTCGTGAGTGAAGCCGCTTCCATCGAGCATGCGGAGAGGACCATAAATGACCTCGTCACCAACGCGGGTTTTTTCGGTGATGCGGCGCCGTTCCCGTCGCTTGTACCCGCGGATATCGATGCCGACCTCGACGGCCGCGGCTGGCGGGGTGGGGTCTATCCACCAATGGCGTATATGGGAATACAGGGATTGAAAGCGTATGGATACACACAGGAGGCCGCCCGCCTTGCGCGGAACATGATCGAGCACATGTACCGTACGTACGTGGATTTTGAGCCCCATACCATCTGGGAGGCGTACAGTCCAACCGAACGTAGGCCCGCAACCGACACCGGCGGCGTTGATTTGGTTCATCCCGATTATGTCGGCTGGTCCGGTCTCGGACCCATTTCCCTGCTCATAGAACATGTAGTGGGATTTCACACCATCGATGCTTCGACCAAGCGTGTGGAATGGAATCTCCATTGGCCCGAAAAACACGGTATCAAACGTCTGTCGTTCGGCTCGGTCCGTACCGATATTGTCTACGAGAACGGCACGGTAACCGCTTCAACCAATGAAGCCTATACCCTGGTCATCAACGGCGAAGAACATCCCGTGAGTGCCGGCGAACCGGTAACCATTGCGGTTGCAGCCCCCCCGGCTCCCGAACCGTTGCCGCCCCTGGTTCGTTATCCCGTTGGACAGGGAATCCGTGTGGAAGCCGAAGGTGAGGTGGTGTACCCGGTCGATACAACAACCAGCTTCTACGACCATCTGTGCGAATGGCCCTGGCGGTTTATCTGCGAATGTTCGCAGGGATGGAAGGTATGGTGCGCGTATCACCTGGACGGAGGCACCGAGTTTGAGCCCCTGCCCAAAGGAAATGCGCTCCTCATGAGAATCGCATTTGGAGGAACAAAGGAATCGCCCGTTCATTGGCAGATAACGGTGAACGGTGAAGATTTCCCCCAATCACCAGGGCATGGAGGTGAATGGCAGTACGTGATTGTGAGGGATGTACCGTTAACCCGGGAGGTGAACACCTTCAATGTTGCAACGACATCAAGAAGCTTCTTGTCGCTTGACTTTGTCGAAGTGTTGACGTTTGATTCGACCGGCAGCGTCATGGCGTCTGGAAACGTCAAACGAACGGATGTCGCGGGGAACAACCTCCTGCGCGCCGCCGGCGGCGGACTCTTTGTAATGTTATCCCGCGGCGGTATGACCACGGTGGATATCATCGACATGTCCGGCCGACATGTTGCCCGACCGGTGCAACGGCACATGTCGGCCGGAACACATCGGTTGTCATTGCCTGAAGAGGTGCGTATGCCGGGCGCGGTCTATGTCGCACGGCTCATATCGGAACAGTCGAATCGGACACGAACTTTGCTGCTCACCATTACCGACTGAGGTACGTATGAACACGAAAGCACGATCGGTTCCATCACGTTTTGCCTTGTCGCTCCTTTGCATCTCCACCGCGCTGGTTCATGCATACGAGGAGTACACCTTTGAAGGATACGGATTCTACTACTACAATGAGTCCTGGAACGATTCCACCGATTGCCATGCCCGCGACGGTATCTGGCGCGTGGATCTTGCAACCGGCGAGGAAGAACAGATCTTCGGCAACAACAGCGGGCGGTATTTGATCGAGAAGTGTGCGTTGAGCTACCATGGAAAGCAGCTTGTGTTTCACGGCAAAAGCATCGGCAACGGCATGGTCAACAACGACGGCACCGGATATGCAAAACTTCCCGCATCACTCAACTTCGTGGCCTACCCGCCGGGTGATGATATTTACTGGTCAAAGCTGGGATACTATTTGATGGTTGGGCCGCGTTTGCGGCGATACGATGTTCTCACCGGTGACTACGAGGATCTTTCATTTCCCGGAAGAGCCGGCGCCGAGGGAAGCTTCGCCCAGTACTGCCATGCGTCGGGGGACGGCACGCACGTCTGGACAAGAGCAGGGCAGGTAATGCTTTCCTGGGGCACGAAGAACTACAATCCGGATAAGAGCCAAACCTACTATGTAATGACCGACGAAGGAGAGCCTGTTCGCATGTTTTCGCGAAACTGGTGGGGACACGGCGAGACTATTACGCTCGACGGTACTCACATGCTATTTCAGAATTTCGCTCACCATGGAATATGGATAATTCGTTTTCACGACGGGCAGCATATCGGCGATGTACTTTACAAGAGACCCGACTATACAAACAAATACACGTTTGGTATGCAAGGCGACAACCTGAAAAGCATCACCAACAGCAATGTATGGATCTATATGTACTATCGGCCGCATATCATTGGCCACCCAAAATTGTTCGACACCGACCAGCGCTGCTTCATGCAGTCTGTGTGGAATTGGCGTACCAACGAGCGAGTAAAAATCCACGGACCCGAGGACGGGACGTGGATGCCGCGATGCCGGTCAACCGAAGCCGTGCAGTGCGCAGGTATCTGGAAAGGCTATGACCTGCCCGCGGTCGACGAAGACAGGGCGTATCTTGTGCCGTATCGCAAGAATGTGACCTTTTGTACGGCCCGAAAGCAGCGCACCATGAAGAAGACTGTGGGCGTCGGCAACATAGACGATGCCACGCTGGAAGGGGTAGCTGTGGATGTTGAACCGCGGAGTGCGGCATCCTGGCTTGAGGCAACGGCCGAACGACGAACCAATTCATCCATCATGGTAACGCTTCGCGTCGATCCGCCCGGCCTCACGGAGGACCGGCAGAGCGCCGAAGTGACCGTCAGGGCGGAGACGGCGCGAAACACCGCATCGTTTTCGGTGCATACCGACAATACCATGCTTCCTCCACCGGAGAATTTCGTGGTATACCATGTCAATACCACCGACTCGTTTGCCTATCCGGAACTCACCTGGGAAGACATAGCGGAGGGTGAAGATGGATACTCGGTCGAGTTCTTCACCCCGCATAACTGGAATACGGAATGGAAAACCATCGACACCATCGACGCCAACACAACGCGATACGTCTCACCCCTCTACCATTATAGCAACGAAACCCGCGAAGGTCGCTATCGTATCCGTGCATTCACCCACGACGGGCTCATGTCTCCCTACTCCGACGAAGGCGGATTCGGCGTACCCCACGACAGCCTTGTGCCTCCGCCGCAAGAGCTGATCGTTGAACCATGGCAAGCAAACGGTTTTACTTCAGAAAAGTTGAGATCGGTATTGCCGATACCCTCATCCGATCGGTCGCCGTCGGTCTCCCGGTCAAACGGTATTCTGCATGTTCGTCCGGCGCCGTCCTTCACCGGCGGCACAATCCGCATTGTCCGTACCGACGGACGCGTTGTTGCGCAGGGGGGCCGAATGGATTACTCTACGACACGCTTCGAATTCCCGCTGCAGGCTCTCATGAGGGGAGTGTTGCTCGTTCAGTGGCTCGATCGTTCCGGAAATGTCCGCGGAGTCCGGCGCCTGGTTAACGCACTTTAGCACCTGTGCTTCCGCCGCCAACCAAAGGAGTCCATCGTGGTTTCGGAACCAGGTGCAACCCGGACGGCCGGTACTCCGGCAGGTAGACCGTTGCATGAAAGCCGGGGATGTATCGCCCGCAGCCGCCGATTGGCTCCCGGACTAACGAAAAGGTGCGTAGCGCGCGGCTGAAGAACCCCCCGTTCGAATCGTATCCCCATGCCGCCGGCACACAAGTACTTTCGAACCTCGTGTGAGCCATGAAATGCATGAGCTATGTACTTTATCAGCCCGAATTCAATCAATACCTACTTCGTGCACCCCTGTCCCACTACCATTATATATATTGAGTGACAGGAAGCCGTGCCCGTGGAAATCCAGTGGGGTTCACAGGGCTCATCTCTTTTTTTCCCTTCGGAGGTTGTCATGTTTCGTGCCGTTCGATGTCGTATCCCGATGATTCCCCTGTTTCTTGCAGCCATGCTCGCGGTTGACGGTTTCGCGGAGAAAACCCTCTACGTTTCTCCCACCGGCGACGATAATGCCGCCGGAACGGAACAGGCTCCCTTCAAAACCCTGCTGAAAGCTCGCGACAAGGTCCGGGAAATCAACGACGGGAGCGAGGATATTGTCGTGTATCTCCGCGGCAACGACAACGGCGGGTACCATTTCCCGGACGCCACACTGGAGTTGGATCAGCGCGACGGGGGGAACAACGGCACGACCGTCACCTGGAGAGCCTACCCCGGCGAAACGCCGATTATCAGCGGTGGTATGCGAATTACCGACTGGACGCTTCACGATCAGGAAAAGAACATCTGGAAGGCTTCGACGCCCATCACGAAGAAGATCCGTTCGATGACCGTGGACTACCTCCCGGCAGTCCGTGCGCTCGGAAAGAAATTCAAGCAGGGTGAGGAATGGGGCACGTACGCCGACGGGTCCGAAGGATTTTATGTCGGCGCTGTGGCGAGCCGGTGGGGTAAGGAGTTGGAGCCGTATTCGGTCGACCTGCACAACCCGGCCGATGCCGAGATTTACAAGTGGGATACGTGGCTGAGTCAGCGATGGTGCGTGGAAGATCAGTTGAGTGCCGGTGAAAACGCAAAAATAAAAATGCAGCAGCCGATGTGGCGTATCGCGCAGTACAAAGCGGGCAGGCACAAAGATGGCGCCGAGCTGCTGTTTGAGAACGATTTGTCGTTTCTGGATTTCAAGAACGAGTTCTATTACGACCGCCCGAATCAAACGCTGTACTATATCCCGCGCAAGGAGGTCGACATGGAGTCGGCCGTGGTCATGGTTCCCCGCCTCGAACGTCTCATTACCGTCATGGGAGTATCGCCGGACGAGCAGGTTTCCAATCTTGCCTTCGAGGGTATCGCTTTTCACGACGACTCGTACCTGCTTACGAAAGTCGAGGATTCCTACGGGTATGTCGGCACGCAAGGTCCCACGGCGTTTATCCGGCCGGTGGAGGGTGAGGACTGGGGGGACGGACTGGTGGAATACTGGATGGGACAGTCCGTGGTTCAATCGGCAATTGAAGTTCTTTTCGCCGACAATATCACCATTCGCAACTGCCGTTTTGAGTACTGCGGCGGAGGAGGCGTCAACTTCATGAACGACGTGCACAACAGCACGGTTGAAGCTTGCATATTCCGCTGGATGGGAAGCCATGCGGTGATCGTGGGACACGACGAGCACTGCGATCCAAACGTATGCTACGACCAGGAACTCTATCCCTTCCCCGCCGATCCAGGCTATATCGAGACATGCACCAACATCACGATCGCCAACAACATCACCCGCAACGTCTCGTGGGAGTTAACCCACGTACCCAGTATCATGGTCTACTTTACCAACGGGTTCAAACTCCTGCACAACGACCTGGGTCCCTGCGGGTTCAATACGGTCAGTTTCGGGTGGGCATGGGGACGCTGTGACGACACCAAGGAGCATTTCAACAACTACGCGGCGCACAACGTGGTCCACACGGGCTGCAAACACCACGGCGACTGCGGGACATTCTACACCCTGGGCGACCAGCACGGTTTTGTTGCCGAAGAAAACTTCTTCCCCAACGAGTGGGGCCCCTACGATCTCGCCTCCAAGCCCACCAACATGACCTTTCAGCAGGACTCGGATCCCGATTCCTACCTCTGGTACGGATCAACGTCCGGGGCGGTGAAAGCGTACTATCCCGATGCCAGCACGAAGAATATTACCTACCTTAATACGGTGTATGAAGGAAATTCCCATATTGCGTCATCGTGGACCGGCGACAAAACCGTAGTACTGGACGGCGGGTGGCGAAGCTCCAACAGCAAGGAGAGCCCCTGCGACAAATACACGTGCAAAGACATCGTTATCTACGAGCCCGGCAGCCGCCCCCCCGAAGCCCAGGCCGTCATCGACAAGGCCGGGCCGGAGAATAAGTCACTCTACGACGGGCTTGCGTGGCGCCCCGGCGAGCCCAATCCCGTCCGAATCACGGAACGACCGGCCCGGTGTTCGCCCCGGGACGGAGCTGTAACCGCCTCCCTGACGCGGGGCCCCAATCCGGAGCTACGCGTGCGTGTTCCCCGCGGCCAGACGCTGAGCGTAACGCTTCACGACATGGCCGGACGCGCCTGTCTTCGGCTCTACGACGGCGCCGCGGAACAAGGAACACACCGCCTGAGCCTCGGCCCCGACGGACCCGTGCAGTCTCTTGGAAACGGCTCGTATCTCATCACTGTCCGCGGGGAGCAAGGTGTCGCGATCCTGCCGGTTATCATCATACAGTAACGTATCAACGCACAAGGAGGTACCATGTCGTCGCACACATGCACAATCCCCCGTCTCCGCTTTCGCGCGCCGGTAGTGTTCTTCCTGGTATGGGCGGCCGCCCGCGGCGGCGCATCCGTTCATGCCGACCCCTTCCGGGGGCTGAGCGTGGCAAATCCCGACGGGTCCATTAAGATCGAAGCGGAAGCCATGGAAACCTGGAACGGATGTATGGAGCGGTTCAACGAAATGTGCGGACAGTTCTGTGACCCCTTCGGAACGGTCGATCCCAAAGGACGCAATTGCTGGAACCAGGAGGAAAACGGGATGTGCTCCGGACTCATGGGAGTCGGCCTGTGCGGTACGTTCAGTTTTGTCGATTTCATGCCCGTGCCCAAGGCCTCCTCCTTCTCGATCCGGCACGCCAAGGTCACGGAGAACTTCACGTTCAGCATCTTTGTCAACGGCGAGCCGTGGCGAACCAATATCACCTTTCCGCCGTCCAGCTACAAGATCATGACCGATTCCGGGGAAGTGCGGATCAAGGAATGGAGGGATACGCTTTTCCAGGATGTTCCCCTCGACCGTGATACGAACTTCATCCGTGTCCAGAGAACCGGAACCGGTATTCCCACGATCGACTACATCACCGTGTACCCCGACGGGGTCGGCGCTTCACGGGCGGCCCCCGCCGACATGCCCGAAATACCGGTCCTGGAGATTCGCGGAAAGGTTGTTCACTATTCCGTCGAAGGCGACCGACGCGTTACGCTGGAGCTCGTCGACGCGTCGGGGCGCATTGCCCGCCGGTTTGTTCGTGACGCACGGAAGCCGGGCACCTGCACCCTTCCCCACGACGGTCGCGGCGTGTTTTTTGTCAGACTGCGCGCCGGGAACACCCGGACAAGAACAACACGATTCATTGCACTGGATTAGTCTCGACCTTATTTGTCAACTGATTTGTCTCGCGGGATACAAGGAGTGGACCACAATGAAACGGAAAGAAACAAGCAGAAGAGGATTTCTGAAACTCTCTTCCCTGGGCATCGCCGCCGCGTCCATCGGCGGTTTGCGTCCTCGGACTGCCTATTCCGCATGGACCGACGGCATGCAGATCAACCCGGCAATCCCCAACGACCGTATCGTCTGCTGCCATGACAATGCCGTCTTTCCCGGATTTCCGGCCGACAAGGACGGGGCGCTGGCATATGGTCCGGAAGGGTATCCGGATGGAGAGAAGATCTGCAACGAGGGAGTCTGTGTGACGGTGACCAGAAGCCTGAGTGGTGACCCGATTGATGTTCCCATCGACAAAGCCCGTTTTGCCGAGCAGAACAACGCTCTGGACACGGCCCGAATAGAAGCGGATCTTGACGCCTGTGCCGTCGCGCTCTCGGGAACGAGCACGCCTTCGGAAGCATGGAGCACGATCTTCATGAACGGCGCCCGCAACTGGTCCGACATCAAGGTCGCACTACTCCTGGACACCACGAGTCTGTTTCCCGTGCATGTCCCGATTGTCGGCAAGCTCTGCACGGCCCTTACCGGTCTGGGCGTACCCGCCGCCAATATCATCCTCTACGACGGTCAGGGGCTTGTCTGGGACTACGAGAACAAAGCGGTGACGTCCGGCATTCGCTACCTCTATGAACCATACCTGGGCAACGGTATCCCCGAAAGTGTTGTCCTGAGCAATGGATTCGATGCGCTCGGCGGTCTTACCGCTGCTCCGGTTCCGGAACCCTTTCCCGGCGATTTCCTGTGCGCCAAGTCCATTGCCGACGGAGAAATCGATATCATCGTCAATATGGCAACCAACAAGTCGCACGGAGACCTGGTCAACGACGCGGCGCTCTGTCTCTACAATCACTTCGGCGGCACCTTCGTTCGACAGCCGCAAGATGTTTTCGAAGGTATGGACATCCTCAACTACATGATGGCCGTGAACAAGAGTGAAGCCGTAGTCGGGGGAACGCCTCCGCGGCAGCAACTCTGCATCATCGATTCGATCTGGGGCAATCACTGCTGCGGACCTTATGGAACGCACCTCAGCAAATACACCCTCGATCGACAACCGAACCGATTGATCATGGGCACCTGTGCACCGCTGGTTGATGCGGTGACGATCGAGAAGCTCAGAAAGAAGATGTCGGCCCATGTCGAAGGGTTCTCGCAGCGGTTCATGGTCGATTTCGGGTTTCCGGCGGAAAAATGGGGTGAACTGGACTTCACCCCCGTGAACGTCTGAGTGCATCAGCAACGCCAACTGAATGACGTATCCCGCACGTAACAAGGCGCATTCACGGGGATCTCACGTTGTTGCGGGAATCGTTTGCATGATAAGCGCATTGCACTCTTCACCGGCCGGCGAAACCGGCTATGACCTCTGGTTGCGCTACGGGCCGATAGCGCACAGCGCGCGTCGTCACCGGTACCGGGGTGTCTTCACCCACGTGGTCGCACCGGGGCAGTCCGCAACCATGCGAGCGCTGCGGCATGAGCTGGAGACCGCTTTGCGGGGGCTGCTCGATACAGCAAGCATCACTATCGGCAACACACCGGACCGCGACGGAGCCGTGATTGCCGGCACGCCGTCAACAAACCCTCTGATTGCCGCATCTCCCGTGGCGGCCGATATCTCCCGGCTCGGCCCCGAGGGATACCGTATCCGCTCAACCCGAATGAAAGGGAAGCACGTAACCGTTATCGCGGCATCCACGGAAACCGGCGCACTCTACGGGGCGTTTTCCCTGCCACGGATCATTCAGACCGGCGGCTCCCCCGAAACCATCGACATCGAGCACACGCCGCACAACCACTACCGTTTCCTCAATCACTGGGACAACATGGACGGCTCCATCGAGCGCGGGTACGCGGGCCGGTCGCTCTGGTTCGGGCCGCACTGGAAGAAGCTTCCGGACACCATCCCGTCACGGCTGCGAGACTATGCCCGGGCAAACGCATCAATCGGTATCAACGGAACCATACTGAACAATGTCAACGCCGATTCCGAGATACTCAAGCCGCGTAACCTCGACAGGGTCGCCGCAATTGCCGACCTCCTGCGGCCCTATGGGATACGCGTCGGCCTCACCGCTCGGTTTTCCGCTCCGATGGAGATCGGCGGACTTGGGACCGCCGACCCGCTCAACGAGAACGTACGGAAATGGTGGGGTCGAAAGGCGGCACGGATTTACACGCGGATACCCGACTTCATCGGCTTCGTGGTCAAGGCAAACTCCGAGGGACAGCCCGGTCCACAGAATTACGATCGCACCCACGCCGACGGCGCCAATTGCCTGGCGCGCGCTTTGGCGCCGCACGACGGTATCGTGATGTGGCGCGCGTTCGTGTACGGCGATGCGGATCCCGATCGCGCAAAACGGGCATACAACACCTTCGTGCCGCTCGACGGCCTCTTCGAGGACAACGTCATTGTGCAGGTCAAGAGCGGCCCCATCGATTTTCAACCACGCGAACCGGCCCATCCGCTGTTCGGTGCGATGACACAGACAAAGATCATGATGGAGTGCCAGATCACACAGGAGTATCTCGGCCACGCCACCGACCTGGTGTATCTCGCGCCGATGTGGAAAGAGGTGCTCGATTTCGATACGTACGCGCGGGGTCGAGCAACGACCGTCGCCCGGATTCTGCATGACAACGCAACCGGCTGCGCGGGTGTATCCAACATCGGCAGTGACGACAACTGGTGCGGCCATCATTTTGCCCAGGCAAACTGGTATGCGTACGGCCGACTGGCGTGGAACCCGGGACTCCGAGCCGAAACGATCGCGGATGAATGGACACGAATGACCTTTACCAGCGACAGCGATGCCGTTGCGGTCATCCGGTCGATGATGATGCGTTCCCACCAGGCAACCGTCGACTACACCACGCCGCTTGGTCTGCACCATCTCATGATTCCCGGCGGCAGCCACGCCATGCCGGCACCCGAGCTGAATACCGGCTACCACTGTGCCGACAAACACGGGATCGGGTTCGACCGCACGTCCCGCACCGGCTCCAATGCCGTGGGGCAGTACTTCCCGGAAGTTTCTTCCCGGTTCGACAGCCTGCATACCTGCCCCCTGAAGTACCTGCTCTGGTTTCATCACCTCACCTACGATTATCGCCTGAGCACAAGTCGAACGGTTATCCAGGAAGTCTACGCCCGCTACCGGTCCGGTCGTTCATACGTCGGGGGCCTTGAAGCCGATTGGCGCAGGGTGCGGCCCTTTATCGATCCGCAACGATACGAGCAGGTGGAAACCGTACTTGCCAGGCAGCACACGCATGCCGATCAATGGCGCAATGCATGCGTGCCGTACTTTCGGGACATCAGCGGTATTCCCCCGGATTCGACAACCGTGGAAAAAAGGCGTACCGAACAAGTGGAAACAGAGGTACGATAAGCAAGGCCGGCTTACCCGATTGCAGTGATAAACAAGAAGAAAGCGATAGAGCGGAGAAAGAGCCGAATACAAACCGAAACAGGAGGTACCCGATGAAGTCACTATCATTGCCGATCCTGATGCTTACCGGAGCACTTCATCTTGTATCCGCGGAAACCGGTTATGACCTGTGGATGCGGTATCATCCAATAAAAAACACCGACTACCTGAACCAATGCCGCGCCGCATTCACTCACATTGTTGCACCGGGGGATTCCCGGACCCTGGAAGCCGTGCGGAGTGAGTTGACGCGCGGTCTCAGTGGCCTGCTTGACACAACCATTACCGCTTCAGACGCGATAACGCGGGTCGGTGCAGTGGTGGCGGGAACGCCATCGACATCACCCATTGTTTCTCAGCTCGGACTGGGCAGTGACCTCACCTCCCTCGGTGAGGAGGGTTTTCTGATTCGATCGGTGACACACGACGGGAAAAAAGCAACCGTCATAGCGGCTCGGAGCGAAATCGGCGTGCTCTACGGCGCCTTCGCGCTTCTGCGTCTCATCCAGACCAACAAGCCCGTCAACGGTTTCGACCGCTCGGAGACTCCGCGCAACGCCATTCGTTATCTCGATCACTGGGACAACATGGGCGGCAATATTGAGCGCGGGTATGCCGGCGGGTCAATCTGGTTCGGAGGAAACTGGGATTTGCTGCCGGACAATCCCCCTCCGCGACTGACCGACTATGCACGGGCCAACGCGTCGGTCGGCATAAACGGGGCGATCATCAACAACGTCAACGCGGACTACCGTCTGCTCGAGGCGGAGAGCCTCGACAAAGTGGCTGCTCTGGCCGACGTCTTCCGGCCCTGGGGCGTGAGAGTCGGAATCAGCATTCAGTTCAACGCACCCATGAAAATCAGCAACCTGGCAACGGCCGACCCTCTTGACGAAAGCGTAAAGGCCTGGTGGCGGGAACGGATTCGAATGATATACAACCGTATTCCCGACTTCATCGGCTTCCTGGTCAAGGCGAATTCGGAGGGGCAGTCGGGGCCCAACGATTACGGAAGGACCCACGCAGACGGCGCAAACCTCCTGGCACGTCCTCTTGCGGAGCACGACGGTATTGTCATGTGGCGAACCTTTCTCACCTGCGGCACCGACAGGGCCAAGTGCGGCCTTCGGATCTTCGCTCCCCTTGACGGGCGGTTTGAGGACAACGTCATTCTGCAGGCGAAAAACGGACCGATCGACTTTCAGCCGCGGGAACCCTATCATCCGTTGTTCGGTGGAATGCAGCAGACAAAGGTCATGATGGAGTTTCAGATCACACAGGAGTATCTGGGGCACGATGAAGATCTGGTATATCTTGCGCCCATGTGGAAAGAGGTGCTCGATTTCGACACGTACGCACGGGGCAAGGGAACCACCGTAGCACGGATACTGGACGGCAGCGCCGAGGGATTCGAGAAGACCGGCTACACGGGAGTATCCAATGTAGGCAGTGCCACAAACTGGTGCGGGCACCACTTCGCCCAGTCAAACTGGTATTCCTACGGCCGCCTGGCCTGGAACCCGGGACTGACCTCGCAGGAAATCGCCGACGAATGGATACGAATGACCTTCACCCATGACCATGCGGCACGGGAAACCATCACGGCCATGATGATGCGCTCGCATCAGGGAACGGTCGACTATACCATGCCGCTGGGATTGAACCATATCATGGAGGTCAACAACCACAAGAAACCGTGTCCGGCGTGCTGGGGAGGGTACCATGGAGCGGATGAAGACGGTATTGGAATTGACAGGACCGCGACCGGCACCGATGCGGTGAGTCAGTACTATCCCGAGGTTCGGGATCTGTTCGATTCGCGTGAAACCTGTCCGCTCGACTACCTGCTGTGGTTTCACCACGTACCGTACACCGATCAGCTCTCCACCGGGCGCACGCTCATTCAGGAGCTGTACCACCGCTACAATTCATACGCCGGGTATGTTCACGGCCTGCGCAACGACTGGAACAGTGTCCGCTCCGTCGTCGACAGCGCGCGCTTCGCGCACATGGTGGGCAGACTGGATGAGCAGTTCGATCGCGCAGAGCTGTGGCACGATGTATGCGTGGAGTTTCTGGAGGAGAACAGCGGCATTGAACCGCCCCCGGTTGCAGCCGGCGATCTCCTTTCGCGGGCGCCGACGCACGGCCGCCTTTCGACCACGCTCATTCGGCGGCAGGCCTCACCGGTGCTGCGCATTCGCTCCTCTGAACCGACGGCCAAACCACTGCACGTGGCAGTCTATGATGCCCGCGGCCGTGTGCTGATCCGCACCACAAAACGCGTTCCGCCCGCGGCCGGCGGCGTAGACATTCCGCTTCACGCCCGGGCGCCCCTCCCCCACGGCATGCTCTTCGTGCACGTAACCCGGGCCGATCGGTGCACGGTCGAGCGACTCGCGACCCCGCCGGCATCCCGCTGACCAGGCTGCCGGCCTGCGGGGTGCGGCCATTCCACGCCCTCACTTCCTGCGGAGCCGCTTGACCTGCCGAAGGACCTCAGCATCGTCCTGATGACGCGGCTCGGGGATACGCTTTTTGATCTCCATCAACGAGTCCAGATCGATCCAATTGGCCGTGACCGCGCCGTACCGTCCTCGTTCCCTCTTCTTCCACACATTCGAAAAGCGCATGCGTTCGACGGTTACGATCAGGTCAATGCGGTTCGGCGGGAGCCCGAGTTGAAGAATTTCGTCGCGTTTCGGGGGAAGTGAAAGCAGGTACGGTGAGCCGAAATCAGTCAGAGCGGTATTCGCCCTGGTGAGATTTTCGCTCGTCGCATCCAGCCATATATCAATGTCCTTGGTGAACCTCGGTTTCGCATGGTAAATAAAGGCCAGACCGCCCATGATCACATAGCGAACCTCGTGCTTCTCCAGCAATTCGAGAAGGTCTTCAAAGTCGCTGATTGCGTTCACCGCTTCTTGTCTTTCCGGTTGATCCGACGGATATCACGGTGAATGTCCACGAGCGCCGAGAGTCGCTGCTGAGGAGTACAGCTCTGCCAAAAGGCGAGGTCCCACTTCCGGGCATCGTCGTGACCGCTTGCACGATGCCCCACCATGTTTCGTCGTCGGTACTCGGCTCTAATGCGAAGGCTCATGGATACAGGCGCCCGGCTCGAGTTGTCCTGAAAGCGCAGTACTGCGTTGCCGAATAAAAATAGTATGTGCAGGTTGCCCCGGGTCCTGGATGCAACCCTTGCATTGGAGCCCCGTATCCTTCTTGCATCGGCAGACCATAGAACCGTCACCGGCGGGACGATCGAAAACAATGAAATCAGTACTGTCCAACGTTCCGCTAAAATGGTTATCACATTTTCTCTTGACCGTTCCATTCGTATCGTACATTTAATGGTTCCGGGGGAGCGGGTCGACGGCGACCTTGCTGTGCGTCTCGGATTCGGAAGCTCTCTGGTCGGGGCTGTTGCCTTTTCGAGCACGGCAACGATCCTGATCTATCTCTATGGCAACTACAATCATACCTGCTCATCAGGGGGGGCACTATGGGTATCCGTTTGCGCAGGTCGGGAGTCATCGCCGTTGTCGCGATGCTTGCGGCCGGTTCAGGAGTGCGGGCCGACCCGTTCGCCGGTCTGGTTGACGTCGATTCAAGCGGCGCCATACAGATCGAAGCCGAGAGCATGGAAACATGGAACGGCTGCATCGAACACACCGCCAACATGTGCGACACGGTCTGCGACCCGTTCGGGACCACCGACCCGAAGGGTCGAAACTGCTGGGAGAGTGCGAACGGGTCCTGCTCGGGGAAGATGGGCGTGGGGTTGTGCGGGACATTCAGTTTCATAGATTTTCTCCCCGTGCCGCGGGCAGGCTCCTTCTCGCTTCGGCACTACAATACCCCGGAAGATTTCACGTTCAGCATCTTTGTCAACGGTGATCCCTGGCTGACCAAGCTCGTGATACCTCCGTCGATGTACAAAATTCAGACCGACAGCGGTGAAGTGACGGTCAAGGAGTGGAAGGACACGCTGTTCGAGGATGTTCCTCTGGACAAGGACGTGAATTTCATCAGAATTCAACGTACGGGCACGGGTATTCCCCTGATCGACTACATCACCGTGTACCCCGAAGGGGGTGCCACAACAGGCGCGGTCACGGCCGGGGTGCCGTATCTCTACGAGCCATACCCGGGCAACGGTATTCCCGAAGGTGTCGTTCTAAGCAACGGATTCGACGCACTCGGCGGGCTGACCGCGGCGGCGGTACCGGCGCCGTTCGAGGGTGACTACCTGTGCGCACAGTCCATTGCCGACGGCAATATCGATATCATCGTGAACATGGCCACCAACAAGTCCGAAGGAGACCTGGTCAACGACACCGCCCTGTGCCTCTACAATCACTTCGGCGGCACCTTCGTGCGGCGACCGCGGTCCGTGTTCGAAGGCATGGATATTCTCAACTACATGATGGCCCTTAACAAGAGTGAGGCCGTTATCGGCGGGGAACCGCCCCGACAACAGCTCTGTATTGTCGACTCGATCCGGGGCAACCATTCCTGCGGACCGTACGGCACGCACCTGCAGAAATACACCATCGACCGTCAGCCCAACCGGATCATCATGGGAACCTGCGCCCCGATCGTGGACGGAGCCACCATTCGAGGCCTCAGAAAAAAAATGATGGCCCATGTGGAAGGGTTCTCGGCACGGTTCATGATCGATTTCGGATACCCGGCGGAAAAGTGGGACGAGCTCGAGTTGACCCCGGTCACGGTCTGAATTGCATTCCCGGCGACTGCCCGGCGTTGTGGTCGGTATTTCCAGAGACAGGGAGTGGCTTGGGGGTGCGTGCCGTCGGTGCCGGCGGTCGAACGGCTGTGGTGAAAACGCTTGTGGGCAGAAGAAAAAATTCCATGAAGGAACACGAGAATCGGGCACATTCCGTGAGATTCACCGGTCAAATTGAATCAGATCGACCGGTCATTTTGCGTGAGATAAGCCGGTCAAATTCGGTGAGATTTTTCACTTACCTCATCGCTTAGAAGCCATTTTGACCCCCTCAAAATGCGTTCTCAGAGAAAATGTCTATCCACAGATTACGCAGATTACCGCAGATTACCCGCCGGCCCTGGTGGCGCCCCTATCGCTGTACCATGGGAAATGCTTGCGATCCGCCTTGAATTGTCATACC
>CAZNDN010000056.1:0-24392 GCA_964571815.1 uncultured Fibrobacterota bacterium | reverse complement strand
CGTGTCCATTGCCCGGAAGCTCAGCCCCGTGCGTTCCGAACGCAGTTCATCGTATGCGAGAATGCGCTCTCCCGCTTTGTTGGCCAGTGCCGTGAGACGCGAGACCTCGTCCTGTATCCACGGGATGTCGCGAATGCCGGTTTCGTACTCACCGGCAAGGAGGCGTCGAAGGAAGTTGGTGAGCCGTCCATGGAGAAAACCCGGACGAAGGCTCATATATGCCCACGCGAGAACGAAAAGGGCGAAGATCAGGGCGGCTGCAAGAACCCCGCTGTCTGCGACATGGGCCGCGCGAAGATGAATGGCGAATCGCACGATACTCAAAGCAAGCACCACCAACCAGAGGGCTCGAATAGAGACGGGAATTCTCCCGGGCAGGTTCATTCTCTTCCCTTTGCGATTCGTTCGATATTCCGATCTTCGCCTGCGACTATCAGAATGCAGTCGTCGAGCAGTTTCTCATCGATTGGAGGTACGACATCGACCGTTTCCTCCAGTTCCCGTTCCCCAAGATCGTTGATCGCCGGCTTGAGTGTCTTGATGGCGACAACGTTGACTTTGAAATTCTTTCGCACATCCAGCTCGCGCAGACTCTTCCCCGCGAAGGCCCCGGGGATCTGCACTTCGGCGATACTCTGGCCACGGGCCAGCGGAACCAGTATCATCTCCTTTATCGAGTACTCCGGCGCGGTGAGAGAATCCTCGAGCGCCGCGACGGCAAGTGCGCCGACTGCAACAAGCATGACCGTGACCGTCAGCACGATCCGAGTCTGAATCCTGAGACGCGAGCGGCGTCGCGCACTTCCGGTCTCAGACGGGAATACTTTCAGATAGAGGTCCCTGACCGCAACGAAGCCCAACCCTCCCAGAATGATCAATACGGCAATGACGACGTTGACCGCAATATCTCCGGAGAAGTCCATGAGGCTGTTGCTGAATGTGGAGAATCCGGCGTTACAGAAGGCGGATAGGGAAAGCAGCAAGGCGCCCACACAGATCGTAAAGAAGAAACTGGTGATCATGAGTTGAGCAGGCTTGAGCCCCAGTGATGCCACAAATCGGTGGGTGCGTTTCGTTCGGCCAATCAGCATTACGACAATCACCGCCTGCCGCAGGATCGTGAAGAAAGAGTAGTTCTCGATACCTTCGACGAACTGGACGTGGGGAATGAACACAATGAGGTCGAAGAAGTGGGTCTTGAGATGAGAGATTTTGCTCGGCGCCGAAAAAAACCTGAGGAGGACATCGGCGGTGAAAAAGAGCAACACGCCAAAGTTAATCTTCCGGAAAACGGGCAGAAACGGTTCGGTAACGGGGGCCTACTCGGCAAGCAGCAGGAAGAATGCGAGTAACGCCACTATGCCGACAGTCGCGTCGAACTTTTTCAGGAGCAGCGGCGGATTCATTGCGGCGAAGCTTTGAAAGGCGAAAGCGCAAGCATCTTCTCTGAGGAGGCCGTAAAATACGTCCCGCACGCGAACCGGACCGTGTTTTGAGGGCTCCGGGACGTGTTGTGCGCGCGGAAGCCGCCGTAGCACACAATGCCGGCTTTCTCACAGAGTCACATGTCGGGATCGCCGCATTCGAGAACGCGGGCGGCGCCCCATCGCACACGTCGGGGAATACGTGTCTCGACCGCCGTGGATTTCTCCGGAGCGGGCTGTGGCGCGCCCCGCTTGTGTCTGTCCCCCCCCGGCCGGCCGGGTCCCCCATACCGGAAATCTGGAAGGTGGACCTGCTGTGTGGTGTCGGCAGGACATACCGCGGAACGGACTTTACAAAAGTCTGCAGGTACGGTAGAGTATATATTTGATATGAAGGAGGGTAGTTGCCGTGTCGGCCGGCCCCCAAAGGCATTCCCGGCTTCCTGCCGGCTTTACGGGTGACGATGAGCATCGCACGAGTATCATTCGTGCAGCGCCGCGCGCATTGCTCGTCCTTTTTCTCCTGGTGTTGCTCGGTTTCGACCTCCACGGACGACCCGCCGAGGCACACGCCGATTCGCTTGCCGAGCCGCGGTTCTCGATTCCGTCGCGATCCCGCGTCCTGGTATTGCATTCCTATCACCACGGCTTTTCCTGGACCGATCACATCTCCGAGGGAATTCACGCGGCGTTTGCCCCCTACCCGGAACAGGTCGAACTCTGCACCGAATTCATGGATACCAGACGAATTACATCGGATGGCTATTTCCAGGAGTATGCCAGGTATCTCAAGCTGAAATACGTCGGGCGGCCCGTTGATGTGTTGTTGTGCTCCGACGACCATGCCTTTAACTTCATGATGACCACCGGCGACAGCTTGTTTCCCGATGTCCCCCTGGTCTTCTGCAGCGTCAGTGGCTACGAGCCCCGGATGCGGGACAAGCGCCCCATGACCGGTCTGCTGGAGTCAATCGATATTCGCGCCACCATGGAAACGGCCCTGCGGCTTCATCCCGACACTCGCCGCGTGCACGTGATTCTCGACGGCAGCCGAACCGGTCGGGCTTTGAAACGTACGGCAGGGAAAGTGTTCGATGAATTCACCGACCGCGTCTCTTTTCGGTATCTGGAATACCCGGTGTTTGAGCAACTGGCCCGACACGTCGCTCCACTGGACCGGGAGGACCTCGTGTTCGTGTTTGTCTTCCCTCCCGACAGCGAAGGGCGTGTACTGTCTCACGAAGTCAACCTGCAGCGGCTTGCGCCAATGTGTATGGCGCCCATGTATGCGGTCTGGCAGTTTTACCTCGGCGCCGGTATTGTCGGGGGGAAGCTTACCGACGGGCATGCCGAGGGACGCATGGCATCGCGGAAGTGCCTGCGTATTCTTTCCGGAGAATCGGCCCGGTCAATTCCGGTGGGCCAAAGCCCGACGAGGTTCATGTTCGACGATCGACAATTGCGATTTTTCAATGTCGCCCGGGCGCGCCTTCCCGAAGGCGCCCTGGTGGTCAACGAGCCGTACTCCCTGTTTCGAGAGCACCGGGTTCCGGTGTCCGTTTCCATCGCGGTCTTCATTGTTCTGCTGATCCTGGTTGTTCTGCTGATGACAAACGTGGCACGGCGTCGCAGGACGGAAATCCATCTTCGGGAATACGGCGAGCGTCTGAATCTGGCATTGAGCAGCGCCGAAGAAGGCGTTTGGGAACTCGACGCCAGAACCAACAGGGTTACGGTAAACCGGCGGTGGGCGACAATGCTGGAGTACGAGCCCGAAGAAATAGAACCGACACTTGCCTTTCATCAATCTCTGGTGCACCCCGACGATCTGCCGATTGTGCGGGAGGCTGTTGACGAAAATCTCAGCGGAAGGAAGGAGTTTTTCGACGTCGAGTACCGGATGAAAGCCGGGTCGGGGGAGTGGAAATGGGTGTTCGACCGCGGGAAAATCGTACAGCGTGACAATCAGGGCAAGCCGGTGCGTATCACCGGGGTACGGCTGGACATTTCCGAAAGGAAAAAGGCGCAAGAGAAGGAGCGTGACTACGAACGCCGGGTACAGCATACCCAGAAGCTCGAAAGTCTGGGTGTTCTGGCCGGCGGCATCGCGCACGATTTCAACAATCTGCTGACCGGGATTCTCGGAAACGCAAACCTTGCTTTGCTCGACCTGCCCCCGGAGTCGCCTTCCCGCGAATGCCTGACCGACATCGAGACCGCCTCTCGCCGCGCCGCCGACCTCTGCCGACAGATGCTGGCCTATTCGGGGAAGGGAAAATTCGTTATCGAACCCATTGAAGTGGGTGTCCTTGTGCGGGAAATGTCACACCTGCTCGAGGTATCCATTTCAAAGAAAGCACGGCTCCATTACGATTTTGCCGAAGACCTTCCGCCGATTCTTGCCGATGCCACCCAGATACGTCAGGTGGTGATGAACCTGATTACCAATGCCTCCGACGCAATCGGGGATTCGACCGGCACCATCACGATTACCACCGGCCTTCAGCACTGTACCTCCGAATATCTCCAATCTCCATTTATCAGCGAACACCCCCCGCCGGGAAACTACGTGTATCTTGAGGTCGCCGACACAGGCTGCGGAATGAATGAGGAAACTACGCGAAAACTCTTTGACCCGTTCTTCACCACCAAGTTCACGGGCAGGGGCCTGGGCCTCTCCGCCGTTCTGGGGATTGTCCGAGGACACCACGGGGCCGTGCGAATCTATTCCGAGCCGGGCAAGGGATCCACGTTCAAGGTGCTGTTCCCGGAGCGGGAGCTGTCGGAGGACCATGGTGACAACGGCGTGCAGGGGCGGAAATCGACCCCGGCCGCGACTACGGTGGGGACGGGAACCGTTTTGATTGTCGACGATGACTACACCGTAAGGACGGCGGCTGAAAAAATGATCTCCCGCATGGGCTTCACCACGATTGTTGCACGTGACGGTCAAGAGGCAGTGGAGGAGTTCAAGAAGAAAAAGGGCGGGATTCTGTGCGTGCTTCTTGATCTCACCATGCCGACCATGGACGGCGTTGAGTGCTTCCAGGAATTGCGGAAACTTCAGTCCGACGTCAAGGTAATTCTCTCAAGCGGCTACAACGAACAGGATGCCACCCAGCGTTTCACCGGGAGAAACCTCGCCGGTTTCGTACAGAAACCGTATCAGTACGCGGAACTCGCCGGGAAGCTCAGGGAGTTGCTTGGCGGACAAGGCGGTTGAGAAACCTTCGCCCGGTTCCCGGATGCCGAATGCGGTACGATGGCTCCAGGACCTTCCAGTGGAAACAGCGGTGCGGACTACTATCTCACAGGAGAAGCACTCGGGGAAGGAGAGGCTCCCCCTGTCGCCGGCACAACGAAAGCAGCGGCGGTGGTCACGGAGCCTCAGCGAATACCCCTTCAGCGATGTTGCGGTTCAGTGCCTCGATCAGGTTCTTCGATGTGATGAACCGGAGGTCATGAGGTTCCAGGAGAAACGGCGCCAGGTCCCCGGCTATGTTGCTTTCGTCGACCTCCCTCAGCCGTCTTTTCAGACGCCGGAGGACTTCGTCGGTTGAGTCCAGTGAAGTCTCCGGATGGGTCTGGAGGGTTGCGTTGCGGAGCAACTGCGCGTTGAAAGGCACTCTCTTCGAAAGGAAGAACATGAGGTCGAAGTAGTCGCGGCCTTTGACGAACCCGCGGAATAGAAGGGCGTGAAGCTTCCCTGCGAAGAGGGAAGGCAAGTCGTGGTGATTGACCGTGAATATGATCGGGCCGCTGTGGAAATGCTCAGCTACCTTCGCGCCCGATGGAGTCCTGGTGTCGATTTCGAGCTTCACGGAGAGTCCGCTCCCGCCAATCTTCCTTCACAGCCCGCGGGCAGAGCGGACCTGCTCGAAGCCGGCAATCCCGAAATCCTTGTCGTATGAGAGTGCGCGACGCATCCCCGTGCGGCGCATGATCTCAAAGGAGACGCAGTCCGGGAACGAGAAGCTCTGATCGCCGAACGTGCGCCACCACGCGAGGGCACCGCTTTCGATGTCGCTGTCCACGTACACGCGTCTGATAATCGTGGAGTCCAACACCATTCCGATGCGTGAGGCTGCCGTGGAATGTCCGAACCGATATGCGAGGAGAGTGCCGAGTTCGGCAAGAATGAGGTTTGATATCACCCCCGTGATTCCTTTGCTGAGAATCTGTTTCCAGATCGACTCGGCATTGGTATGGTTGATATCGGCCCGCGCGAAGAGGGCGTAGAGAAACGACGTGTCGATCCAGATGAATTCGGTCACTTCCGCTTGCCGTAGAGATAACGGTCTACGTTTTCGGATACCCGCGGCGGCGCCAACTGCTCGATATGATAGTCCGAACCCGCGAGGGGATCGGCGGTCCGGGGGCGCTCAAGCCTTTCGAGAAACTCCTCGGCGGCGGTGCGGAGAAACTCGCCGAGAGAGAGGTGCAACTGCCGGGCTTTCTTCTCCGCTCTCTGTTTGAGGGTCGGCGGAAGCATTATGGTGGTTCGCTGCATGGCTGATCCAGGATGTTGTATATGCGGTTATGCATACATAATATAATCCCTTGAAAGAAACATTTTCAAGGTTCTTTATCTTTTTTGCGGCGGCGGTGCGGAGAAACTCGCCGGGAGAGAGATGCAAATCCCGGGCTTTTTGCTCTGCTCAGTGTTTCGCTCTTCTTCGTCTCGTTGGGGATCGATCAAAAAGAAAGGCGACAGGTCAGTCCGAGTTTATTCGTCTCGGGCTCATAGCGAAGCGCAAACTCGTGATAGCGCCTTTCGTATTCATTCTCTTTTGAGTTTCCGATTCCTCCCAGGATCAGACCCGCAATAGTGCCGGGGATTCCCAGGATGAGGCCGAACAGGCCGAAACCGCCGGCGGGGTCGCTCGTAGTTGTTTGCGAGCCGGTTGGTGTGGATTGTGTTGACCAGTCGGCCGAGGATACCAGAACGATGCCCAACACGGTGAACGCGGAGCCGACACCCGCAACGGTGAAACCCGCTCTCTTCATCTTGCCGTAGGCAAGATACTTGTCGTACAGGTCCTCTTTCGTGTACCCTTCGTGGTCGACAACGCGCGAGGTGGTCTGCACGTGCTCCTCATCGGGTTCCTCGTCGACGAAGATACCTTCTTCCGCATGACCCTTCAAGGAGAGAATCATGACAAGACCCGCGGCGATTCCGGAAACGAAACCGCGCCTCATAAGAAACTTCTTGAATACCACTGTTTGCTCCTTTCCGATCCGGTTTCCGGCACCTTCACCCACCGTCGTTCCCGCCCTCTCAGCCCTGCAAGTGTTTGCGGCCAGGCGCAGGATGTGACCGCGCATTGTTCTGTTCCTTCTAAAATAGTCGATGTGCGCAAGCCTGTTATGTTTCAAACGTTCATGGTTCAGCACGGTCGATTGTGTGAATTGTGTTCCTCCCTGGTATGCAACACTGCCGAATGTCGTGAAAGGTCATGGGGATGGATGACGACGGGGAGCCGTTTGCCGTAATGCGTCGAGTTGTGCACCCATGCTCAGTGGTCAAAGGCAGTTTGTCGGGCGCCGAAATGGTGGTGTTAGGTGACGGCGGCCCCGAACCGCCGGCTGGATCGCCCGTCCATTTGCCTCAGATGCACGATGATGGGTTGTTACCTTCGGCTCAGCTCGCGAATGAGCGAGACTTCATCGGGATCGAATGCGTTGCCGTCCGGTCGAAGTATATCATGAAACCATAGTGGTGGCTCCGGCGAGCCCTGCTTCGAGCCCCACGGAAAAATGGTATTCGTTTTACCGGCGACCAGGCCCCAGTTGTAGCAGCCCACATGGTGCTCTTTCAGCACGGGCAGGTGTGTGCGGAACAGACTTCCCCTGGTGCGCGCCATGTACTCGGTGCACAGAACCGGCCGATCGTATTGTTTCATCCTGTCGATCGTCCGGCGAAGGTCTTCGAGGTCGCCGTAACTGTGGAAGGTGACGATGTCGGAGAGTTCGAGTTGCAGCTTCCTGAACCGGAGGTCATCGGACCACACGCCGCAGGTGAGCGGTTGAGAGGGGGAGCCTGCGCGTGCCCACAAAAAAACAAGATCGAGCAACTCCAGTGCCTGATTGTCCCGCTCGCCGTTGCCCGGTTCATTGTACAGGTCCCAGGCCAGGATGCGCTCGTCGCGTCTGAAATGCGCCGTCACGTCCGTGACATACTCCTCAAGGACCGTCCACTTCTCCCTGCATCGCATAAGCTCGTTTCCCGGACTCTTGACCCATCCGGAATTGTGTACACCTGGTACGGGCTCCGGCTGCTTGCCCACAACCGGCGAGCCGTTCCAGCAGTCGTCGAAGAAGACAAACAGGGGTCGAATGCCGAGGCCTGCGCTGATATGGAGGAAACTCTCCATACGGTTTCGCAATCCCTCCGCATCAGAGGCCCAGGCAAGGTCGTGGAGGTAGACTCGAACCGTGTTGAATCCGAGTCCGGCTGCCCAGCTCAGCTCCCGCTGGATCGTGACGGGATCCCAGGTCTCTTCCTGCCACATCTCCAACTGATTGATTGCCGTGGATGGGATGAAATTGCAGCCAACCATCCAGGGCAGGCGCCCATACCAATCGTTTGCCTTTTCTTTCGACCATCGATATGACATGTTGCTTCCCCGCTGCTATGCCCATACTCTTGCGGCATCGGCGCCCTTGCCGCGACCGCAGACAATTCAACCGAAGTCCTGACTGTTACGACCGTCCCGGGCCGTCTCGTAGCTGTTTCCCATTTCTCCCTTGATCTCCTCATAGAAAAGCGTGACAGTCGTGTACACGTACGGAAACAGCCAGAGGAAGCCGATCCCCGCCGTGAGCAGACACAGAAGGGCCCAGGGAATGAATCGGCAACCGAGGAAGAAGAAGCGTGCTTTCTTCCCCTCCATCATTGCCTTGCTTCTCTCCAGTGCCTGACTCGGGGTCAGTCCGGGGTTGTCGGCGAGAATGAAAAAGGTCATGGAGTAGGAGATGCCTGCGATGATCCCGGGAACGATCAGCAGCAGCGCCCAGAGGACGATATACAGTACCATGAGGAGGTACGTCAGCATGGCCTGCGTGAACCGTTTGAACCCTTCGAACAGCCGATCAACCTGCTTTTCTCCGGAGCGCACAAAGGCCAGGAAAAGAATTGCCAGGCCCAGCGCAAGCGGACCGCCGAGGAGCAGCCCGATCAGTCCGCCGATACTATCGATGCTGGAGGGCAGGACACCGACAAGAAAGTAGAGAAACGACACCAGGACCCCGAATTTCCAGTTCCCGCTCAAACGCTCCCGCGCCTGTGCGGTCAGGGCGGCGTTCGGCGCAGGTCCCTCGCCCGGAAGAGGGCGGGTTTGGTTTTCCTGTTCGGCATTCATGAGAATCTCCTTTCCGCGCGCGGCGCGTCAGTCGTGGTACGATACGTCAACCAGTCCCGCGGTCTCAAGTGTGTTTTCGGCTACGGTCCCGTAGATTTCGATGCCGCCCATGCCTTCGGCCCGGCCCCGCAGCTTTCCATCGTCGAGCGACAGGACAACACCGTAGGCTCCGGAAGTATTCAACTCGGCTTCTCTGATCCGGCACTCCTTCGCCTTGACATCGGAGAACCCGCCCAGATTCAAAGAGAGGCGGCCGATAGTGCAGTTTCTCATAACTGTCTGCGAGCCTCCGGCCGATGTGAAACGAAGGGAGTCTTCGGTGAAACCCGAGACGGCAACATCGACCGCGCCGTGGATTGAAAGCGACCGGAGGCGAGGGGTCGCTATGTCGGCCACGATCGTTTCGTGGGCAAGCGCCATACTCGAGGATTTCAGGACAAGAGTACCATCTTCGGCCGTGATCCTTACCTTCTGACGGGTCTCGTCCTCGCGCGTGATCGTGACCGCGTGGGAATCGGCCCGCGCGATCCTCAGCTTCCACCCGCCGCCTTGCGCCCGTATCCTGGAGAACGCTTCGCCCCGGTAGGCAAGGGAGTCGGTCGAAAACCGCTGCAGTGCCGGTGATGTTCCCGCGGTTGTGGTGCCGGCTGCTCGAAGAGCAAAGACGACGGCCAGTGCCGCGGCTACCACGACCGCGAGGAATCCCAGCAGAATCTTGTCACTCAGTTTCATAGTCGTGCTCCTTTGCCGTCTCGATCATGCGCAGCAGATCGGCGGGTGTGATCTCCAGAAGCTCCATCATCTTTATCAGTGAGGGCAGCTCTTCTTCGATGAACTCACGCTTCTTCATGGCCCGTACCTTTTCGTGCGCGCCGTCGGCCACGTAGTAGCCCATGCCGCGACGGTTGACAAGGACACCGATGTCCTGCAGGGACATATAGGCGCGCATCACCGTGTTGGGGTTGACTTCGGTCTCCACCGCCGTCTCCCGTACCGAGGGAATCCTGTCTCCCGCTTGCAGGCGCCCGCGGAGTATGTCTTCGCGGATACGGTCGGCGATCTGATCGTAAATGGTGCGGGCTTTCTTAAACTCCATTCTTCACCTCGTATTCGGTCAGACGAAGGAAGCCGAGCCCCAGGAAAAAGACCGGCAGAACATAGCGGCCGATAATCACGGCGGCGGTCTTGGCCGCGGGCCCGTGCACGCCGACCCACGTGGAGACGTTGCTTGCAAGATTGTGCACGGCCACCGCGCCGTCGACCGTGGAAAAGAGCGACCATCCGACAAAGACCATCAGAATGCCGATTCCGATCACCAGCGAGAAGACACACAGCAGTGTTTTGAGGAGCGCGAATCGTCCGAAGTAGATGCTGCCGAAGAAGAAAAGCGGATGGAGGTGAAGAAACACGAGCAGTGCCTGCAGCGTTCCCCCGCGACCCGGTGTGAAGACGGGCATGGGGATGCCGAACGCAATGCGGGCACACAACGAGGCCACCAGGGAGAAAGCGAAGAAGAAGACGACGGCGGCCCCGGCAAAGCCCACCGAAGTGAGGATGAGTTTACTGAGGTACTTCTCCGGAAGCGAGCCGGGCAGGGTAAGATAACCGATCCCTCTGAGCGGATCGTGCATCTGAGAAAACGAAAGACTGGTCAGCACCGGTCCGCCGACTACCATGACCGCGCCGAAGAAGAAGGGATAGAAGTTCCCCGTCTGACGAGTGAACACGGCGACAACCCAGGTGACAAACATGAGGCCGAAGGCCGCGCCCGCCGTAAGACCGATACCCTTTGCCTGCGAGAGAATGTCGTTTCGCATCATAAGACCGAGGCGTCGAGGCCGTACCTGCAGGGGAGAATTCATTACGCGCCTCTTTCGGCGAACAGTGCTTCCATTGCTTTGGTGTCGGAGATGACGGCGTTGAAGAGAAGTTCGAGGTCGATACGCGATTCGGTCCCGGTCGTGCGCGGTGCGACAACCCTGAATCCCGCGAGCGTCTTCTCGCTGTAGAGCACGTTTTCGATCCGGGCGGGATCATCGACGGTTTGGGCCGACAGCAGGGCCGCAATCTCTTGTGTTGTGTGATGAAACACCACCTGCCCGTTGTCCAGGATGATTATGGGATCGATCAGATTTTCCGTGTCGCGAACCTGATGAGTTGAAACGATAAACAGTCGATCCTCGGTGAGCGCACCGGCGACAAGCTTGCGGAACCGGCTTTTTGAGGGGATATCGAGTCCGTTGGTCGGCTCATCGAGGATCAGCACGCGGCAATGGGTGGCAAGGCCGAATGCAACAAGGAATTTCTTCTTGTTACCATAGGAAAGGGCCGTAAGGCGCTGGTTCGGCCGAATGCCGAATTCCTCAAGCCACGCATCGAAATCGGTGCCGTTGAATCGGGGGTAGAACGGAGCATAGTATTTGCGGTAGGCGGCGACCGTGACCGAAGGAACGTGAAATTGCTCTGGGATGAAATAGAGATCTTGCAGGAATTCAGGGGAGCGGCGTCGGGTGTCGCATCCGAGTACGGTCGAGGCGCCGGCGCGAGGAAAGAGCAGCCCGCAGATAATCTTGAGCAGCGTGGTCTTGCCGGCGCCGTTTTTGCCCAGAAGGCCGCAGATAGTGCCCCCGGTGAGGCTGAGATCGAGCTGGTGGAACAGGGCGCCCTTTTCTTTGGTATAGGCAAAGGAAAGATCGGTCAGTTGTACCACGTGTACCTCCGTGTTAGTGTATTACTTAGCTAACACACTAAATATACGACATTTTTCGGGGTTTGTCAATGGGGAATATGAAAAAAAAGTCTTGCAGTAGGTGTTGATGTGTGTAACTCACTGATTTTATAGTTATTAGGTTATTTGGTCGTTCGACGCAATTCCCGGCAATGGATGGATCCGGCAAAGGCATGGAGTGATAGCGTTGGAAAAATCCTTCGAGATGTGTCTGCTGAGCTTTTGCATTTCGCTGACTTTTGGAGAAGGCGAGCGGTTGCCGGACCGGTGCGGCGAGCATGGTCACAGCATGTGATGTCCAAGCGTCATCCGGGCATTGACAGCACATCAGGAGGTGAGTATATTGGGAGTTGGTGCAGTTTTCGCGCCAATTTCTTATTTCTGACAAAGATAGCGCAGCAAGTATTTTGGGTAGCTGGAGACGTGCCCATGAATCGTCCCGTCGTGGGGCGATGGGAACGAGTGAAGAGTCGAATGAAGAATCCCGCTGAATTTGACGGAAGTAACCTCGACAAAGGCGTCAAGGAGGCTGTCGCCCATTACTGGATGACGCGTGAAGCTCAGGGCAGTAGGCAGAAGACGAATGCAAGAAGTGACCAAGGTGCTAGGGGCTCCGTCACGGGCGGCGCCCAAATGAATGGTTTCATTTCACTGCTTACGGGCTTGATTCTCGAAGCCGGCGAGAAACCGGAAAACGTCTTCCACAATAAGAAGCTTGAATTGCCGGGTTACTTCCGCCCAACAAAGGAATGGGACCTTCTTGTAGTTCGGAATGAACAATTGATTATCGCCCTTGAAGCCAAGTCGCAAGTAGGTCCATCCTTCGGAAACAACTTCAACAACCGGACTGAAGAGGCAATGGGGAGCGCTTTGGATCTGTGGACTGCGTTTCGCGAGGGGGCCTTGAACAGGACTGTCAAGCCTTGGTTGGGCTATTTCTTTCTGCTTGAAGACTGTCCCGGATCCAATTCGCCGGTCAAGACCCGCGAACCGCATTTTCCTGTTCTTCCGGAGTTTAAGAATGCATCATACGCCAGGAGATATGAGTTCTTCTGTCGAAAGCTGGTTCGCGAGAAACACTACTCCGCATCCGCGTTTATGAAGGCAGACAGACTGTCGGGTCTTGCAGGAGACCACACCGAACCGGCAGACGACCTTTCGTTTCTTCTATTCGTGAAATCCATGATTGCCCAGATTGCAATCTACTTGTAGGGAGTAGCAATTTGAAGAACCGTGATGGACATAAGGAGCAGGTACGCACTACGCACCGGCTTATTCAAGGGGACTCCCGGGAGCTTTCATTCATTCCCGACGAATCGGTTCACCTCGTGGTGACTTCGCCGCCCTATTGGACGCTTAAGGAATACAACTACAGTAAGGCGCAACTGGGTCACCTAAAGGAGTACGAGGACTTTCTCGATCAACTCACAAAGGTTTGGAGAGAGTGCTATCGCGTTCTGGTTCCTGGTGGACGAGTTGTCTGCGTGGTCGGGGACGTTTGCTTGTCAAGACGAAAAAACAATGGAAGGCATGTCGTAGTTCCCCTGCATGCCGATATCTGCGTTCGTTGCCGTGAAATCGGATTTGATAACTTGAACCCTATCATCTGGCACAAGATCAGTAATGCATCATATGAGGTTTCGGGAAATTCAGCTTTTCTCGGCAAGCCTTACGAACCGAATGCAATAATTAAGAACGATATTGAATTCATCCTGATGCAGAGGAAACCCGGTGGATACAGAAAACCAACTGAGCAGCAACGACGGCTCAGCACAATTCCCAAAGATGATTTCTCCAAGTGGTTCCAGCAATTCTGGAACATCAGCGGTGCATCAACGAAAGAGCATCCAGCTCCTTTCCCGCTTGAACTGGCTTCGAGACTTGTGAAGATGTTCTCCTTCTGGGGGGACACTGTTCTTGACCCATTTTGCGGAAGTGGCACGACAATGCTCGCCGCAATGAAGAACTCGCGGAACAGCATCGGTGTAGAGATTGACCGCGAATACTGTCGCATGGCCGCCGTTCGCCTCAGACAGGAACCTTCCGATCTGTTTCGGCCAAACGAACTGCATTTCGATAGGATGCTCAGAGACGAGAATGCAGAACTTATCGTTTGCGAAGAAAGAGCGGAATACGGCAATGTACAAACCTGCAATGCAGGAAGGAAGGTACCCTGACGGTGTTCGTTGCCTTCTGCGACGAGCACAAAGATTCGCACGTCCAACCATAGCACGGAATCGGCGCGGAAAATACACCACCAAGGACGGCGCGCCTGACTCCCCCGGGATTTGCTCCTGCCGCGGCCGAGGAACCGCACCGAGGATCTGTGGTCACACGGGATGACCCAATACCACAATGGAGGCATCTTGAACAACAATTCTTTCTTCGACCTTACCGGCAAGACCGCCTTGGTGACCGGCGCTACCAGGGGGCTGGGCAGGGCCGTGGCCGAGACGCTTGCGCGCGCCGGGGCCCGTGTGGCGATCTGCTCGCGGAATGAAGATGATGCCCGGAGAGTAGCCGAAGAGGTGGCGGGAATCACCGGGCGTACGACATTCGGCATGGCGACCGATGTTGCGAAGACCGAGGACAACAGAGCGTTTGTCCGGGAAGCTTCGGCCCAACTCGGTGAACCCGATATCCTTGTGGCCAACGCCGGGACCAATGTGCGCAAGCCCGCGAAGGAGCTTACCGATGAAGACTGGCGTCTGGTCATCGATACGAACCTCACCAGTGCGTTTGTGATATGCCGCGAGGTGTTGCCGGGAATGACCGACCGGGGCTGGGGACGAATCGTACTTCTGGGCTCCATGCTTTCCCACATAAGTCTCCCGGGTCGCGCCGCCTACTGCTCTTCCAAGGCGGGGCTTCTGGGGTTGGCGCGGACCCTTGCGCTGGAGAGCGCGGCCCGCGGGGTGTGTGTCAATGCGCTGTGTCCAGGTCCGTTCATGACTCCCATGAATGAGCCGCTGAAAGAGACCGGCGCCGCCCAGGCCCTGGCCGAAAAGATTCCTGTCGGACGGTGGGGAAACCCTGATGAAATCCGGGGCATCGCCCTGTACCTCTGCTCCCCGGCATGCAGTTACATGACCGGTTCCGCAGTGACGATCGACGGGGGATGGACAGCGCAGTGAGGGGCAGGGGAGATGTGCCGTCGAAATACGCGTGCATTGCGGTTTCGGCACGCGTGGGTGTATTTTGTGCACGGTGACATTACGCTGAGGATCCATCTGCTCGGGAGACCTGAGATGAACAAACTGTCGGTATCGATTCTGCTTTGCTGTGCTCTGCTCTCCTGCGCCCGGCAAACCACCAGGGTCAGCTATCCGGAGAAGTTCGAAGGGCTCACGCAGCTTGTCCTGGCATCGGAGACCAAGACCCTCGTATTCACCGACACCACGGTGCAGAAAGTGCTGGGATTCAAAATCAGCAGCGCGCAAGTCAAGGTAACATCGAGCGTGACGTTCGATTTCTATATCGATTTTGACAAGGACGGCTACTCCATGTCATTCAGTCCTTCGGGCGATACCCTGGAGTTCAAGGCTCCTCCGCTACGGGTCAAGAAACCGGTGATCAACGGCACGAATGTCACCTACCCGCAAAAGGGCATTCTGATCAACGAGCAGGGCGAGGCCGTAAAGAAACTGGAGAAGCTCACCGATGAGTTCACCGATGAAGGCGAGGAGCTTCTGCGGGAAGACTATGTCGGGGAGAAGTGCCGCGAAATGCTTCAGAACTACCTCAAGGACATGACCGGGAAGATGGGGTATCCGGTCAAGAAGGTGATGATAACCTTCCGAGAGATCGCCGCCTGAAACGGCGACGCCGGAACGGGCCGCCCATGGGTATCTACTCCCGCGGCGGTACGTGGCGGCGCCTCGCGCTTCAGTCCGAAACGAACATCCCGGCCGGATCCAAAGCGCTTGTCGCCGGGCCGAACCTTTCTCCATCGACACATCGAAAACAAAGCTTCCCGTCAATGCGGAAGTAACCTCTCAGAGGACTGAGCGTTCCCCCTTCCGGGCAGTGACGTATCGATGAGTCGCACACCCGGGCTCATATGAAGTATTCCTGCCGTGATCTTCGATGCCGGGGTTTGGATTTCGAAAGAAGAAAACCCTTTCTCACAGCTTGCCGGGGCTTGCCTCAACCGTTGGGTTGTGAAACGCGGTTGCTCTTCAACTTTCTACCCCCGCTATTCGTATTGTTTTTGAGAGGAGGGTGATTGCCATGAATACGTCTACCAGGGGCTTCGACACAAAAAACCGCCTCGCGGCGGAGCGTAGTCCGTATCTTCAGCAGCATGCCGCAAACCCCGTCGACTGGTATCCGTGGGGAGACGAGGCGTTTGAGAAGGCCCGCCGTGAGGACAAGCCGGTATTCCTTTCGATCGGCTACTCGGCCTGTCACTGGTGCCATGTGATGGAGCGGGAGTCGTTTGAGAATCCGGAGATCGCGGAGGTCCTCAACAGACACTTCGTGAGTGTCAAGGTCGATCGCGAAGAGCGTCCCGATCTCGATCACGCATACATGGCGGCAACCCAGGCCATGAAGGGCGCCGGCGGCTGGCCGCTTTCCGTGTTCCTCACGGGGGACAGGAAGCCCTTTTTTGCCGGTACGTATTTCCCACCGCGAGATGTGCCGGGAAGGATGGGATTCCTTTCTGTCGTTCGGGGAGTGGCGCGAGCGTGGAATGAGCGTCGGCCGGAATTGTTGGAACAAGCCGACAAGGTTGTGGACGTCTTTCGCGAAGACCCGCCCGGGTCGCGGTCCATGCCCGATGAGGATACGCTGAGGGAGGCTGTGGGCGAATTTGCGGGGCGATTCGACCCATTGTACGGAGGATTTTCGAGCGGCACGAAATTCCCCATGGGACATGCGCTCATGTTTCTACTTCGGTACTGGTATCGAACCGGCAGCGATGAAGTCTTGAGGATAGTCACGTTCACCTTGGACCAAATGGCCTTCGGCGGAGTATACGATCACCTCGGAGGCGGATTCCACCGGTACAGCACCGAACGGACCTGGCTCGTGCCGCATTTCGAGAAAATGCTCTACGATCAGGCGCTGCTTGTGCAGGCGTACGCGGAGGCATACGAGGTGACCGGAAATCCCGAGTACCGTCGTATCGTCGCTGAAACGCTTGCGTATGTGTCGGGTTACATGGGGCATCCGGAAGGCGGGTTCTACGCGGCGGAGGACGCGGACAGTGAAGGGGAGGAAGGGAAGTTTTACCTTTGGACAAAGGACGAAATTCTCGATGTGCTTGGAGAGACCGACGGTGAGTTGTTCTGCCGGTTCTACGGCGTGACCGACGAGGGGATTCTCGAGCACAAGAACGTCCTGGCGGTATCGACGCCGGTGGCCGAGTTCGCGGCTCAGGAGGGAATAGACGTGCGGGCGTTAATTCCCGGGCTTGACGCGTGCCGGGCAAAGCTGCTTCAACGGCGCGATACCCGGGTGCGGCCCCTTCGTGACGACAAGATTCTCACCGACTGGAACGGCCTGATGATTTCGGCGCTGTCGAAGGCATCGCGCGCCCTTCATGAGCCGGCTTACGCCCGGGCAGCAGTGCGTGCCGCGGAGTTCGTCTTGAAAAACATCCGTCGAGACGACGGTCGTCTGCTGAAGCGCTGGTTCGGCGGAAAGGCGGAAGGGCTTGGGTTGCTGCAGGACCATGCATTTCTCTGCAACGGCCTTCTCGATCTGTACGGTGCCACGCTGGAGGCCCGGTGGCTCGCGGAGGCGGCGGGCCTTGCCCGCGACATGGACCGGCTGTTTCGAGATCGTTCGACAGGGCGCTTTTCCGTGGCCCCCGCCGACGGCGAGACGCTTGCTCTGAATCCCGGAGAACTGCACGACGGTGCGATTCCGTCGGGCAACTCCGCTGCGCTTCTGGCCCTGACCCGGCTGGCACATATCACGGGGGATCGCGGGATCGGGGAGCAGGTAGAAAGCGCATTCAAGGCCTTCTCTTCGGATATCCGGGAGGCGCCTTCGGCATTTCCTTTCATGCTCACCGCGCTGGACTATCATCTCGGGCCGCGCAGGGAAGTGGTCATCGCACTCGGTGAAGGCGGAGACGGAGAAGGAGCATTGATCGACGAAGCATTCAAGGGGTTTCGGCCGCGCACCGTGGTACTTCAGCATGAGACCGGTGAAGCGGGCAGGATGCTTGAGTCGGTTGTTCCGTTTGTCAAGAACCAGACCGCATCCGGAGGCAAGTCGGCACTGTACGTGTGCGAAGGCTACACCTGCGGCCTGCCAACAACGGAGGTCAACACCGCGAAGAAGATGTTGTTGCAGGGTCAACGGTCCGTCGAGGGGTGAGCATCCTGTGCGTTTCGGGCTCCCGATTGAAAAGAAGTTCTGTTGATGGATTGAGACGGTGGGGCGTCTTCGCTTTCACAAGACGCGGGAGTCGTCCGTTCCTGTTCTGCCGCGGGCAGCACTATGCGAGATGCCGTGCCCCAACGAATGCACACGGTTGGGGCCGGGAGGTACCTGATGCACTGGAGTTCCACTCAAGGCATATCAGAGAGAATTGCAGTGGGGGTACGATTGACCCCGGGACTTGGGACTACTCCCACTCTGCCTGGTGTCGAACACGTACTATCCGTCGTCCTTCTCCCCGACGGTTGACAACAAGGTAGACGGACGCACCCCGTCTGGTTCGCACGGTTCCATTGAGGCCCGTGGCTGCATGCCTCCCCCGAATGGTGTAAATCGCGGTATTCCCGTCCCATGGCCGCGATACTATGTTCGCGGCAGGGATGGGAGGCGTAGCGGCTGTGGGCTCCATGGGTTCGTACGATGGATCCGGTGTGAAACAGAGTTGATCGAGGTAATTGTCGTCGGCGGCCTCACGGGCATATACGGCGATGGTGTGACTGCCTTCGGACAAGTTCCCCAGTGCGAACGGGGCCTCCATGAGGTTGCCCTCCCAATGCCATTGGTCGGTGGTCCCGGCCAGGGGAGGCTGGTTGCAGAGCCGGTCACTTAATTGGTTGCCGTCCACCGACACCCACCACGAGTTCCCACCGTCGCTGGTGAACTTCGTACGCACCCACAGATACCACTCTCCACCGGCAACGGTAATCGTGTATTCGGCTCTGGAATCCGCGGTGCTGAAATCGGTGTTTCCGCCGTCGCTTCCGGCGAACACAACGTTGTCGCAGGTGGAGCCCGACTCGGTCGCCTCCTGCATGCCGTTGGACAGTGACGCGGCATCCCGGGCGGCGCAGAGACGAAACATCTCGGCGCGCACGGTCTCATCGGCGGTGCGTGCATCGATCGCGTTGCTCGACTCAGACGGCACATCGACACCGTTGACCGCCACGACATGGATGTTGCTGTACTGCGTGTCTTTCGTAAGCCCCGTGACGGTTGCCGAGGTCTTGTCGGTGGCAGCTTTGCGGGTCCCGTCGAAAAACAGCCGGTATTCAACGATACCCGATTCATCGTCGGTAGCTTCGTCCCACGCAAACGAGAGCGAGGTGTTGGTCGATGCCGTATTTCGGAAGTTGGACGGCGCCGTGGGAGGCGTGGTGTCTTCCGTCACCTCCACGGGTGGAAGATCGCCGTGGAAGTAGCGGGGGTATTTGGTGTCGGGGCTGTTCCAGTCGTCGACAAGAAAGACATCTCCCGAAGAACGATCGAGCACCACGCATTCGCTTCCCTGATTTGCTCCTACGCTGTTGTCTCCCACCGCACATATCCAGCGGTCGGAATTGGCCGCGAAACTCTGGTTGTCCCATGAAGTGATGACATCGATATCGATCCGCTCGCTGCCTCCGTCCCAGTTGTAGACAAACAGGTGATCGTGACCGCTGCCGTTTTCGGTCAGGTAATCGCCTCCCGGCGAAAGACTCGCCGAACAGCGCCCGGCGTACTTCTCCGGACTGCCTCCCTTTTCGAGTTGGTAGAGATTGTTGTCGCCGGCGCGGAATGCAAGGCGGTTGCCGTCCCTGCTGATTGCCGTTTCGCCGGCAACCGATGTGCCGGCATCGCACACTTTCGTCTTGTCCTCGCTGACTGCATCGATGCTGTAGAACGCGTCTCCATCGACACACAGCACGCTCTTGTTCCCTGGGCGATACGCCGCGATCGGGCTGTAATTCATGCCGTCGGCAGTGCCGATCTTGCGAAGGTCGCCTCCCTCGTTGTTCATCGCGTAGATATCGCCGTTGCCCTTGATAAAAAATATTACGCTTCCATCATACGACCAGCACGCATGTTTCGCACCTTCATTGCCCGTCAGCTCCTCGATGTCCCCTCCCACCTCGACCCGATACACGTGCCCGTCGGTCCCGGCAAAGCACACCCATCCCTGCGGGGCCGCCGAAGAGGTGAGCGACCATGCCAGTGAGATCATGCAGACAAGGGAATGTGCGGTACGTGTCATTGATTCCTCCTCGTTGTAAGGTGCGGATGTCTCATGGGAAAACCACGCGAAAGTGATACCGCGCGTTCTTCGTTTCCACAAGCAGCAGGTGTACGCCCGATGCTTTTCTCTCGGCTTCTATTTGCAGATACCGGGTGTGTGCCTTTTTACGGAGGGCGATTGCTTGTCCCGAAGCGGTGAAGAGCCGGGCACGTTCGACAGCCGGGACCCGGTTTCGGATATGGATCAGCGTTCCCCGCACAAGAATACCGAATGACCCGGGGGAGGGGAGTCCCGGTCCATGGCGGGGCTTCACGTGCGCCTCACCCCGGATTGCAAACAGGCTGTCGGATACATCGGTCTCAAGCAGATCAGAGTAATCGTATTTCTCCACACGGATGAGATTCTCTTCACCGACATGCCTTGGCTCAGGCGTCCAGACAAAGTTGGCCCACTGTGAATCCGAGACTGAGATCGAACCGCCGGTGTTGAGTTTTTCTTCCCCCGCTCCGGCATTGGTCAGCAGGGTGATATTCACATCGGTGATAAACCGCCGATCGGCGATCCATGAGATTGTCACGGGTTCGCCGACCTTCAACGCGTCGCCGGTATTGGGAGAGAGCACCGTAATCCCGGGGGTTGACAGTGTCGCGAAGACGATATCGCTGTCGTGAGGGGTGTACGATCGATCGGCGGTCAGGCAGAGGGCATCCAGCAGGTTGTCCTGTGCGGGCTCGCGAGGGTAGATGGTCAGTGCGTGCTTTCCCTCGGCGACGGAGCCCAGCACGACGGCTCCTTCCCGCATGTATCCTTCCCAATGCCACGAGTCAAGCTCATGTTCTCCGTTGCCGAGTCTTTGCGGCTCGCCCCCGTCAAGGGATATCCAGTAGGAATTGCGGGTGCCGTCGGAGAACCGGAACCGTCCCCACGCATACCAGATGCCTGAGGTGGGGAGGTCGACAAGATAGCTCGCCCGTGAGTGATCGTCCGACGGCCCGTCGGTGGAGCCGCGGGAGCCGTAGATCGCCTTACCTGAGACGGTTCCCTTGAGATACGCCGACTCCCGCATGTCCTTGACCAGCATGCCGGCGTGGGCCTGAATGAACAGCGTGTTGGGGGGCGATTGCCTGTCGGCCGTGGCAAACGAGGCGGTTGTACTCCCGGGTGATTCATCGAGCACGTTGTTGATTGCGCTGACCTGGATATCGTATGAAGTATTGGCGGTCAGGCCGAGGATCGTGGCGGAGGGCTCCGTGGAGGTCATCAGTCGCCGGCCTTCCACATAAATACGGTATTCTCTGATCCCCGACTCGGCGTCTTCGGCGGGATCCCAGGCGATTTCGAGGGAGATGGCCGATGAAGAACGGAGGGTGAGGTTCGCGGGTGGTGACGGGGGTGTGGAATCGTTGATATCGGCTCTGCGCGTGAAGGCCAGTTCGTACCAGCGCGTGTACGCCCCATGGCTTCCGCAGGGGTATACCGATTTACCCCATACTTCTATTCTGTCTCCTTCGGCAATGGCATGTTGTCCCAGATCGATAGTAGCCGCTTCCGTGTTCTTGGTGCATCCGCAGTCTCCTTTGGGGCAGGGGTAGGTACCGGATTTCAGGAGTCTGTCGCCGGCAAAAACCTTGTACAGCGGAGGCCCGTCGTCTTCGGCGATAATTCCGAACTCTATGCTGTAGATACTGGTAGCGCCCGGGAAAGAGTCGAACCACATCGACCCCTGGAGCGGCTCGCCCGTGCCTTTGATTCCCCAGCTTGGCTTTCCTTCCGAGGACCGGGGTTCCCAGACTCCGTCGAAATCGTCGGCCTTCCGTGCCTCCAGTGTTATGTCGGCACTGAAACAGAGTGCGACAAGGGCCGGAATGAAGACGGCAATCCGGGGTCGGAGCAGCGTACCATGCATATTCCTAACCATTTGCATTAGGTTTCGTGGCTAATCCTGAGCGCTTGTGCATCCCTCTGGTTCGCCCTCCCTCGATTGCCGTTGGCCTCCCGGCAGCCTCGAGCACATTCACCTTCAGCTTGCCTGTCCCGATACGGGAGGACCGATGCCTGCTGGGGTTCCGTCCGTACCGCCCGTCGTCATGTCCAGATCAACGCAACGTGATTAGAGTGCCGCGGCGCCGACGGAGGGGCTTAAGCGATTAACTTTCTGTGGGTTCCACCTCCCGATTAGCCTCTCTCAGTAATATAAGGCAAAATCATCAACCGGGCATGGGTTTATGAAGTCACTACGAAAAAAAAGACCAATGTTCATGCCCGAGCGTGCCGGGTATCTTCAGCTTCCGGCAACCAATGATTGCACCCCATTGTTCCGGAGCGTCGTCAACCGATCATTCTCGATCCTTCACCCTGACCGCGCTTCACTGTTGAAATCTTCCCATGAACCCCCGCAAGCCCCGCTCCCGACGCCCGAATCGGAGTGCATACGGTGTGGAAACGTCCTCACGCTTTGCCTCTCCACCACCGCATGCCACGGCTCGATGGCTCGTTGACACCTCTCAGGTCCTTGTTCTCATTCCGCGAACGATTTCTCGCTGTGAATACAGAGTTTCTTCGGCACTGAAGACCATTTGGGGTTATATTTGAGCGTACGTTGCGGCAACCGGCTTTCCGGGTCTCGATCTCATAAAATTCGAGAGTTTTACGACATGACGGCAACGACAAACTCGATTTCCGTCTACGATTACACCTCATACCGTGGGTTTCTTGCCGACTACTATGCTTTCCGCAAGAAGCGGAATCCTTCATTCTCCTACCGTGGTTTTGCGGCGAAGGCCGGTATCAGCTCTTCCGGACTGTACAAAGAGGTCGTCGACGGGAAACGGATGTGCGCCGGGCGTGTCGTACACTGTGGGCGACGCCGTGAGCAGGTGGTATCCGCGTGCCGGCATGGGCTGTAATTTCGGGGAAGTATTCGGTATTCCGCGCGCCGTCGATTTTTCGAGTGTGCGACGGGTAACGTTCTATGCCGGCGGCACAGCACCAAACCTCTATTTCAAGTGTATTATCTACGCTGAATTGGGATACGCATGCCGAAGGACGGTGTGAGAGGCTAACCGATTCAGGCTGGACACAGTACTCCGTGGATCCGGACAGCGATGTCATCGGCTCCCTCATCACCGACTCAACCGCCTCGTGGCCCACGATGCGCCGGTTTGTGAGCCGGATAACGGCCCGGACACTGGATAAGGAAGGTGCGGGCGGCAGCGGGAGGATACTGATTGACGATATCGAGATACATTCTCAGTAAAGGAGTTGCACTTTGCACGTCAAATCGCACACGCATCACGCTGTTCTCTCGCTCCTTGCCATGACGGTTGTTCAGGGTGTCGGAGTGTGGGCGGACGGCGATTTCCCTGCCTCCCGTGACCCGCTGCAATGGCCCTATGCAAGCGGGTCGATATGGAATACGCCCATCGGAAGCAATGCCGAGTATGTGCCTCAGCCAATCGATCCGGATCATACTCGCGGCATCCATGTCGACGCGGTGGTGACCGTCATGAGACCGCAGGCGGAACTCATGGATGTCTACGGGACCCAATACGCCTGGCAGGACGGCGCCAATCCGACAACCCGGTGTGAGAAATGGTCCAACACCGTGCATCTGCGGCTGCCGATTCCGACCTCCTATGTCACCGTATTCAGCAGCAGCCGGGCAAACAATCCCGGCGCCGTGTTGTTGCCCGACGGCAAGACGCTGAAACACCCGTACTGCTTTCAGGTATGCGCCGGCGGCTATGCCATGGACGGCTTGAGACGGCCGGGTGGCGAAATCATCGATGAGCTGTACAACGCACCCGAGTCCGATATTTATGAGACGGCCTGGTCGGCACGGGCGGCGGTTCGGGTCTTAACGGCCTCGGCGGCACGATCCGGCTTGGTGAGCTTTCGCCGGGGTCGCCTCCCATACGTCACGCGCTCAAAACCAGCTTCCCCTGCGAGTACTATCTCTACTATGATGAAAACACCGGAAAGGGGTACCGCTGGCCCGCCGGGAAAGACGATTCGGGGGCGGCCACACGGTACAACGGCTCGGAACCTGAAGCCCAAATCGGGTGTCTTCGTGCACTCCCACCCGCTGTCGATATCCCCACGCTGGGGCTTCAAACCGAACCCGGCCGCAAGATAGCCTGGACCCTGCAGAACTATGGCGCCTATCAGGTGGAACAGGTTCCCTGGTCCCGCATGATGATTGTCGTGGAGGAAGGGCCCGACGGCTATGTGGCCGCCGATTTCGAGAAAGACTATGGATATTCGATGACTACCACCGACAAGAACAATCCCTGGTTCGAGGACATGATCAAGCTCTATCCACACCTGTGCATAGTCGCCAACAACGCTCCCGGGAGTATCGGAGGGGGCGGCACTCCTCTCTCGCCGCTTGCCCCGCCGTTTGGGAGCGGCACGGTAGAAAACAGTCCTCCCACAGTGCGTTTCATCCAGCCAACTGAATTGGATGTTTTTGTTGAACCGGCGAACCCGGGGGG
>CAZNDN010000055.1:0-25013 GCA_964571815.1 uncultured Fibrobacterota bacterium | reverse complement strand
CCTTCGTCTCTTGCTCAACAGAAACAGGTCCTTAAGCTCCCGGTGATTCCGCGCCGCAAGCCATTCCTTCTCGAATCCACCATGTTGAATGACTTGTGCAATGGCCGCAAGGGCGCGCAGATGAAGGTTTCTCTTGTCTTTGGAGCCGATGAGCACGAACACGGCATGAATTGAATCATGCCTGTCGTCGAACACAATCCCCTCGCCGGCCTTCACAACAACAAGTTTGAACACACCTGTTCCTTCAACCACCACGTGGGGAACAGCCGCGAAATCGCTGATAACCGTGCTGCTTTCGGCCTCTCGCTCTTTCAGAAGCTTGATCAGTTCCTCGCCGGACATCTGTGTAGGTAGACACGGGTGAAGCTCCGCCGCGATCCGGGACCACAGAGTCTCCAGGTCTACCTTGCCCTCCAATGGAAGATAGCACGACTGCTCGATTATGCCGTCAAACTCATCCCTGACTATCTCGTCTCTGTCTTCAACGATCGTGCGCAGCTCCTTCTGGAGGCCGTCGGTCACCAGCGCCTTATTGGTAATCCGCTGCACCAGATGTATCAACGCCGGCGAGATACTCTCCCGGCCGGCGCCGCCGCGAACGAAGTAGAGAACCACGCCGACGGATACAAACAGAAGACTCAGAAGAATCGGTTGGAGCCCCATGTCAATGATGAGCAGAATGAAAATCACGATCCCGGCTATCTGCAGCCACGGATACAACGGCGCCTTGTACGTCGGCCGGTACGTCGTTATCGTACTCTCCCGCATGACAATAACCGAAAGGTGGGCAAAAATATTCGAGAGCAGTATTACGGTCGACGCTGCTTTGATCAGTGTATCGAGGTTGAGCAGCACCGACAGGGTGATCAGCGTCCCCGTGGCGATAATCGAAACAAACGGCGTGTGTCGAGCCGCGCTTGTCTTACCGAAGGCTCCCGGCAACATCCCGTCGCCGGCAAGCGCAATCGGATACCGTGAAGCCGTGAGGATACCGCCGTTGGCGGTCGTGACAAAGGCCAGCATCGAACCAACCACCACGGCCGTGTACATCACCGTCCCACCGATCTCCCGTCCGGCCAGTGCCAGAGGAGCAAGAGACCGCCCGAGCTGCTCGGCGGGAACCACTCCAACCACAACAAATATGACCAGCGTATACAACGCGGTGACCGCAAGCGTGGAACCGATGAGCCCGGCGGGTACGTTTCTTGACGGATTTCGGATCTCACCGGCAATGCTTGCCGTTGTCAGCACGCCGCCGAACGAAACAAAAACAAAACCCGCCGTCGAAAAAAGCGAATTGAGCCCGTGCGAAAGCAGCGGCTCGAAACGCCCGAGGTCGATACCCTGCAAACCCCGCGCGAAAAAGGTCAGCAGTATCACAAAGAGTGCGAATACCAGCGCCACCTGGAACCGAACCGCCTCCCGCACGCCCAGCAGATTCAGTGCCGTAAACAGCGCCGAAAGAACAACCGCGCCCACACGAAGATTGACGCCGAAAAGCAGATAAAGAATCTCGGCAATGCCGATAACCGCAAACGCGCTCTTCAGCGACAGCGCAAACCAACTGAGAAGGCCCGAGACCGTGCCGAACAACTGCCCGAACGAACGGGAGACGTAATAGTAGTCTCCCCCCGCCTTCGGCATGGCGGTAATCAACTCCGAGAGGCTCAGGACCGTTGTAAGGGCCACCGCCCCCGCAATCAGGTACGACAGAAAGACCGCGGGCCCCGCCCTGTCGAAGGCAAGCCCCGGAAGCACGAAAAGACCGGAGCTGATCATCGCGCCCGCGGAGATACAGAAGACGCTTGTCAATCCGATCGACTTCTTCATTGGTGCACTCCTTCTCCACCCCGCTCTCGTAACTCTCCACGCCCACCCCCGCCCGAATCAAGCATCCCCCCGATTCCCGCGGCAACCTTCTCCGATGGTTTCGACGTGCCCAGCTTCTCTCGCAGGCGCGCAAGCCTCTCCAAAGCATTCAGGAAAAGCTGCTCCGACCGGAGAAACGGAAGCATCGCGTCGGCAAGTGCCTCCCCCGTCACCTCGCCCTGAATGCACTCCGGAACAATCTTCTCTCCGGCAACGATATTGGGAAGTCCGATCCACGGGACCTTCACGAGCCGTCGAAGAACCCCGTAGGTAAGCGGAGACGTCTTGTAGGCGATCACCGGAAGTACTCCGGCCAGCGCCGTCTGCAGGGTTGCCGTACCCGACGTAACGAAAGCCAGATCGGATTCCGCAAGGAGTTCATCGAGAGAACCCGCAAACCACTCAACCGCGGTCGCGGCCGTTGCCGCACTCTCGTAATGACTGCTGTGGATATGTGGCAGCTTCGAGACCCGCACCGTCATGTCGGGGTACTCCACCCGGAGCTTCCCGCAGGCATCGAGCATGGGGCCGAGCAGGTGAGCCACCTCCTGCTCGCGACTCCCGGGAAGTACCGCCACCCGCGGCCGGCGCCTCCTCACCTGTTCCACCCTCCGCCGGGGATCCGCAACGATTCCCTTCTCGGCAAGGCTTTCCACCAGGGGATGTCCGACAAATGCCACCGGCGCCGGATACGGCTTGAAAAGCTCGACTTCGAAGGGAAATACCGCAGCGATCAGCGACGCATTTCGTCCGAGCACTTCGGCCCGCCTCCGCTTCCACGCCCACACCTGCGGAGCGATATACCACACCACCGCAATACCCAGACGCCGCGCGGCTTTCATGAGAGGAATGTTCAATCCGGGGTAATCCACGCACAGCAGCACCCCCGGCCTTCGCTCCCTCATCCGGGCAACAAGCAGAGATTTCGCTCGCAGAAAAAATGGAAGGTGGGCAAGCACCTCGGCAAAGCCCATCCTGTTGAACTCTCCGAACGGCAGCAGGGCATTCAGCCCCTGGCCCTGCATGTGCGGACCACCGATTCCGAAAACGTCGATGCCGGGCCGGGACGAGCGGAGACGGCGAAGCACACGCGAAGCGTGCAGATCGCCGGAAGGATCGCCGGCAACACACATGAGCAACTCCGATGGCATGCCAATTCCCGCCCGCGGTCCGCCGCGGATTCAGAAAAGAGAAGCAGGGAGGTCCCCGCGTTTTTTCATCTCGGAAAGGTAGCGTTTGATTTCGGGAAGCCGGTCGCGAGAAATCGCGAGAACCGCGTCATCGGTCACCACCACGGCAACGTTATCGACGTCGATCACCGCGACCGTAGAGCGAGAAGAACCGTTGACGATAACGGCATCGCGACACGCCTTCTCGTATATCCGGTCTCCCCGTTGGACGGTTCCTATAGCGTTGGGATGTCCCAGGCGCGTCATCGCCTCCCACGACCCGACATCGTCCCACGAGAACTTGCCGACCACGGCAGCCACACGCTTCGATCGCTCCATGATCCCGTAATCGATCGATTCCTTCCCGCAATTGAGGTAGAACCGATCAATCGCTTTGACGGTCAGTCCTGCTCGCCGAGCACGCTCGAGTTCGCCGTACAACCGGGGCATGTGACGCCCGAACTCCTCCAGAATCACGGACGCTTTCCACGCAAACATGCCGCTGTTCCAGTGGTAGCGTCCCGCGTCCAGATATCCCACGGCGGTCATGTAGTCCGGCTTTTCTACAAATCGTAATACTTCGTAGATCCCGACCGAATCGGTTCCTCCCTCAAGATACCCCAGTTCAATGTAGCCGTAACCGGTTTCCACCCTGTCGGGCGGTATGCCGAACACCATGAGTGAGTCGGTTTCCCGGGCATGTCTCACCGCGCATTTCACCGCTTCCCCGAACGCCTTCTTCGGCCCGATCTGATGGTCCGCCGACAACACCACCATGACACCATCGCCGTACTGCTTCATGATCCAGGCGGCCGCAATCGCCACCGCGGGCGCGGTATTCTTGCCCACCGGCTCGGCTATCACTTTGACCGGCCGGACTCTCCGGCAGGCCCTTCGAATCGCGGGCGCCATACTCTTGCCCGTCACCACCACGGGTTCGACGTTCCTGCCGGCGAAGGAAACAACCCGATCCAGCGTCTGCTCCAGCATCGAGCGCTTCCCGGTAATCGACAACAGTTGCTTTGGCGTGCGCGAGCGGCTGAGCGGCCAGAACCGTTCGCCTATCCCGCCGGCAAGGATCACCGGGACACTCTGCATTGACACCCTCCCTCTCCGGCTCTCAGGCCGGTGTCTCCCGCTTTTCCCGAAGGCTCTTCACCGTACGGTATGGTACGGCCGGATTGCCGATCTCCGACCGGTAGTGCGTAACGCTGTGGAAATCGGACCCGCCGGTGCAGGCAAGATTGTATGTCTTGCACAACTGAAGGTAGCGCCGCTGCTGCGCGCCGCTGTGGTCCGGATGATACACTTCAATCCCCATGAGACCGCTTTCGATGAATTCCGGAATGCGCTCATCCACTCCCGTGGCCCCGGGATGCGCCAGGACCGGCATGCCTCCCGCCTCACGTATAAGATCGAACACCTGCCGGGGACTGAGTGTAAGCTTCTCGACATAGGCGGGAGAATCGTACCCGATATGCTTATCAAAAGCTTCGCGAAAATAGTCGATCAACTCCTCTTTCAGCATCGCGGCGGCAATATGAGGACGGCCGATTGCCCCTTTTCCGGCTGTTTTCAACACGGTATCGAATCGAAGGTCGATTCCCTGCCCGTTGAGGTTGCGCACGATTTTCCTGGCCCGTTCGTAGCGGGCCTTCTTCATCTCCCGCAGCTTCGCCTGAAGGGCTGCGTTGTGAATATCGATGTAATAGCCGAGGATGTGAATGTCCGCGCCCTGTATCTCGGAGGACAATTCCAGTCCGGGAATCACCTCCATACCTGCCTCCTTCCCCAGTCTCTCCACCTCAGGATAGGCATCGATACAATCATGATCGGTCACGGCAATGGCCGCAAGGGACTTTCCCGCCGCCATGTCGACCACCTCCCGAACCGAACAGGTGCCGTCGGAGAAACTCGTGTGGATGTGCAGGTCTACATTTCGCCGTTCCTTACTCGCAAGTCGAGGCATCCGCTTTCTATCTCTGGTTGGTGATGAGCGAGGAAGAGAAACATGTAAAATAACGTCGGCGGGGTTGCGGGTCAACCCCATGAAATCTCGGGCACCCGCGGCGGAAACCGGTTGGTAACCCCGGGTCCGGGCACTGGTGTATATTCTGGAGACAATGGGCCGAGACAACGACAACTATTTCGAAGAAGGACTCCGGGAGATAATGGACCCGGGAGGCGGCGGCCCGCCCGACGGCGAGAGGGCTCGGCCGGGCGATGAGGCAGGGTCTCCCCCGGGACATCAAGGGCTCCCCCCCGAGAGTAAGGCCCAAAAGATACCCGCCGCTGTGGAAACCGCGATTCGTATCGCCGCGGGAGTCATCGTTCTTGCACTGCTGTTGTTGTTCGGTATGCAGATAGCTTTCAGATAGCCGGCCTCCCCACACGTCACCATCGACGCCGGTTTTTCAGGAGTCGTTCAACCTTCGAGCGCTGCCAGCTTCCTTTCTTCAGAAGTCTCCTCAATCGGTGCAACCGTGCGGCGGCAGTCCGGTGTTCGCCTCCGAGAAGGGCCTTGCGCGCCTCAATGTACAGCATATCCTCCTCGGTCAAGCCGCACACCCCCCCCTTCTCCCGTAATTCTTCCGCGGTGCAGCGATCGGTGTAATACAGGGCAATCAGCCGTGGAAGGAGAAAGGGATGCATCGCCCCCGCCGCATCCTCAAAAATGGCCCGTGGAGAAACATCCGCCCCGGCAGCGGAAGCAATCTCCCCCATTTTTGTCCGCGCGGTCCACGCATAGTGCGCCGTCCTCGGGCAATCTTCCCACACCTTCCGGTAGATGGTATACGCGTCATCGAACCGCAGGTCATGTTCGTACACATCCCCCAGCATCAGCCAGGCCTCCCACGCCCCCGCCGAGGAAAGACTGGCGGCGATGCCGCGGTTGAACATTTCCACTCCCTGCCTCTGCTGCTTCATATTCAGGTAGCATATACCCATATCAGTATACAGTTGTGAGGCGGCCCGCGCGTTTTTGCCGAACGTTCTCAGAAAGCGCTTCCCCAACTCCAGTCCCCGCTCGTAGTCCTTCCGGGAAAGGTAGTGGTCCATAAGATACTTGTGGAGAAGCCAGACGAGCGACTCCGACGAGTGGAGGTCCGCGGCCAGGATTTCCGCTTTCTCAATCGCACCCCCCGGCCTCCCATCGGCAACCAGTCCCGCCACCTGCAAAATCATGGTCACAACCGCCGCCCTCGCAATCTCGCTGCGCGGATGCTTTCGGGCAACGGTGAGAAACGAAGAGAAGGCGCTGTCGGGGTTTCCCCCGCGGCGCTGGAGTATTCCGTGCAGAAAGCGAGCATGGGCCACATGCTCTTCATTACTGAATTCGGAGGCGCGTACGCGCCACAGCGCATCCTCCACTTCCCCGTACCGACCCTTCCTGATCAGGCAGTCGGCAATACCCAACAGAATGTCCGGGATCATGTCGGTGTTGGGAAAATCTACCAGCAACGCCCGATACTCATCAAGCGCCGCCTCGAAATCGCCCCGCTCCCAGAACCGATCGGCAACCAGCGTCGGGCTCGACAAGAGGGGAACCGCGAGGCGGTAGATCCGAAGGTTGTCGAACGACGCGCCGCACCATCGAGTGAAAAAGCCGATCTGCTGGTGCCTTCTCCCCAAAGGAGGAAAGAAATCCCGGAGCGTGGCAATGGTCATGCCGTTGAGCGAGAAGGAAACCCCGTGGCGTCGTTTTTCGATAACCACGTGATAGCTGCGGGACACCGGAAATGTGAGGGGATTGATACTGGTGAAGAGCAACGAAGAACCCGGATATGAGATGCCGCTGCGGGAAGTGCCGCGATGGTGAATGTGAAACCGGTAGGCGCTGTCGGGACACATTCCCCACAAGAAAAAGCCCAGGTCCCCGAAATCGGGATTTACGGCGCGAACATCAAACTCTATCTTGACATCTCTCGTAAACAGTCTCTCCAGGCGAACCCAGCCGCTGCCGCCTTCTTCGCACACCAGGGCGCCGTCACGCACCTTCCACCGGGAATCCCCCCCGATCACCCCTCCATCATCCCCGGTCGTCCACGGGATGTCAGGCCCCCCCCCGTCGAACTCCTCCTGAAACACCAGTTGCCAGTGCGGCTGTTCCTTACGGCTCTGCCGGTACAGAGAAATGCCGAACAGTGTCGAAAAGAACGTGAACAACAGCGCGATTACCGCCCACGACCAGTTCTTCCTCAGAAAATGACGCGCTTTGGAAAAAAGAGAGGGAGGCTTGGCGAGAACTTGATCGCCGCGCTGAAACCTTCCGAGATCCTCCCGGAATTCCTCCATGGTCTGGTATCGCTGAAGAGGATCCCGGTGTATTGCCTTCAGGGTGACCGCTTCAAGCTCCGAGGGCAACCACGGAACAAGGTTCCGCGGGGGAATCGGCGTCGATTCCAGAACGTTCATGGCTGTCTGGTGAATGCTGCGCGGATCAAGATAGGGGTTCTTGAAGGTAAGCATTTCGTAAAGCATGATCCCCAGCGAACAGATGTCGCTCCGACCGTCGCTGGGCTTACCCATCAGCCGCTCGGGCGCCATGTATGCCGGCGAACCCATAATCTCACCCGGTTGCGTAATTCCTCCTTCCTCGCTTTCCAGGGCTTTTGCCAGGCCGAAATCGATCAGCACGGGCTCCAAACGGTCCTTCATGATGACATTGTTAAGTTTGAGATCCCGGTGCACGATCTTCTCTCGATGCGCATACCCGAGCGCGTCGGCCAGACGGGCCACGATCTCGACAACATCAACCAGCTTCGGCTTGTCGCTGTTGAGGAAATAGTACAGATTCTTCCCCTGCACGTACTCCATCGCCAGGAAGTAAATATTGTCCTCCATACCCACTTCGTAAATGCTCACGATACTGCGGTGATTCAGCTTCGCAACCGCATGGGCCTCGGAGAGAAAACGATCGACAAACGTCCGATTGATCGTTATGTTGGCGGGAAGAACTTTCAGGGCAACTTCACGGTCCAGATCCAGTTGAAGTGCCTTGTATACGACCGCCATACCTCCACGGTCTATTTCTTCGATAATCCGATATTTCCCGATGGTCGATCCCACCGGAAGAAACGTACGCTCGACTTTGGGGAGGATATTCTCAATCTTCACACTCCCCTTGAGCGTCGTTCTTTTCGATGTAGTCAGGTACGAGGGAGCCATGGCAACAGGAATTTAAGCGTTTTTACAACACCGGACAAGTTACACTGGATCGACCGTCGACGAGGCGGTCAGATAGTAGTATAATACCATCTCTATAGCCCGTGTGCAAATTCTTCGGATTTTGCCGACCCCGCGGAGCAAACAGCCCGACTCATGCGATCGGCCGGCTCCGGCGCGAATCAATATGCCGGCCGGGAAGCTTCTCGAAATCGGAGGGCAGGGGAGCGGAAAAACGCACGATGGTTCCGGTGACCGGATGAGGCACCCGCAGCTCCAGGGCATGAAGGTAGAGCCTTCTCCGCGCGCCTCCCGAGAAAAGTTCGCGATCAAGGGATCCGTTACCGTATCGCGCATCACCCACAACCGGCCAGTCGTTGTGCGCCAGATGGACGCGAATTTGATGTGTCCTTCCCGTGTGAAGCCGAATGTGGAGCAACGAGCACTTCCCGTTGCTTCTCAGCACCCGATACGCACTGTGCGAGTACACCCCGCCCTTCTCAACCCGCACCCTGGCGCCCCGGTTCCCGTCGAAACGCTTTGCAAGCGGCACCTCGATCCGCCCTTCCCCGGGTTGCGGCCGACCGTGACACACCGCCCGGTAGTCTTTTGTCACCGCCCGACGTCGAAAAGAATCGTGCAGAGCCCGAAGGGCCGGCTGTGTCTTGGCAATGAGAATCACACCCGAAGTGTCGCGATCCAGACGGTGTACCGGAAGCGGCGCGATTGCACCACCCCGTGCACCTTTGTCCGAAAGGTAGCTTGCGACGAGGTCCCGAAGCGTCTCTCCGTCGGTGTGCCCCGTACCCGGGTGCACGACCAGACCCGTGGGTTTGTCACAGACCAGAAGTACCTCGTCTTCGAATATCAGTCTGAAGTTTTCCCTGAAAAAGGCCGTGTTCCTCAGGCGTCCGACTTCGCAAGGCTTCAGGCCCTTCCCGGCATCAAGCTCGGCGGGATCCAGAGCTATCCGCAGTTCCTGCCCCTCCCGCAAACGGTAGCGCACCGCCCGTTTCCGGCCGTCAACCCGCACCTCCCCCCGACGGATCATGCCGTAGATGTCGCCCAGTTTCCGGAGAGGAAGCCGCGTGCGAAGAATCCGGTCAAGACGCCTGCCGCGCTCGCTTTCACCCACCGTGAGGCGTATCACCTGCTCTCCGTCCGTTTCTCTTGATTGCGAAGGCGATTGCCAGTCCGCAGAGGTATCCCACCGTGTCGGCGCCCACGTCCTGCAAGGCACACATCCTGCCCGGGATCAACCGCTGATGTAACTCATCAAGACAGGCGAAGATAAGCCCCACGGGCACTGCAACGCCCCACGTCACCGCGCCCGCCATCCCGCGAACATTGCGCAGGTACAGAAACACCAGCATACCAAGCACGCAATACTCGGCCCAGTGCGCGAGGGTGGCCCAATGCCACAGCGAAACCATCCCCGGTAGACCGGAGCCCGGAATCGAACTGACGACAACAATAGCCAGTGCCCACAGGAAAGGGGCGAATCGAAGTGCGCGCGCTGCAACGGAGTCAGTAGCGATCGTAGAGCCCGCTGATTGATTTGCCCTGATTGGTGAAGACAATGGCCTTCGCCATGAGTTCGGCAATGGAGATGACATGAAGCTTCGGGACGCGCTTGTGATCGGGAATGAACACCGTGTCGGTTACTACCAATCGACTGACCGGCGACTCGGTCAGGCGGTCAATCGCCGTTCCGGAAAGCACGCCGTGAACGCAACAGGCCTGGATATCGCAAACACCCAGATTCCGCAGAGCCCTTGCCACTTCGACCAACGAGCCTCCCGAGGCAATCTCATCATCGAAAATAATCGCTCGCTTCCCCTTCACATCACCGATTACGTTGTGAACGCTCGGTTGCTCCGAATCATCGCCCCGCCGTTTGTCCATAATCGCCATCGGCAGGCCCAATGTCGCCGCGTAGTACTTGGCGTGCTTCGCACTCCCCGAATCCGGGGCAACCACAACACTGTTCTCGGTACCTTCCCGGCCGAAGAACTCACAGAGCCTTTTGCCGGCCAGGAGATGATCCATAGGTATGCGAAAGAATCCTTGAATCTGAGGATTGTGAAGGTTCATGGCCATGACCCGATCGGCACCGGCCGCCTCCAGCAGATCCGCCACCAGCCTGGCGGTGATGGAAATCCTCGGCTCGTCTTTCTTATCCGACCGAACGTATGGATAGTACGGAGTGACGGCGGTGATACGGGCGGCGCTTGCATGCCTGATGGCATCAATCATGATCAACAATTCCATGAAGCCTTCATTGACCGGAGGACAGGAGGGCTGCACCACAAACACGTCTTTGCCCCGGACGCTCTCCAGTATTTTGACTTTGATATTTTCGTTGCTGAATCGAATAATCTCCCGGCGAGCAAGCCTGACCCCGGCGTGTCTGCAGATCTTCTTTGCCAGAGGCACATTCGCGTTCCCCGAGAATATCTTCAGCTTCCCCACCATAAACGAACTCCTTACATTCAACTTGTTTTCTGCCCGGCACCGCTTCCCGCGCGGCGTGTCACTCGCCCTCTCTCCGCTCATCCCATGCAAAAGTCAGGTCAAGAAGTGAATCCTTGATAATGCCGGGCTGCACCACTTCCTTCGGCTCGAAGTAGAAATCCCCCTCCCGCAACTCCAGCATGTCAAACACGGCCTCTCTGCCCACCTGATTCCGATAGAAAGCGTCGATCACCTTGCCCCTCAAAAACGTCACATACCCCTTTCGCCGGCCGGAGTAAACATGAAGAATTCCCTGACGCTGTCCGATTTCGAGAAACTGCAGCGCCTCCAGCAGGCCGGTGTCCTTGAGATTTCCCGAGAACATGAAGGTCGTGCGGGAGCCCTGCTCTTCCGTCCGGCGCCTCCACGACCGCACTCGCAGGCGTATGATCCCGATCCCCGCCGCAATCCCCGCCGCCAGCGCTCCGGCTTCAACCCACACGGTCGTGTCGTAGTGCAGCACAGCGACGTATTCCCCTCTCCGGTCCGCTCCAAAAACACACGGGCAGCTCACGAGGCGTCAAAAGGTGAGACAAAAATATAATCTCGTGCGCGAGAAACACTCTGGACACCCTTGATCCGGTTGATCCGGCCGCAGATCTGCCCAAGCTGGTTCTTGTTGCCGATCTCAACCTTGAATACATTCTGGGCTCGCTGCTGAGAGGTTCGCACCGTTCCCTCCAGCACGTTCACACCGTAATTGTGAAACACACCCGTAATTTCGTGAAGGAGCCCGGGACGGTCAACGGCAGTCACCTCCAGGAGCACAACATAGCTTCCCTTGGGACGGGTATCCCAGTTGACAATGATCGTTCGTTCGTCGGAGTCGGAGAACAACGATACCTGGTTGCAGTCACGACGATGAATCACGATTCCGCGACCCCGCGTAACAAAACCGATGATCGGATCTCCGGGAATAGGATTGCAGCACTGTGCAAAGCGCACCATGACGTTGTCGCCGCCCCCGACCATCACACCGGCCGGCCGGCCGGAAAACGTCTCGACAATTCTGGAGGCAACCTGCGAAGGAACCGACGTACGGACCTTGTGGAGCTTGAAATACTGCATGACTCGATTGATCGGCAATTCCCCTCTGCCCAACTGTTCGTACAAGCGCTCAAGACTGTTGAGCCCCACATGCTGAAGCAGCCCCGGAACGTGGTTCGAAAGAGGCGTAGGGGTGTGAAGACGGTTGTAATGGGTGCGAAGGATTTTCCTGCCCAACTCCATCCCCTCTCTCTTGTTCGCGTTCCTGAGACGGCGCCGAATGGCCGAACGGGCTTTCGCCGTCTTGATATGCTGAAGCCAGTCGATGGAAGGCTTCTTGGACGACGAATGGAGGACTTCAACGGTACAACCGCTTCGAAGCGGAGTGTTGATCGATTCCAGCTTTCCGTCTACCTTCCCTCCGATGCAGTGCAGACCAAGGTCGGTGTGCACCGCGAACGCAAAATCCAAAACGGTTGCACCTTTTGGCAGAGAAATAAGGTCGCCCTTGGGTGTGAACACGAACATCTCGGCATGAAACAGATCGATCTTGAAAAACTCGAAGAACTCGGCGGAATCGGGAAGGTCTTTCTGCCACTCAATGGCATTCTTCAGCCAGGTAAGAGCACGGTCGTCCCGGCTGGGAAGCCCCTCACCTGAATCGCCTTTGTAAAGCCAGTGCGCCGCGATACCGTCTTCGGCCACCTGATGCATCTCCCACGTGCGTATCTGAATCTCCAGGATACTGCCCCGCTCCCCGACAACCGTCGTATGAATCGACTGATACCCGTTTGACTTCGGCGTGCTGATGTAGTCCTTGAAGCGGTCCTGAATCGGTTTCCACATGGAGTGTACGATGCCGAGGATGTGATAGCAGTCGCGAACGGAATGCGTGATAACCCGAACGGCAAGCAAATCGTAGATCTCTTCGAACCGCCGCTGGGTAACATCCATTTTTCGATAGATGCTGTAAAAATGCTTGGGGCGCCCCACAACCGTCGCATCGATATTTTCACTCTCCAGACTTCTGCGAAGCGGCGTGGCGAACGAATCGATCAGCTTCTCACGCTCGTGCCGCGTAGCCACCACTCGCGACACAATGGATTTGTAACTCTCGGGATGGAGGAATTTGAATGCCAGATCTTCCAGTTCCCACTTGATTCTGGCCATTCCCAGCCGATGCGCCAGGGGGGCGTAGATATCGAATGTTTCCGAGGCTATGGCTTTGATTTTCTCCGCGTCAAGGTATTTCAGTGTTCGGAGATTGTGGAGCCTGTCGGCAAACTTGATGATGATAACGCGGATGTCCCTGGCCATGGAAAGCAGCATCTTGCGATATGTCTCCGCTTGACGTTGCTCGCGGGATTTTGCTTCCAGAGCCTGAATCTTGGTAACCCCGTCCACCAGGGAGGCGATTTCCTCACCAAACTCCGTCGCCAGCATCTCGTGGTTCACCGATGTGTCCTCAAGTACATCATGAAGCAGCGACGCCGCAATAGTTACGGAATCCAATTTCAACTCGGAGAGGATCGAGGCAACCGCCAGTGGATGAGAAAGATACGGCTCACCCGACTTTCGCCGTTGGTCGCGATGTGCGTTCCAGGAAAACCGGAGGGCGTGCCGGATCAGTTCATGGGAAACGGAAGGATTTACTTCCCCTACATGGTTGAGGAAACTCGTGCATGCCTGGTCGAGGCTTGAGACCGGAAATGTTGAAACCGACACATCGACTCCCTTCAGGCCCGACAGACCATTGCCCCCGCCGTCGCACCGGCTTCGCCGGGCGAATCCAGCTCACGCTCACCATAGTGTGGTCCGTCCCGCGGATTGCGGACACAACCGGACTGTTTTCAAGGCGGCAGTCACACCTGCTTCGCCGTCTCCAACATGTCTCCCCCGCCCCGCACCCCCGCCGCCCTCCCGGGCGGCTTCAATTGTGGTCATTGCAATTCTCCGGATATGGGGGCCTCCGGTATCCCTGTCAACCTCGCGCCCCGGTCGTGTTCAAGAGTCACGCAGGCGTCAGAAACCGCCCCGCGCATTGCAAACCACCCTGCTCCTACGACCGATCAAGACGCTCTTTCTCGTTACGATACATGTTCAATTTCGATTCCACCTCACCCAGGAGGAAACGAAGCTCCGACGTTTTCTCGACCGCATCCTGAACTCGCTTGTCTTCGGAGGAAAGGTTCGACATCTGAGCCTTGATATCCTCCATCAGCAGGCTGAGAGAATTGATACGATTTTCACTTTCCTTGATTGATGCCTTTTCCCGCGAAAGATCTTTCATCCGCCCTTCAACCGTATCGGTCACCTGTTCCAGCTTCTCAACCTGTTTCCTGACCTCCTCGATCTCGGCGGCTCGGGACATAATCCGCTCAATCTGCTCATCGGACTTCGAGGCCAGACTGGTCAACGCGTCCATCTTCTTCTGTGTCGCATCCACAAGACCTTTCTCCTTGTCCACCGCCTCGATCCTCACTTCGATATCCTGCAGCACCGTCTCCACTTTCTCGATCCTCGTATCGATCGCCTCAATCTTTCCGCTGCGCCGGTTGATGTGGTCCATCTCGGTTCGCAGGGTCTCCAGGGCCTTCTCAACCTGAGCCAGTTCCCCGGCGGATTTGCTTATGTCGACTTTGTGAACCTGCATCTGCTCAATCTGCTTGACGTTCCGCTGCAAAAGCGATTCGAACTCCTCCTTACGGCCCTCGGCATCCCGGGAAATATCCCCCAGGTTGTTTCGGTACTGTTCCAGGCTCTTCCGTGTCTCTCCGCTCAACCCGTCGAGTTCCCTTCGCATCTCCTGAATTCGATTTTCTTCCTGTAATAATTCTTCCTTCTCTTTCCCGATCCTCGTCATCATCTCCTTTGCTTCCTGTGACTGCATGGAGATCGAGGTAAGCTTCGAAGAAAGCTCCTCAACCGAGCGCTGCTCCTTGCCGAGATTCTGGATCTTCATGTTGATGTCGCCCAGAAGATAGTTGAGTTGATCGAGCCTCTTCTCCGTGTTGTCGATCATTGCCTTCCGTTCGAGCTGAGTCTTGATCCGTTCATCTATTTCGCCCACCATCGTTCCCAGGTTCGCTATCTTGTCCTCAACTTCATGAACCAGCGAAGCTTTCTCGTTGACCTGAGCGGTCTGATCGGTAACCTGCGTGGAAAGTACTTTCAACTCTTCCACCTGCTGCTCTATTGAGGCGATCTCCTGCTGACGCTCGGCAAGTTCTCCGCATTTCTGCTCCAGAAGTTCAGTGTTGGAGAAGAACTGCTGCACACGCTTATCGATATCCGCAATCTCATCGTGGTATTCGTACATCCGCTCTTCCCTCTGAAGCGTCTCATCGATCAAGGTCCCGACATCCTGAAGCCTGGATTCGAATTTGCCGATCGTCTCTTCGCTCCTGGAAACCGCTTCCAGCCGTGTTTCGGCTTCTCCAACCTGGGACTGCATACCATCTATGCGCTGCTGAATCGTGTCTATTGCACTCCATTCCTGGTTGAGTTCCTCGATACGGGCCTGAATCTTGCTCAGTCCTTTCTCGTACCCCGTAACCTGCTCGCGCGTCTTCTCCATCATCTGCTTGTGTTTCGTGAGTGTATTGAGGATGGCCTCGGTATTCTTCGCAACCGTCAACACCTCGTGCGCCCGCTCGTTCGCCTCATCGATATGTGTGCGCTGCGCCTTGAACTCACCCAGCTTGCTGTCGAGCTGAACGTTGAGAGTTTTCACCTCCGTGATTTTCCCCGTGGTCTGATCCATCAGCTTCTGGAAATTGCGTATCTCATTGATCGAGGCCTGACTGTCCCGCAGCATGGTGTCGATTCGGGCGATGTTCTTGTCGACGCGTTCCAGCCGGGAAACTTTGTCCTGGAGATGTTTCAGGTCGGAGTCTATTCGCCACGTAAGCTTGTGCAGCTCCCCGGCGTCTTCCACCGCTTTCTCCACCACTACCCGCTGGGTCTCCAGCGTACGAACCTTGGTCTTCACGTACTCAGACAAACTGTTGAGATTGTCGATCTTGTCCTTGACGGTCCGATATCGCTCCGTATCCTTCTCTATCGTCTGGAGTTGCGAACCAACCTGCGCCGAAACACCTCTCGTCGTTTCCAGTTCGTTACGAACCTTGTCAAGCTGAGAGAACAATCGCTCCAACCGATTCTCGGCCGCTCCCATCGATTCATTTGCCGTCTTCTGCCGTCGGTCGATATCGCCAATCGTCTCCATCGCTTCACTGAAAGCATCTCCTCCGCCCGCCGTAGCCAGCTTCGAAGAAAGCCCTTCGACAACCTCGGTAAGACGCCGGATGTTGTCGTGTTTCTCATCCAGGCCCTTCAGCGCATCCTCCAAGCCCCCAATCCTTTTCTCAAGCGACTCGGTCCTGGAAGTAAACTCCTGAAGTGAGGAGCCCCGGGTATCGGCCTTCTGCATCGTTTCGCTGAGACGGCGATAGTTCTCTTCGACTCCGCTGAGGTCCTTCTTGACTTTCTCGGCAATCTGCCTGTCGCCGGAAAGCTGTGTTCGCTCTTTTTCCACCGAAGCCAGAAGGGAGTGCAAATCGGCCTTCTCCGCATTCGCGTTCTCAAGCACCGTCTTCAACTCTTCCAGGCCGTTGCTTATCGCTTCGGTGATCTCCCGCGGATCTTTCGCTTCCTTTTTCCTCGACAGCGAGATTTTCATAGAGGATACTCCCCTGTTGGCAAGGTTGACTCCCGATGGATTGCCCACCGGTTTTCACGCCTCACGAACTCAAGCCGCTTCGCGTTGTGGACATCAAGAGCATCGGATTGGTAGTGCTGAAGAAACTTCACCACCGCGGTATTCTTCGTCCACCCCGTCAGTCCGATGTCACGAACGGTCACCCGTATCGTGTCGTAGATCTGAAACGTTCTCAATTTACGTTCGCGCCACCCCGTCCACTCCAGCCCCTGTGCGCTGAAGCCGGCCGTGTCGTAGAAGGCTTCGTAGGCATCGATGTCCTCGGATTCCCACGCCGAAGCCCACCGGCGCACCACCTCCCGCAGTGAGTCACTGAGACCGTGATAACGCCGCATTATTTCCCGTCGCCTGCTTCGCAGCTCTCCGCCTCGCAGCAGCGACCGGTAGGACCGCCCGCCGGCGTCGGCGACAATTACCACCGGCGTGCCGATCCCCCCCTCAAGCGCCCTGCTGAGCTCCAGGATATCTCCATTATGGAGTTCAACGCACCCCCGCGTTGAGACCGGGACCGAATCGGGCGGCGTCCCGTGAATCCAGATTCCTTTCCCCGTTCTCCCCGCCTCCCTGTCTTCATGGTTGGGATAGTTGAGAACATAGGCCAGCGGTCCGTATGTGGAAGCAAGCTCACTGTCGTCTTTCCTGCCGACAATAAAATAGATTCCCTCTGGTGTACGCCTGTCACCTCTGACTTCTTTTCTACCGCCGTTTTCTCCCACCGCCACGTCAAACAGTGCCACCCGAGTCCACTCTTCATTCTTCGGTCGCAAGAGATGAAGCCTACGGGCCTTCTTGTCGACCAACACCACAAGAACCGACTCAGGTAACTCCACCGCCCCGACCGTGTCGGACTCCTCTACGCTGTCTCGCGGCGGGAGCGCCTCCGCAGGAGAAGCCTCCTCTTTCCCGGGTACAACACGAAACAAAGCCGTCTTTTTCACCACCCCGGCCGCGAACCGTACCGAATAATATAACGCCAACCCGCCCACGACGATTGCGGCCGCCGCCACTACACCATAGAGAATCTGCCTGCGATACCGCTTGAACCACTCAAACGGCTGTAAAGAAGCGCTCTTTTCCTCCTGCTTGTAGGCACGAGCAATCTCACGCTTGGCCTTCCAGGTGCCCCGGCGGAATTCAAGCGCTTTAATCCAGTAGTGCACATACCGTTTCAGCATAGTCTACATCGCACGTCGCCTGACCGACAAGGAAGCACCCCCGTCGCCACCGTCAGGGTGTTCCGGGAATCTTCTAATTATACAACCGCCACCATGACCGGTCAACCGACGCGGACGTCGGCGGAAGAGCCCAGAGACTCCAGCCAGGCCTTCCGCACATCCTCCAGCGTCTCTTTGCCGGGTCTGCCTTCATACGTGACCGCCCGACAGTGCCTGTCGGGACCGCAATACAAGGCCGCCTCAGCCCGTTCGAATATTCCTATGACCGGTCTCCGGAGTAAATGCGCAAGCTCGAACAAAGATGTCCTGCCCGCAATCAGTAAACTGGAAAGCTGCACCAATGCCGCGACTCTGGAAACGGGAAGTTCGGAAAACACCGGTATGCCGCGTCCCGTCAGCCAGGCTCGCGTCTCCTCAGTATCACGTCTCTCGTTCGAATAGAGATAAAGTGCCGCACCGGCGCCCTCCTTCAGCGGCTCCAGCAATCCCCGCGTCCATTCGGATCCGAAGCGGCCGCGGAAAAAGCCGGCATCAACCCCGACCACCGTCGCACCCTGCTCAAGCCGATACTCCTTCATCATCTGGGAAACATCTTCCGTAGCCTCACGCGATACGACCCATCGGTTCCTGGTCTTGGGCCGGGCACCCAGCAGACGGGCAATGATCATGTTTCGAGCGGCAAGATACGTGTCGCGCCCGGAGGGCTTGACATGGACGTTGAGAAACGGCCACCGGTCCGCCCCCCGGAAACCAAGCCGCAGCGGAGCCAGAGTTTGACCGGCAAACAGCAAAAGCGCCGGGTCGGGATCCTCCTCCAGCATCACACACAGATCGTAGCTCTCATCGCCGATCATCCGCATCGTCTCCCGAAACTCCGGCGAGAAAGGATCCAGCGCTGCCTCTTCGTACTCCACAACCGCATCGACTCCCTGAACCCGTGAGTAGTAGGCTGCGACCTCCGCGGTAACCAGTAGTGTCGTGCGGCTCCCACGGAAAAGCGCAAGCAGGGATATCAGGTTGTCGACGTGCAGCAGAGCGTCGAGCGGCTCCCGCGGAAGAATGATCAGCACGCCGCGAGCGCGTGAGAAATCCCGCGGGAAATGTACTACCGTCCCCTTCAGACGCCTTCGCAGGAAAGCCCCTTTGAGGGCCAGACCTCGGCCTCTCCCGACCAACCGCTTCAGAACCCTGTGCCACAAAGACAATCGCTTTGCTTTTTGCTCGTCCATAAGTCTAAAATAATGAAAATAGCGACAATGTTGAAATCCTTGATCTTCAAGAAAATAGGTTCAACGCGCACCATCCGTCCGTGCAGGACACGCAGGACGAGGCAGATTGAGAAAATGAGACGTTCTTTTCCTCGATTGATCGCGACGGTAGCGGAGGTGCTGCTGTTTGCATGCGTAACCGTCATTCTCGCTTCGGGCAAGGCGCTGAGCATGCTCCATTTTCTTCCGCGCCCCGACATTTCGCTTCTCCTCCCGATCATCCTGCTGATATGGCTGCTCTATCTTTCGAGGCGTCGGCCCCACCTCTGGGGAAGCCCCCGCGTGGTGACGGCCTCGTCGCTGCTGACCATCGCATCGGTTCACGCGGCTGCGTCGACACTCCACCAAACCTCGTTCCATCCGTTCTTCTTCGGACTCACTGTCGCCTTCGCCGCCTACGGGAAAAACTACTACTGGATAGCCGCCCCCCTGCTGGTGATCGTAACCCGGTCGGCGGGGCTCCTGCTCACCCCGAATGAACATCTCTCCTTCGTTCCCGGGAACATGGTGCTTCCGATCCTGGGACTGTTTGCTTCAGGCGCGATCCCCTTTGCCGTGGCTCACACTTCCAGGAAAGGACCTGAGAAACCGAGTCACGGGACGACCGAATCCGGTTCACCGGGAACTCGAACAACGGCGCCACGAACCGATACCGACTCAAGGATGCTCGACCTGCAGTCGGCCCACGCCGGCCGGACCGCCTCCTTCACCCTCGACCAACTCTCAACAATAGCTCATCAGGACTCCAAAGAGGTGGAAGGGTTGCTCTCCAGCGTTGTGTATTTCATGCAGAGAAACTTCGACGCCTTCTCCGCTCTCGGTTTCATATACGACCCCGTTCGCGGCGTCCTTGTCCTCAACACCGTCTCGTCGAAAAGCCTCTCCGCTCCTCGGGACATAACCATTCCGCTCGGCAAAGGAATCGTCGGGAAAGCCGGAGCGGACAAACGTAGCTTCCTCAGTGGAGATCTCTCACTCTACGGGGGCAGGCTCGAATACTACACCGGCAGCGAAATTGTCAATTCCGTGCTTGCAACGCCGATTCTGACGGACGACAAGGAACTGCTCGGCGTGCTGGTGGTCGACAGCAAGAACAAGCGCGTATTCACCGATAATCATAAAGAAATAATACGTCGATTCTCTTTCCTGGCCTCCGCGTTGATTACCAACGCGCGGATGAGAATCGAGCAGCAGAAGAATGCTCGCCATTTCAAGGTGTTCTACGAAACTTCCCACAAGTTCACGACCGCGCTTTCAACCAACCAGGTATTCGAAATTCTCCTGAATACCACCGCACTCATGACCCGTTACACCCGTATCATGGCAATAACGTTTCATGCGGCCCGTAACAAGGGAGTAGTGTACAAGTGCCTGGGCTCGGCAGTCGACAGGATCGGCGAAGGGCTGGAATTCCCACTCAACGCGGGCATATACTCCTTTGCCTTCAGGAAACGAAGGCAGGTCAACGTAGCCGATTTCCAACAAATCCGCCGGAAGTACTATCGTTTCCTTCCCGGAGAACCGGCCTGTCCGGAACTGCGATCCCTGCTGGTGCTGCCGATCCTCGATGATGAGTCGCGATGCCTCGGCCTCCTCTCAATCGAAAGCGACCGTCCCCGTCAATTCACCACCGAGTCGGAACAAATACTCTCGACACTTGTCGGCAACGCTTCCGTAGCCTTCACACGCGCCGTGCTCTATCGAGAGATGGAAAGACTGGCCACCACCGACGGGCTTACCGGGCTCAACAACCACAGAACATTCCAGGAGCTGCTCGCCGGCGAACTGGAGCGTTCACAGCGATATCAGCGTCCCTTTTCCGTACTGCTGATGGATATCGATCATTTCAAATCATTCAACGATACCTACGGCCACCCCGTCGGTGATCTGGTGCTCAAGGAAATCGCCGCATGTATCAGGCGCAGCATTCGTCGCAACGACATCCCCGCCCGATACGGAGGAGAAGAGTTCGCCGTCATCCTTCCGGAGAACAATACCGAAGGAGCCACGATTTCGGCCGAAAGAATACGTCGCACCATCGAGCAGCACCGGATCCATTCGGCCGACCGTGAACTGCAGGTGACGGTCAGCGTCGGTTGCGCCTCCTTTCCCACGCACGCTACCGAAGCAACGTCACTGGTGAGCAGCGCCGACAAAGCTCTGTACTACTCCAAGGAACACGGAAGGAACCGTGTGACCCTGTTCAAATCCTCGATGCGATGACGATTCCGATCGGTAGTAAGCAGCCTCCGACGTGGACAATCGCTCCCGGCGGCAACAACGGGGGAGAAATGCTCGACGGTAACCCGAAGAAGATGGTTCAAAATCAGGGATTTGCGTCTGGGGAGCCTTCCCCGGAGTCGCGGCCGACAAAGTCAAGAAACGCTTCCTCCCACGGTCGCATACGGTTGAGGGCGATAGTCTTGAGCCGCCGGTTCTCAAGTACACTCCACGCCGGCCTTGGGGCGGGCCCGGGGAACTCCGCGGTAGTGCAGGGAACCATATCAACCTTGACACCGTATTCTTCCATGATCAGCCGTGCGAAGTCGTACCAGGTGCATTTCCCTTCCGCAGTGGCGTGAAACACACCAAAGTGATTCGTTCCCACCAGTGCGAGTATCTGCCGACACACCTCTACCGTCCAGGTAGGACTTCCCCACTGGTCGTGTACAACTTTCAGCGGGGGAGATCCCGGATTCAGCCGCTGCTTTGCCAGGCGCCTGATAGTGTCGACGAAGTTCTTACCATGAGCACCGTAGAGCCAGGCAATGCGGAAGACGCGACTGCGTGAGCAAACCGCCCTCAGCGCCTGTTCCCCGGCATATTTCGTTCTTCCGTAGGCCGAGCGAGGATTCGGCATATCGGTTTCGACATAGGGCGTTCGTTTGAGGCCGTCGAAAACGTAATCGGTACTGATATGGGCGAGGGTCATCTCTCGACGGTCCGCTGCCCGGCCAAGTATCTCAACACCCTCCGCATTGACCCGGTGCGCGACGATCTCGTTTTCTTCGCATGCATCCACCGCGGTGTAAGCCGCACAGTTGATCACGTGATCGGCCTGCTCCTGTTCCAGTATCGACTCCACGCTGCGGGGGTCGGTAATGTCAATGGCCGGAACATCGTACCCGGCAGTGACGTACCCGGCCTCCTCGGCACACCGCATCATGTCCACCCCCAACTGCCCCTTGCAGCCGACTACCAATATCTTCATACGGGCTCCCTTGCCGGCGGAAAAACGAAGTAAAGAAAAATACGGCCGGGGCCATGCTCCATGCCGCATGCCCGGCGTACACGTCGCCCATCGGGCTTGCAGTATCTCCCACAACCGCGATTCCGCGAAAGAAAATCTCCTGTGAAGCTCGGCGTCGGTGTTCTCTACGAGTTTTCCTCAAAGAGTATATTGCGGGATTGCTCCAGGGTCGGTTCGTAGAGCACCCTGTTGCGACGGCGCACCCGCTTTGTGGGAAGCGTGTGGGTTCGGAATGTCCAGTTGCGGCGTGACACGAGCTTTTTGTAGTCCCTGACCACCTCCGGTGCCGTGAAATTGGTCTCGACCCCGGAGAGAAGTCGTGCGGCCAGGACGGCATTCAGGACAAAGCCACGAGACCGGGCCTTCTTGAACAGCGCCCTGAGAACGTGCTGCTGCCGTCGTCGACTGTCGTCCCATCCCGAAATGCTCGGCTTCAGCAACGTTACGACGTTCCGGCCGCTCAGGGTGTGGGCGCCGGCCGAGATGTTAAGGGCGGAGGCCGCCTTCTCATCCACGTCAATCAGTATGCCTCCCATGGCTTCCACGGTTCGCCTGATCGACTCCCTGTCAAACACGCAGTACCTGGTAATCCGGGCATCGACAATCCTCTCCAGGAGCGTGCTTGCAAACACCGGTCCACCCTGGAGGTGTGCCTGATCCAGCGTGGCGATTCCGTCAACGAACATGTCGACCGCCGTATGCGGCGGCACCTGAACGACACGTACCGTACCACTTTCGAATTGGACACTGACGAGAATGTACGTGCTGGGGATACCACAGAACAGGAAATTCAAAGGCATGTGGCGCAGCATGTAGTTTGTCTTTTCCTTCGTGAGCTGCGAGAATCTGTCGGCGGCGCCGACGTCGGGCGCAATTCCCTTCACCTGGATCGGTCGCCCATCATCAAATACGAATGCGGTTTGTCCGGAAATCAGGTTAATCGCTTCACCTCCATCCAGCTTCTCTACCAGCAAAAGACCGTCGATATTGTGGATCTCAATCCGATCGAAGGAGACGTCGATCATACAATCCGTCCCCTGGCCGGCCACCGTTATGGCGGCAAGAGGTGTTACAATCCGAAACAGTTCCGACTGCTTCGAGTACACCATGCGGTACCAGCAGACACCGGATCGCTGGTACAACTCGACAAGATCTTTGCCGTTTTCCTTGACGCCGATTTTTTCCGCTACAAGCTCGGTGAATGCATCCAAATCCACCCGGGAATGAGTATTTACGGACACTTCCGCCTGAGAGCGCGCTTCCATGAGTATGCGGTCGCCGGGTTCGATCCCCATGCCTTCCTGCTGTGGCCTGCTCCTGCCGTCCCGCGCGATCACGCTCAGTTCACCGAAGAAGAACTCGAGGCGCACAGCGGCGTTCGGTTCCTTGACTGTGGTAACCGAGCCCTCAAGCGAGTCAACTCCTATGCGGCTGCCTTCCGCGACCTGGTTGCTCAGCACAAACGGAGACACATCCGCGCCGGGAAGCAGACCGGCTGTGCGAAGGATCTCGAAATGAGTGGTTCCGCGCGGAACCCGATATCGTCCCGGACGACGGACTCTGCCGTGCACGGTAATCTCGCACGTCCCCGGAACCGCTCGCCGCGGCTCCAGAAACACCACTGCCCCGATCCGAGTTGCCTGCACAAGGGCAATCGCACCCAGGACAACATAGACGGTATTTCTTACCAGCGGCCTGTCTCCGGCTTTCGACCTCTTCATTGCGCAACGCTCCTCTTCGCCGGTCATAGCCTCCACTGCATCCACTCGCCGGTGGGAGGCGGCCGAATTCCACCAGACAACGGTTGCAGGGTCAGTTGATCTCTTCGTGCCGTTCCCGGACTATGCTCCATTCACCCGCTTCGGCCTTCCATACGTGCCTCACTTCCACCCGCTGCGTATCCTGTGCCGTAACCGAAACGATGCTCGACAGACTCCTTCTGAACGTATCGTCAATCACCGACTGTCGCGATGTTTCTACGTAGCCGGTGTCGGCGGCAAGTAGCGTCTTGAAAAGAGCGGCGCCCGCCGTCTTCTGCCGGTCCGTGGTCCCTCCACCGGGAAACACAAACTCCGTAGGATGGTAGAAGCGCAGGTACCTCTGTGCGTCACCTTCAAGCACGAGTGATTGCCAGGCCGCAAGTACGCTGTCCAGCGGCGGCATCGCGGACGTGCCCTCATGCGCGACGGAGGAAGTTCCCGATTCCGGCCCGGTTGCCGATTCCAGATCAAAAACGCCGTCCTCATCCCCTGCCGGGTACGACGGCTTGCCGGCTTGTTCGGCTCCGGCCACGAACTCATCATCGGGTCCGTCGGTTGCACCAAGGTATTCAATCCTGTCCACCCTCCCGGCACCCCCGGTCCGATCCAGCCAGGCAAACCCGAGCGTACCGATGACGGCCGCCGCCGTCAATAACCAGAACAGCGGCTTTCGCCCAAGCGACTTCAGAGTGAGCCCCGCCAGAGTCACCAACCGCGGCACCGACAACGTTGCGCCTTGAAGAGTGCCGCGCAGCTTCTCTTCGGCCTTCAAACCGAATTCGCGTAGAGACTTCCCCTTCCGGCCCGCACTCTCCTCGTCGTAGTCATAGGTATACTTGTACGCATAGTAACGATAATATCCGTAGTAGTAAGGATAATAGCCCCGCGCCTGCGATACTCCATTGTGTACTGCCCCCAGCAGCGTGCATCCGACCTGCAATAACTGGTTCCGTGCCTGCCTGGCCGCCCGCGCGGGGGTCCACAGGTTTCTTGCAATTACCAGGCATGCGTCCATCTTGGGGGCAACCGTGACGGCATCACTCACGGGCAGCAGAGCCGGGGAGTCAAATACCACCAGATCGCAACGCTCTTTCAACTCCCGAAGCAAGGTGTCAAACCTTACGGTCCCCATCAG
>CAZNDN010000054.1:23283-25113 GCA_964571815.1 uncultured Fibrobacterota bacterium | reverse complement strand
ACCGATCCCATGACAATCGCAACTCTTTCACCCATTTCCATTCTCCTTCGACGAATGCACCTGCTCAGCTACTTGACCAGTTGATTTCATTGAGTCACTTACGCGAGTCCACCGGGCTCTTCACAGACAGTTTTCCACGAAGGGTCACGTCTGTTTCCTGCGAAGCCTCGCAAGGCCCTTGGATGCTATGTCTTTTCGGTAGTACATACCCTCGAACCGAATGCCGGCAATGGCCTGGTATGCTCGTTCGACCGCTTGTTCCAACGTCTCACCCCTGGTACTGACCGAAAGCACGCGTCCGCCGGCCGTAACAAGGTTTCCGCCGCCGTCAAACGCCGTGCCCGATTGATACACGTCGACGTATTCTTTTCCCCGGTCCATCTCCTCAATTCCGGTAATCGGCAGATTCTTCTCGTACGTGCCGGGATAGCCCTTCGAAGCGGCAACCACGGTAACACACGACTGCGGGAGAACCTCCCAGGAAACGGCGTCAAGCTTGCCCTGAGCGGCACTCCGAAGCACTTCAAACCAGTCGCAGCGAACAAGCGGCAGCACCGCCTGGGTTTCGGGATCACCGAAACGGCAATTGTATTCAACCACCCTGGGCCCCTCATCGGTCAGCATGATCCCGACGTAGAGCAGCCCCCGGTAAGGGCATCCCTCCTCCCGCATAGCTTCAAGGGTTGGAACAACTATTTCCTTCTCGACTCGATCCATAACCTCCGTGTTCATCACCGGAACCGGAGCGTAGGCACCCATGCCTCCCGTGTTCGGCCCCGTGTCTCCCTCACCGATCGGCTTGTGGTCCTGTGAACTCGGCAGGATCCTGTATGACGATCCGTCGGTAAGCACAAACACCGATGCTTCCTCGCCCACCATCTTCTCCTCGAGCACGACCGTGCTGCCGGCGTCACCGAAGCTCTTCCGGTCGAACATCTCCTCCAGGGCCTGCTCCGCCTCCGTGACCGTCTCACATACGATAGCCCCTTTCCCCGCCGCAAGTCCGCTTGCCTTCACCACAATCGGCGCACCCCGCGCATGAAGGTACGCCAGGGCAGGCCCCTTTTCCGAAAACGATTTGAACTCGGCGGTGGGAATCCCGTGCGTATGCATCAGTTTCTTGGCAAACTCCTTGCTCCCCTCTATCCGTGCCGCCGATTTGGTGGGACCCAGAATCGCAAGGTTGCGCTCCTGGAAGGTGTCGACGATGCCCTCCACGAGGGGAAGTTCGGGCCCGACCACCGTCAGGTCGATCCGGTTGCTCTCCGCCCAGTCGGCCAGATCAACCCAGCCGTCAATCGGTCTATCCACGAGCGTGCACCCGTCACTCATGATTCCCGGGTTTCCGGGGTAAGCAAACGTCATCATCGGGCGATCGCTCCGAAGAAGCGCCTTGAGCAGCGCGTGCTCACGTCCTCCACTACCAACAATCAGCACATGATCCATGAATTTCACGGCTTGCCTCCCCTGATTTCCCGTCCCGTAGCATTCGACATGATTTTCCGATTCGCTCGTGAGCATCAAAAATAATAGACTCGGCCAACCGAGGTCGGTCTCGGGCCTGTTGTGCGGTTGTCGCCGGTCTTTCGAGGGAGGGAAGGATAATGCGGACCCGGGGTCGTGGTCAGCTCTTGCGCCGCCGATCCGCCGCGTTTCCAAGGATTTTCCGGGAGCAGCGGCTCGCTTTCAATCGGCGAAGGTTCTCCGTCTTGTATCGTGCGCGCGGGTCCTTGTAACGATTATTCTTTGCTTTCATCGCGACCGTCCCGCTCGATTCTCAGCACTACCGTCGCTCTCGTCTCCGCCCACCTTTGAGGCCATCCTGCGCAG
>CAZNDN010000054.1:16470-23183 GCA_964571815.1 uncultured Fibrobacterota bacterium | reverse complement strand
TATAGGTCGACTCAGCCTCCTCTTCCCTGCCGGCGCCCTGCAGAGCCACGGCCTCGTTGTAGAGAGCATCCAGGGAATCCAGCACCACCTGCGAATCACGAACAACGGGTGCCGTTGAGGCCGCGTAGCGGTTCTCGATATCCCGATTGTGGATGGAGGGATCGAGGTCCCGCGCACGGCGGTAGAACCCGTAAGCTTCTTCGATATTTCCACGGTTGTAGGCGACCACCGCCAGATTGTAGTGCACCAGCGGATCGCCGGTCTCCCCCGCTTCCAGCATCCCGCGGTACCATGTTTCGGCCTCCTCCCAGTTCTTCAATGCCAGGGCCGCGTTGGCGGCAAGCCGCCGGACATCGTCCACATCCTCCTGTGTCGAATCCGACGCAATGCTTGAGGCAATCCTGTAAGCGAGGGAATACCGCCCGGTCTTCATCGCCGCCAGTGCCCTGTTATATTTCCCGCCAAAACCGTCATCGCCGATTTCACTCCACAGCCGATAGGCCTCTTCGTAGTCGGCTTCGTTGAACGCAATCTGAGCGCGCAATGCCAGTTTCTTCTTGTTCCATTCCGCCCCATCGGGAACCGCATCGATCATCTCCTCCGCCGCGTCAGTCTCTCCGCGGGCGGCAAATATCCGGGCAAGCATCAATCGATCTCCCGAATCAAGACGCTCGATACCGCTTAACAGCTCACGCGCACGCACAGTGTCCTTCGCAACAAGGGCCATTTCCGCCCCGGCCCGACGGGCATTGTCCGATGAGGGGAATTCGCGGCGCAGCAATTCGGTCATCTTGCGCGCCTTCCGGTCGTCTCCGCTCTTCCGGGCCAGGAGGAAGATGTTGTAAGCGGCGGTTTGTCGTTTTTCGGAATTAAGCGCCTGCGCGTAGGCGGCCAGTGCCTCGCCGGTTCTGCCCATTCCCGCGCAGGCGTTGCCGATATTGATCTGCAACCCGGCATCGTCCCGGGACAACTCCTTCGCTTTCAGGTAGTTCTCCAGCGCACCCTCATAGTCGCCCTCGGCCTCGCGGGCCAGACCGACATTTATCAGCAGAACGGGGTTTTTCGGATCCTTCCGTACGGACCGGGTCCAGAGTTCCCGCGCCCGCTCCTTGTCGCCCAGTTCGTTGCATACGAACGCGGTCAGGCTTTGCGCCGCGACATTGTCGGGACTCTGCTTGAGGCTTCGTTCGAAGTACTCCCGGGCCTTCCTGAGTCTTCCCTGCTCCAGATAGGCGTAGCCCAACTGGTACGAAAGCCTCCAGGGCTCCATAATCGCCGAGCCGTCAAGCGACGTGAACGCCTCGATCGCCTTGCCGTAATATCCCGCAAGAAGGTACAACTCGGCCAGCTCGCGTTGCGTTTCGGGCCCCAGCTTGCCCTGCCGGCCGGCCTGCTCCAGGGTCCGTATTCCACCCTCCAGCTCATGAGCCTTCTTCTGAAACAACGACAGGGTTCTCCAGATTGTCTCGGACCTTTGCTCGGGCGCCACCTTCCGAAGGACCTCCACCGCCCGTTCCACGCTGCCGCCCCGGTACAACACTACCGCAAGTCGCAATGCCGTTTCCGGGCACTCGTCTTTACAATCGGAGAGTTCGGCTTCAAGCTCTTGAGAAAGCCGCCCGACATCCTCCGCACTCCCTTCGGCCAGCGAGAGGTTTATCTGCGCACTTCGAAGACGAGGGTCGAGGGCAAGCGCCCTTCGGAAGTATTCCACCGCCTCGTCCGTCTTACCCTGCCTATGAAGTATGACGCCGAGAAGATCGTAATACCGCGGCCTGGGATCAAGTTTCAGGGCACGCTCCACCCGCCGACGGGCACGAGTCGTCTTACCCTGCCGGTAGGCATTCAACGCCCGCAGATAGTCCAACTCCGGGTCCCGGACATTGCCGACCGACGAATTCCACACCTGCTCCGCCCGCTCATATCGTTTCGCGCGAAACAGCACTTTTCCCAGGTTGTGACCGATCAGACGGTCATTGGGAAATCGCTCCAGACCTTGCTCGAACAACTCCACGGCCTTGTCGATATCTCCGCACTCCCGGGCCGCGACACCGCCCACAAGATACCCGTCGGCCGAGCCTCCCGACACGCGCGAGAGGTAGTCCCCGACCGTTCGGAGGGCGGCCCGGCAATCCCCGGCGCTCGTCTGGGCCGAGGCCAGCTTGATCAACACCGACGGATCGGCGCCCCGTTTGAGCGCCTTGTGCAGCAGATCGGCCGCTTCCTTCACCTTGCCCCCCGCAGCAGCCAGAATGCCCATCATTTCGAGTGCCGAGGGGCTGTCACGATGCTTCTTCAATACCGCAACGGCGTCCCCCGTATCTCCCCGCTCGATCAGCAGGTATGCCAGGAAACCCCAGGCAGCATCGTTTCGGCCGTCAACTTCGTGCGCTTTGCGAAAACGGCGCAACGCCGCCTTCCTGTCTTCACGCGCAAGGGCAATCCTTCCCTGAAGCACGTACGCTTCGGCTCTCTTCGTGTTGCGTTTCAGCGCGTCTTCCAGAAGCTCCTCGGCTTCGGAATACCGCTTATCATGGAATGCAACCACGGCAAGATTGTAGTATGACAAGAAAAACTCAGGATCCCGCTTCACGATCGATCGCCAGTACTCTTCGGCCTGCCCGACACGGCCCTGTCGGAAATGAGCGACCCCGAGGTTGTTCACGGCGTCGGAGTATCCCGGGAGTTCCTCGAGCGCCTCCTGGAAATACACTTCCGATGAGGCCGGATCGTTCGCCTCAAGCGCATCCAGCCCTTTCATATTCAACTCATAAGCCCTCCCCGCCGCGCGCATCAACGCCGAAGGTATCGCATCGGAGCTGCGCAACTGGTCGGGGTTGACCTCGATCTCAAGCGATACCACCGCCAGCGGAACAACCAGCGCACTCACCAGGCCGCTTTCAAGTCTCATTTCGACTTTCACCTCCCGGTTTTTCCTCGAAAAATGAGATCTTGTCGGGGAGTTCGCTCCAATGGGAGAATACCAGATCCGGAAACACCCTGTTTTCGAGACCGTGGAAAAAAGTACTGCGATGATCACCCGTGAACAACGCGGTTGCCATGCCGGCCTCCTGTGCCGGCTTGATATCAATTGACAGATCGTTGCCGACCAGCACTGTCTGAGAGGGCAGGATGTGATACTCGCGGAGGGCATCGAAGAGCCGTTCGAACAGCGTCTGAGAAGGCTTGGCACTTCCGGCCTCGAAAGAGAAGACCGACAGGTCTATATCGAACAAGTCCAGGTAGTCTTCACACTGTCCCCCGCTTTGATCCCGGACAAAAAGCGTAAGGTCCAGCGGTGTATAGAACTGGGCGTTGGAAAGCAATCCCAGGCGGATATTCTCGTTGCGCAGCTTCCTGAGCGAGGGTACTACGCCGGGAAACAACCCTCTGCCGAGCGCCTGGAAATTGTAGTAAAAGGAGACGAGCCGCGCCTGCTCCCCGATCTGCTCTACCCCCCGGTCCGGAAATGAATATCCGTGACGCCCCAGCATCATCAGTATGATCACCCACACCTGCTCTATCTTGATCTCCGGGAAAGTGTTGCCCTTCTGCCCGGCCTTCTCGTGCTGCAGCCCGATCAATCCGTGGTAGAGGTCCCGAAGCGTGACGTCGGTGCTTTGCGCGGGCTCCATATCCCGCAATGCCTGCTCCATTCCGAACCGGACGATCGTCTTGCCGAATGAGCCCAGAATCGCATCGTCCTTTCCCCCGGGTTGATCGAATTCGGGCCGCCAGTAATCAACCAGTGTCCCGTACACGTCGCAGATAACCGCGCGAATATCGAAAAGCCGCGTGCGTTTCGAGGCATACCGCACGGGCCGCAACGTCCGGGGTGGACGCGGAGAACTCCGTGCGTGCAGGTCCCCGGCAAATTCGGCGACTACCGACACGGCTGCTCGCCCCCTTCCCGGAAAGCGACGCAACGGCCACCCACTGTTGACATCACGGAGACAGTGCTAGTTTCCGCCGCCATAGTCCTTGAGGTACTTGAGGAAATCGTTCTTCGTAGACAGGACCGCCCAACTGGTGCTGTCGAGGGATGCACGATAGAGATCCATGGTTTTCACGAAGGAATAGAACTCCCGGTCCCGGTTGTAGGCTGAAGCGTAAATGTCGGCCGCCGCGGCATCGGCAACACCTTTGATCCCCTGCGCCTCCCGGTACGCTTCGGAATGGATGCGCTTCAGTTCCTTCTCCTTCTCGCCGGCGATCCGCGAACTCTCACCTTTGCCCTCCGATCGAAATCGCTCCGCAATCTGCTTCCGCTCGGCGATCATGCGGTCATACACGTTTTTCAGCACCTCCTCCACATAGTTGATTCGTTTGAACCGCAAGTCAACCAGCTCGATGCCGAACTCTTTCAGTTTGGGGGCGGCCTGGTCCATAACCTGCTCGCTCATTGCCGCTCGACCGAGTTCGATATTGTACCGACTGCTGTCGCTCTTCGTGGTGTCGTAAGCTTCGGAGAAGTACATCGTACGGTTGCTGCTGCGCACGGTTTCGCGCAAGTTGCTCGAGGTCACGCGATTGCGCACCGCCGCATCGATGATATCGTCGAGCTTCTTGTGGGCCGATGTCTCGTTGTTGACCTGCTCGAAAAACTTCAGCGGATCAAATATCCGCCACCGGGCAAACGTGTCGACCCAGATGAACGTCTTCTCCCGGGTCGGCACCTGGCCCGGCTCACCGTCCCACTCAAGAAGATTCTTCCGAAACCGATTGACCTTCTGTACGAAAGGAATTCGCAGATGGATCCCCGGCTCCTTGACCGGCTCCCCGACTGCTTCGCCGAACTGCGTGATCACCACCTGTTCGGTTTCATCAACCACATACAGCCCGCCCAGTACCACCGCCGCGAGCACCGCCCCGGCAGCTATTAACAGTGTACGTTTCATCGCCCGCCTCCTTTCCCCTGAAGGTTCAGGAGGGGAAGAACATTCTTCTGATCGCTGTCCACTATGTATTTGTTGCCCAACTTCGGAAGAACCTCCTGCATGGTCTCCAGATACATTCTTCGCCGGGTGACATCCTTTGCCCGTGCGTATTCGGTATACAAGGAGGCAAAGCGGCTCGAATCGCCGCGGGCCGTGTTGACCCGGTCAAGCGCGTATCCCTCGGCCTCGCTCACCGTCTTGCGTGCCTCCCCCCGCGCCGCGGGAATAACACGATTGTAGTCCCCCTTCGCCTCGTTGATCATCCGCTCCTTCTGCTGCTCCGCCTGGTTGACTTCGTTGAACGACGGCTGGACCGGGCCGGGAACGGTCGTACTCTTCAACTCAACGTTGACAATAGTTACCCCCGTCTCCGCATCGTTTATCGCCGTGTGCAACTCCTCCCTGGCCAGGTCGGCTATCTCCAGCCGCCGGGAAATCACCTCATCGATACTTCGATCTCCCACGACACGCCGCATCACCGCCTCGGACATGTCACGCAACGTTCCCTCGACATCATGCACGTTGAACAAGTAAGCTACGGGATCGGCAATTCGATACTGTACAATCCAGGGGACCACCGCGCAGTTGAGGTCGCCGGTAAGTATCAGCGCTTCATTGAGATACTGCTCCCGGGGCGCATAGTCGGTCTTTACACCGGCCCGGATCGTGCGCTGGCCGAACTCCTCCGTAAAAACACGCTGCACTTTTACGTTCGTTCTCTTCTCGATACCATTGGGCCATTTGAAATGAAGCCCGGGGCCGCGCTGCCGATTGTACTTGCCGAAGCGCTGGATTACCGCCTTCTCGTCGACATCCACGGTGTACAGGCCCGTGAAAAGCACCCATCCGGAGAATATCACCGCGGCAATCAGAAGGGCCAGAAGCCCGTTGCGCCCGTTGAATCTCGCCCTGATCCGCTCGAAAATCCGGATCAACTGTTCGTTCGGGTCCCCGGTAATGTTCAAGCTTACCCCCCCTCCTGTCAAGATTATCCCAAAGAAACACAATTCTGATAAAATAACACTATGAACGCCTGCCCACATGGCCGGCCCGGCATCCTTCCACCGACATCACCCCGACGGTTCCGGTTATCCCCCCCGGGATCACCGGCTGACCCGGACAGTTGCCGGCACGTTCCCATGGGCGACATTAAGCAAGGACGGCATGCATGCCGAGCGGGAAGCACCCGAACCATTTTCCCAGAGCCGGCACCCGGGCCTGCCGAATGCGGAACCGGGCAGCCGGGCCGCATCCCCGGCACCCGTGTACTGACCCTCCATCGGGGGAGCGGTACCGGGCACCGGCCCGCGCTATATCGGCACTTCAACGATCTTCGACGATTCCACGTTGCCGAAGCCCATCTCACCGGCGTAGTTGATATGAGCTACCTGCGTGCCCTCGAACCGGCGACCGTACCACGATGCCAGCGAGACGCCGAAGCTGTCGACCGCAACGGGGTCGACACCGGCCACGTAGGTATCAAGCTGCTTGACCGTACCGGGTCCCGCGGGGCCGTTGTCCAGCAGCGCCCGACCGGCGTCGATGATACTCAGGTGGGGGTTAACATAGTAAAGAAGCTCGGCAATCGCCCGGTGAAGGTCCATCTCGGCATGCATAGCTCCCCGCTCCTTCACAAGTCCCATCATTCCCTTAATCCCCAGAGATACGCCGCCGGCGCTGTGGGACTTGGCCACGGGAAGTGCAATGAGTGCATCCGCCCGCAGCGCTTCCTTCACCAGCATCACTCTCGAAAGATCGCGCGCCTGCTCATCGGCC
>CAZNDN010000054.1:0-16370 GCA_964571815.1 uncultured Fibrobacterota bacterium | reverse complement strand
GCGCCCTTCTTGACAAATCGCCCCATCCCGCCCATCTTCTCAAGCAGGGCGGGGATTGTTTTTTCGGCCTTGCCCTTTCCAACGAAGACCTCGCTCTTCCCGCCCTTCCCCTCTTCGCCGGGAGCCGCAAATACGGCACGCCCCGCCAGGCCGAGCGCTCCCGCGGCACCGCTCCTCACAAACTCACGTCGTGAGTATTCCATACACACCTCCCGCTTGAGGTTGATTTTCCCCTCCGGACCGAACCACCTTCTCACACCCCCGGTTGCGGTCCCTTTGCGCTAAGGCAGAAAACCCGGCGGCAGCGTTGAGCCCGTATCCGCCGAAGTCCCGGGCTCCCCGGAATAATCCATAGCGCCGGTTTCGGCCGAGACGGGGCCTGCTTCAGCATCGCCGACATCTTCACCACCATGTCCCAACCGGTCACTGTCGGAGGCTATTCGCCGTTGTTCAACGGCCTCCTTTTCCCACCTGCTGAGATATTTCCCGCGGCTGCGCCTGTTCTCTCCGAACTTGTATACCACGATAGCGGCCCTGTCGTATATGGGACAGTGCTGTTCGCACAGCCCGCAGCCCATACAGAGATCTTCGTACACGACCGGAACCTTGAACGGCCCCTTCGTGGTTTCCACGATTCGCGGTTCGATGGCGTTGTAAGGGCACACTTCATCGCACACGAGACATTCCTTGTTCTGCGCCCAGGCCAGGCATCGATGACGGTCGACGACGGCGGTGCCGATTTTGACGAATTTCTTCTGCTCGCAGGTAAGCGGCCGAATCGCACCCGTAGGGCACACATGACCGCACAAGTGGCACTTCTCCTCGCATCCTCCGATCCGGGGCACGATCTTCGCCGTATTCAGTCTGCTGAAACCGTCGGTGAAACCGCACGGCTGAATGGCATTCGTCGGGCAGACTTTCATACATTCACCGCACGTGATGCACCGCGAGAGAAACTCAGGTTCTTCGACCGCCCCCGGCGGCCGGATCAATCGACCGGTGTTGTCGCGGCGCGAAATTGCCGTGGCTCGAAAAGCCGGGAGCATCAGCGCCCCGCCGGCCACCCCCACAACCACGTCACGACGCTTCACATCGAGCACCGGCCTTACGGAGGGCCGCGGTGATCCGAACGCGAACCGGCTGCATGCCGGTGCCCGGCCGGTCCCGGTACACAACCCGCATACTATGCATTCCGACGATCTCGTATGCCGGATTTCATCCTGTTCGATGGCACCTGTCGGACATACGCGGCTGCAGGCCCTGCAATTATTGCACGTATCGTCGGTGGAAACAACCCGACGAAACAGCGGTCGGCGGCTCAGTAATCCGAAAAACGCGCCGCTGGGGCACACGTACTGACACCAGAAGCGCTTGTCCCACAGTCCTCCTCCCAGCACCACGAAAAGCAGAAGCGCAGCGCCCGGGGTACCGTAGTACAGTGGTACATCCACTGTCGTGTACCCGAACTCCCGAAACGGCGTGGAGCGAAGCACCGGGCCGACCAGCGCCAACCCGTCGGCACCCGCAATTTTCACCAGCGGATGAATGACAAGAGTGAATATGCGTGTAAGGAGGGAGATGGGGTCCATAAACAACGGCATTGTCACTCCGAAAACGGCTGCCGCCGCAATTGCCGTTAGAAAGACATACTTGACCCGCTGCAGTTGACGGGGAGGATTTGCGTTCTTTCCGCGCATGCGCCCCAGAAAGTGCTTGTCGGAGAAATCGATCAGCGCACCCAGCGGACAGATCATGCCGCAGAATACGCGCCCCATGAGCACAGTGACCACAATCATCACCGCCGCACCCCCGAGCAGACCCCATACAAGCGTGCGGGACGAAAGCGAGACGACAATTCCCACCAACGGATTCAACTGAAGGAACCACTCACCGGGCGCCGTGTAGGCGCGAGGATGCGTGTTGAGGACAAAAAAGGAGCCTGCAAAAAGGACAAAGAACACTGTCTGCACGACGATGCGGGTCTTTCGTAGCTGTGACATGAGGCTTCTCCGCCGCTTTCCCGGCACCAGGGTCCCGATTGTAAGCTTTCCTATATACTAATTTACGTTGTTGCACACCGAACTCCGCGGGGCGCCGGCGGAGGATGAGGTTCGGTGATCCGAATTGACCGCTCGTCCATTTCCATGTATTTTCTCCATCGATACCTACCGGCGGAGGAAACTGCGCGTGAAGATCATCATTATTGGAGCGGGGACGGTTGGTTTCAGTCTGGCTGAGTATCTCAGCCGGCAGAAATACAGCGTCTCCGTGATCGAGAGCGACACCGCGCTGTGCCGCGATATCAACGCGAAGCTCGACGTATTCACGGTCAACGGCCACGGCAGCAGCCTCTCGGCGCTTGAAGACGCCGGTATCCAGGAGGCCGACATGATTGTCGCCGCCACGCCCAACGATGAAACCAATCTGCTGGCCTGCAGCTTTGCCAGGCAATACGGGGTGGCCAAACGAATCGCCCGGATCAAATCGGCCGAGTACACGAAAGACGGTCTTGCCGTAAGCCTGGAGCAAATCGGGGTCACCCACGTGGTTGAACCCGAGAAAGAAGTCGTTCGCAACATACTCCAGTATATCGAATTGCCCGGCGTCACCGAATCGGCCAACTTCCAATCCGACAACGTCTACCTGCGCGGTTACCGGATCAAACCGGAAATGCCTCTGCACGACAAGACGCTCTCGGAGGTTACGCAACTGGCGGGCCCGGCGCCCATGCTTATTGTGGTGATTATTCGCGACGGAAAGAGTATTCTTCCTTCCGGCGAGCAGCGGTTGCTTGCCGGAGACGAGATCGTGGCAATCATGCCCAGAGAGTCGTTCCCCACATTCCGCGCGCTTCTTGGCCATACTGCCGAGAAGCTGGGCAAAGTCGTGCTCTCGGGGGACACGCTGACCGCGATTCATCTCGCCGGCGCTCTGAAACCGCTGGTGGAGCGGGTGGTGCTTCTTGATCCGAGTGAGGAGCACGGCCGGACCGCGGCCGCACAGCTTGAAGGCGTGGAGGTACTGTTCGGCGACAGTACCGACAGTGATATCCTCGAGGAAGTCCATATCGAGACGGCCGGGTTCTTCATTGCCGCGGGCAAGGACACTGAAGACAACGTGATGTCGTGTTTGCTGGCCAAGGCCGAGGGAGCGTCCGAAGTTGTCGCAATCAACAATTCCGACCGCCACGCGGGCCTGTTCCACTCGCTCGGCCTGGACCACATCATCAACCCGCGCAAGATCACGGCCCAGGCTATCATAAGCAGCGTGCTGCGCGTGCCGATAAGCGCACATCTCGGTCTGGACAAAGTCAACATCGCGGTAACGCGGTTTGTGGCCGAAAAGAAAAGCCGTATCGTCAACAAGCCCCTTCACCGCCTCAACAGCCTTTTCAAGAAATCGATCGTGATAGGCGCGGTAATGCGCGAAGACCAGGTTATCATCCCACGGGGCGACACGGTCATTCGGGAGAACGACGAAGTGATTGTGCTGTGCCACCAGGACAGCAGCAAACTGGCGAATCGTCTTTTCAAGGCCGGCCCCACGATTACCGTGTAGCACCAATCGCCCGGGACATCCACACGTGAACCTCCGCTTCGTACTGTACTCTCTCGGAAAACTGCTGCAGATTCAAGCACTGGTGCTGCTCGTGCCCAGCGGTATCTCGCTGTGGGGTCTGCGACCCTGGTCTCTTCCCGCAACCTTCTGGAACGAACGCATACTCGGTTTCCTCATCGCCGTCGTCGCTTCCTTCCTTACCGGCACGCTTCTGACAATGCTGGGCAGCAACGACAAGGAACCGGGAGGGGTCCGCGAAGGGTTCGCGATTGTAACCTTCGGCTGGCTTCTGTTCACGTTATACGGAAGCATCCCGCTGTTCATGCACCTCTTGAGTCACGCGCCCGAAGCCGGCTTTGCCGCATGGTTCAATGCTTTCACCGATGCCTGTTTTGAGATCATGAGCGGGTTCACGACAACCGGGGCAACAATTCTCACGGATGTGGAATCGCTGCCGCGGGGGATCCTGTTCTGGCGGAGCATGACGCACTGGCTCGGTGGTATGGGGATTGTAACACTGGCAGTGGTGATCTTCCCCGCCTTCGGCGTTGCGGCCTACCAGATGTTTCGCGGTGAAGTTCCCGGTCCCAGCACCGAACGCCTGATGCCCCGGGTCGCCCAGACCGCAACCGTGCTCTGGGCCGTGTACGTACTTCTCTCGGTGGCGGAGACGCTGCTTCTCATGGTGGGAGGCATGAGCCTCTTCGACGCGCTCTGTCACACTTTTGGTACCATGGCCACCGGTGGCTTCTCCACACGCAACGCTTCAATTGCCGCCTACGACAGCAATTTCATCGACTGGGTCATTGTCGTATTCATGTTTCTGGCCGGCACCAATTTCATTATCCACTACCGCATTCTCTTCGCCGGCGATTTCGGCATCACCAAACGAAACCGGGAGTTCCAATTCTACCTGATTGCGATACTTGTCGCGGTCGGCGCTACCACTCTGCTGTTGCAGACCCGGGGAATTGCCGACCGGGACACGATCGCTTCACGCTATCGCTCGACATCGCTGACCGAAGAGGAACTCGACCTGAAACACGGCGAAGAATCGCAGCGAGTTCGTACGCCGTACCCTACGCTGCGGTATGCTGCTTTCCAAGTCGTATCCATAACGACCACAACAGGTTACTGCACGGCCGATTTCGACGTCTGGCCCAATTTCATTCGTTTCATGCTGGTGGTACTGATGTTTTTCGGGGGCTGCGCGGGATCAACCGGCGGCGGCATGAAAATGATACGAATCATGGTGGTGCTGAAACTTGCCTGGCGAGAAGTCCGCACCATGATACAGCCACGCCTGATCTTCCCCATCAAGATAGGGAAATCGGCTATCGACGAGAAACAGGCCTCCAATATCGTTGGTTTCTTCGTAATTTTCCTCCTTCTGTTCGTGCTCTTCACCTGTATCATGAGTATCATGATCCCGGATTTCACCACGGCGGTCACGACCGTGGTAGCGACCATGTGCAATATCGGTCCCGGGCTGGCGGGAATCGGAGCAACCGAGAACTACGCCTGGATTCCCCCGGCCGGCAAGTGGGTGCTGGTGCTGTGCATGCTCCTGGGCAGACTGGAGATCTACACGGTGATCATTGCGTTTGCACCGATTTCCTGGAAACGCTGACCGCCCGGCGGTTCGACCGGCAACGGCCGGACTGTCTGCCGCAGAGGGCTGCATGGAAAGGGATACCCTGCTCAGACAGGTCCGGTGCTCTCCTCAACCGCGGCCGGTACGGCGCCCGCAAACTTCTCCACCTTGCGTCTCAGTTTCTCCGTCGAAGTCATGGGTCGTGCCGGACAATGTCGGCAGTATTCCGGCAGATCGCCGTCAAGGAGGCTTCGCCGAAGCGAACGGACCCGGGAGCCGTTGAGGATTTCTTCGAAGGTTGTTCCGTCACGGAAATGGCCGATTATCGGGGAATCGGGCGTGCAGCAAGGCCTGACGGCCCCGCTTGTGCGGACCGCCGCGAAAGACCACGGTTCGAGGCAATCGCGTGTTCGACCGGCGTCCCGGCGGAGCGAATCCCCGGCCGGAGCAACGCCGCATCCCGTCGAGGAGCCGTTAAGCTTCCGCACCGCGGAATCAACCAGCCTGCTCTGCAACGAGACTTCGGCGCCCCCGTTCTCAGCAATACGTGCCGTTTCTCTTATCACGGTCAATACGTCCATCATCCGATCCGCCGGCAGATCACGAATCGGCTTGACGCGAAGCGTCCCGGGCGGCATCGAGTAGGTATGGAGATCATTGAAATTGAAACGCCGCACACCCCGGCTCAATCCACACTCCACCAGCCGCGGCAGGCCCGAAATCGTCAGGTCACACACGACGCTGCTCCAGGAAAGCACCGGCCCGCTGCTCCCCGTGTGCGAAACGTGTTCCCGGATCCGGGCCATGGTGCTCAGCACCGCATCCAGTTTCGCCCCCCGGCACAATTGGGCGAAAAGGACCGGATCCACCGTATCGCAGCTTATCTCAAGACAGTCCAGGCGCGATAACGTATCGATCTCCTCATCGGAGAATCTCCCGGCAAGGTTGCTGATCATGCCCGTGACCAATCCCGCCGCCATGAACCTCTCGAGAATGGAACCCCATGCCGGGTGCACGGTAGTCTCTCCATGTCCGTTGGCGGTGACGGCCGAGACATTCCGTCCCTGAACTTCATCAAGGACACGCCCGAGCAGCTCTTCGCCGACGTCCTCACCCGCGGGCGCACCGGTACTGCTCTTTGAGCAATACACACACCTGAGATTGCAGCGTGAAGTCAACTCAATCAGCAGCTTGGGCGTTCGAGGGGAGTAAGTGGGGTCCGCACACGCATTGATCGCTTCCCGCATTTCACACGACGTGCTCATTTCAAGTTTCCCGTCCGCAGCATTGTCGGCTCCCCACCCCCCCACAGTACAAGTATCGGCAGCGCACCCGTCTTTCTTCACCCCTCCGCGGCCTCGCCGCGGTCGCGAACGCGCGATGAAAGATGTGCCCGAAAAGAGGCGACTCGCGTGAGGTTCGGATCGGTCCATCATGCCCTTTGACCATTATACCATTTTCTACCGCTGCAACGGATCCACCCACGAGACTGCGAAATGCGCAAAGAACCGGACAGCAAAAGCATCACGGTGGCAACGCCACGGAAAGGAATGTCTCGCATGCTGCTTCCATCAATTGCTATGGGACTGGCGGCCGTCATACTCGGTCTGGTTGCCTACACACGCGGGAACGGTGAACATATCACGGGATTGAAAACGGCCTGGTCCATGACCGTCAGCACACTACCGCTGCTCCTGGCCGCCTTCGTCCTGGCCGGTTTCCTCCAGGCCCTGCTTCCCCGAGCCCAGTTCGCCCGCTTTCTTGGCGGGGAGTCGGGAATCCGGGGAATTCTGATAGGGACCGCGGCGGGGGCACTCACTCCCGGAGGCCCCTTCGTGAGTATGCCGCTTGCCGCGGGGCTTCTCAAGGCCGGCGCCGGTATCGGCACTCTCGTCGCATTCATGACAAGCTGGTCTCTCTGGGCCCTCGCACGGCTGCCCATCGAAATCGGCATCATGGGATGGCGCTTCGCCGCAATTCGCCTGTTCAGCACGTGCCTCTTCCCACCGGTGGCCGGCCTCCTGGCCACGGGAATCGTACGACTACTTCGAATGAGCTGAGAACGCCGGCATCCCGGGCGCCGGCCGGGTCTGCGGGGCCGACCGGAACTTCAGGTCTGCCCTCTGATCTTCGCCCACAGCAGGCCAAGGTACTCGTGAACCGCATCCTCGACCTTCCTCACATTCGTTGCCGAAGGGAAGAACACCGAATGGGAGATACGGCCTCGACCCAGAAAAGTGTGCGCCGTCGGCGCCGGAAGAGGATCCAATCCGCACCCCTTGAGCAGGGCAACCGCTCGGGGCATGTGCGAAGCCGATGTTACGAGTACAAACGGCGACGTTCCGAGCAACGGTTTGAGCAGGCGGGCTTCGTCTTTAGTGTCTCGCGATTTTGATTCCAGTACTATTTCACTGTCCGCCACGCCCAGTTCCCGTGCCACCGATGCCAGGAACTCCGCGTGCGGCACCTCCCCCGGCCTTCCGCCTCCCGACAGCACAAGCCGGCTTCGCGGAAGCTTCCGGTGGATTCTAATGCCCTCCACCAGCCGAACCTCCGTGGTGGGAACAAGCGTGCTGGTGACGGGAATTCCGTCCCTGACGAACTGACCTCCTCCCAGCACCACAACGTAGCGGATCGAATCCACCGAAACTCCCTGGATACGGGACGGCGTCGGACCGGCGGGAAAAGGCTCGAAACGGTACTCCAGCGAAGAAATCAGTATGTTTCCGCACGACGGATAACTTATCACACACAACAGGAGCACTCCCGAAGTCGTGAGCAGGCGCCCCAGGTGCCGCCGCCTGGTGAACCAGAGAAAAAGAAGTCCCGCCACCGACAGGCCGACGACCAGGGGCATGGGAAAGAAGAACTGCGAGAAAACCTTCTTGAACAGGAACATTGCGCGGCCCCCGACGCTACAGCATGATGTGCGCCTTGAAAACGTAGTCTTCGTCGACCTCGACAGGGAACATCTTTCCCCGTGCGTCGTCAACCAGCTTCGGCTCCCTTCCCCACATATCCCTGAGCGTCAAACGGGCATAACGCTCCCCATTCTTGACAAAGGTTATAGGCGGCACTTCTTTGCGAATCGTGAATGCCAGAACGAAGTCACCCTTGTCGTCAATCTCGAATGTCTTCGGGCTCCGGTATATATTCTCCCACCGCTCCGAGAGAGCAACGAATACTCTGTCGCCGGGCATATACGATGACAGCGTACCGGTGATTTTCACTTCGATCCCCTGCCGGCAGCCGCTCACGAGGACAAGAGCCGCGGCACTCAAGCGGCACAAGCGGGCGCCCCTGGAAACAAAGGCTTTCATCAACGTTTCTCGACCCATTCAGTCTCCGGTAGGAAAACCCAAGTTAACTACCCCTTGCCGACAACCACCCATCGGCCTGCCGGATGTCCCTGTCCCCGTCCGCGGGCCGGGGTTTTTCCGGGCCTGAATGAATAAAATACCACAACGTAGGCATGCAGGGAAACCGGGGGCAAGGCACCTCCGCCGGACGGCGCCGGAAACGCCGCGGCAGTCGTTGTCTTTTGCACCCCTTCCGGCGTCAGCTCCCGATCGCGGTCGTGCGCGCGCCTCTCCCGCCCTTCGGCAATTCCGTGTCGCATGAGATACACCAGCATACTCGTCTCCCCTTTCCCTTCCCGGGGCGCTTCCGGCAACCGTATTTACCGAGCCCCGTTGTCCTCGACGGCCTTTTTCAGGGCTTTCTCGAAAGCGTCCGACCGCACCTTCTTCCATGCCTTTCGGAACCTCTTCATCTGCTCTTCACGCGTCTGATTAACCTCATCGCGGACCGCGGCGGGCATTGCGGGACATGCCTTGTCACGGGAGCGCTGCAGCGCCACGTCCATGTCGTGAATCGTCCCGAGCGAATTGGTGAGCGCCTTCAAGCGCGGAAGTACGAGTCTGCCGGCGGCGGGAAGGAGAGGCGCAAGAAACTCGGCAGCGTAGCGTTCGCGCCTGCAGAATTTGCGCAGCTTGTGCATGGTTTCAGCCGAAGCTTCGCGCCTGAGCGACCTTCGCTTGTCGATACGGTGCCGGAGTCGCCCCAGCCGCTTCCGGGCAAATGCACGCAGGGGCCCCGACGTGTCTGCATACAGCACGGAGGGGATTTCCGACCGCAGCAGAACCGCCGTTCGCCGCAAGGCCTCACGACACTCATCCCCCCGAAGTACGCTTTCGATATAAGGTTCCGTATCAACCGATCGACGGTGGCAGTATTGTGCATACTCCCTGTAGGACGCGTCCCCGTTCAGGCGCTCCCGGATTCTTCGCTTATGCAGAAAACGGTCCCATACGTGATCGTCACGCGAGGCACCCAGTCTGTCCGCCACCGCCGCAAGTGCCTCACGTATTTCTCCTGCCGAACCGGCCGGAACGTACGATTCGAAAAGACGCAGAGCCGTCCGCAGTCGTCTCAGGGCCACCCGGAAATCGTGCACCCCCTTCTCGAGACTGCCCGCAAGCGCCAGTTCACGGCTGTCGGTCATGACCCGATAACGCGACAGAAGGATTTTCCTCAATGCCTCGATTACGGTGTCGCCGGGAGCGACGATACCGGAGAAGAGAAACGGCCGGGGAGCAGGCCTGGCCGTGACGAACCTGATGTCGTGGGAGAAGATCTCGTGCCAGAGGTCGGACTTGCGCCCGGCCCGCTCTCCGTTACGTTCGTACCAGCGACTCCGCACCACGACCGTGAAACCGTCGCGACGTCGAAGGACCCTGCGTATCGATGCATCCTGGATTCTCCCTCGATCGAGGCCGTCGGCAACCCGAAGATAGGCGGCGAGTGCCCGCGATCGAGACGGCCGTCTCCGCCTTGGCGATTGGCCCGAAGCCCCCTCCGCCTTCACCGATCCCTGGTGAAGAGCAACCGCATCGGCCACGCAGGCGCGATCGGCGGCGCTCAACCCCCTGAGAGGATGCCCGCGAATAATCGCCGCGCTTTCCGCCGCGTGGTTGCGTGGAGACGTCCGATACCCGATATCGTGCAGCACGCAGGCAACCTCGAGCAGACGACGCTGTGAGCCGCCGATTCCAAGCACTTCGTGTGTCCCGTCAAAAATCCTCGTTGCCAGTGCGGCCGTATGCCGGCCGTGGAGGATGTCGTTACCGAACGCTTCGGAAAGTTGCTCAACGGTCGGCGACGTACTCATCACTCCTCACTACTGCGTCCTGAATGGTTACGGCCGGAAGGAGGCGGTCGGTGCGGCTCGAACACGGTTCTCTGAACCTGCGCGGCCTGTCCCGCCCTCCCGCACACCAATTGGTAGTATTCCCGCTGGCTTCGGAACCTCCGCCGCTTCCCCTTCGGCGAACACCGGCGGTACGTCCCGTCGGATTTCAGTTCCCAGGCGTTTGCCGTGTCGGCAAAGCAGGTATGAAGTATTTCGGTGAGTCTCGAACGCGCTTGCGTCTCGGCTACCGGTACGAGCAGCTCGATTCTCCGATCGAGATTGCGTGGCATCCAGTCGGCCGACGAAAGGAACACCTTTGGTTCACCGCCGCTGTGAAAGTAGAAGATCCTGCTGTGTTCCAGGAACCGGTCGACAATGCTGATCACCCGGATCGTTTCGCTGAGACCGGGTACGCCGGCGCGAAGGCAACAGATGCCGCGCACGTTGAGCAGAATCTCAACACCCGCCTGAGCCGCCGCGTAGAGCGCCTCGATAGTCGGCACGTCAACCAGAGAGTTCATCTTGGCCATAATCAGAGCTTTTTGACGTTGCCGCTTGCGCTCGGCCTCCGCCTCAATCAGTCCGATTATTTTCTCCCGAAGGCTGATCGGAGCCGCGGCAAGTTTGCGATACGGCACCGGCTGGGAATAGCCCGTGATCGTGTTGAAGAACGCCGACGCATCGGCCCCCAGGTCCTCATCAGCACTCATGTAGCTGACATCCGTATACAGCCGTGCCGTCGACTCGTTGTAATTGCCCGTCCCGAAGTGGACATAGCGCCGAAGCCCGGCCGCCTCTCCGCGGATCACAAGACATGCCTTGGCGTGAGTCTTCAGCCGTTTGACACCGTACACCACCTGAACCCCCGCATCCTCAAGCTCCCGCGCCCACTCGATATTTCGCGCCTCGTCAAACCTCGCCTTCAGCTCCACAATTGCCGTGACGTACTTCCCGCGGCGGGCGGCTCGCTTAAGGGCCGCGATAATGGGGCTGTCGGTGCTGATACGGTAGAGGATCTGCTTGATCGCGAGTACATCGGAATCATTTGCGGCCTCATCGATAAACCGGACCACCGGATTAAAACTCTCGAAGGGATGATAGAGAAGTACATCCCGGCCGGCAAGGGTCTGAAACACGCTCTGCCCCGCCGGAATACCGGACGGTTCCGGAGACGGCCACGGACGATATTTGAGCCGGTCGTGCCCCCGCAGCTCGGAGACGCTCATGAATGCCGCCAGGTCCAGAGGCCCCGCGATATAGTATACACTCTCCTCCGTCACCCCCAGAACGCCGCGAAGATACCGCACCGTCGACGCCGAGGCGCGATCGGCTATCTCCATCCGTACGCAGTCGCTGCGCTTGCGCGCATCAAGCACCGCTTCCATTTCCTGCATCAGGTCCCCGGCCATATCCTCCCGCACCCCCAGATCCGCATTGCGGGTGATACGAAACGGAACGCACTCCAGGACACGGTATCCCGGAAACAGTTGCCGCACGTGCATCGCAATCACGTCTTCAACAAGGATGAACGGATCGCCGTCTCGCGCCGGAAGCGCAATGAACCTGCTGAGATTCTTCGGCACCGCCACAATTGCCACGTCCGGTCCCGGCCCCTGCCCTGAGGGCGGCTTCAGTCGAACGGCAACGTGCAGCAGCCGGTTCATGACCAGCGGGAAGCCCATCTCGCCCTTGCGCAGGGCAACAGGGCTCACGAGAGGGAACAGCTCGTTCTCGAATACATGGTGCAGGTGACGAAGCTGTTCCTCGGAGAGCGCATCCGAACCGAGTCGCGCAATGCCCTCACGCACGAGCGCCGGCTCGATCTCCTCACGGTAGCACGCGTACTGTGCCGACACCATCCTCCTCACTCTTCCGGTGATCGCCCGCAACTGCTGTGCCGGTCTCATGCCGGCCGGATCCGTCTTGCGAACGCCCCTGGCCTCCAGCATCTGAAGCCCGCCAACGCGTACCATGAAGAATTCATCGAGGTTGGAGCTGCTGATGGCAAGAAATCGAACACGCTCAAGCAGGGGAACATTCGGATCCCGCGCCTGGTCCAGGACACGCTGGTTGAATTCCAGCCAGCTCAACTCCCGATTGTGAAACAAGGCTCCGCTCAGTGCGGCCATAGCTCCTCCGCCTGTGTCGTCTTTCGTCGCAGAACGACCCGCATACCGTACACATCCTCGAACATCGTTCCCTTGTGCTGAAGCGCAAGTTGCTCCAGCGAAAGATCGGCCACCGAGGGCACGTGAATGACGAACCGGTCCTCCTCGCGTGACCATGTGATGTCGCGAACCCGTCCGCTGTGAGATCTATCCAGCGCATCGGCCACCCGCAAGATCGCCGCCGTTTTGGCCACCGACTGACGATCGGAGCGCTGAAGCGTACTGTAGCCGGCGTGCGTGGACTTGGGCGTCCCGCGGCGATGATAGCGGCCGATAAGTGAAACCAGAAGGATATCTCTCTTGTTCAGCCCGAAAAGCTCACAGTGCTGGATCAGATACATGGAGTGTTTATGGTGACCGGCGGTACCTACAAACGTGCCGATGTCGTGAAGGTGTGCCGCCACCCGCAGCAGAAGCTCCCACCACGGGTCGAGGTGATGATCGTCCTGAAGCGCCGTGAAGAGCACGCGGGACAAGTCCGCCACGTGCCCCGAATGAAGCAGGTCCGTCTGGTACCGCCGTCCGATCTCAACGGCGGAACCCACGATCTGCTCCGAGAAATCACTCGTCCACTCTCCTCGTCGGACCATTTCCAGAAGCAGCCCGTGCCGCATCGAGATATCGCTCGCCACCACGTGTTTCAGACCGTAAGCCTTTCCCAGCAAAGCGTAGAAAAGCAGAGCCGGTCCCACCGATTCCGCGTCGGCAAAAGGAATATGATACTGCCGCACCAGCTCATCGTCGGACTTCGAAAGCATCTCGTCGGCAAAACCGCTCAGTCGTCCGATAGGCACGCGGGCCGTGCGCCCCTTGCTCCATCGACACCCCAACTGGGAAGCCGCAAACCGTGCATCGTTGCCCAGGGCAATCAGGCTGATCGGACGCTGCGGCGCGACCGTATGCCTGATCTGGTCCACGGTCCGCTCGACATCGTTGCTGATCACCTGCTTCTGACGTGCCACCGGGGCCCGGAATGCCTCCAGCATTTCGTGAATGCGAAGCGTACCGAAGTGGAATGTCTGAGAGTAGGAGAAATTGCCCTTGTCAATAAACAGCAGCTCCGTGCTCCCGCCGCCGACCTCCGTGACGATCGCCGCGGATTGCGCAAGCCGGGGATTCACCTCCAGGTAGGCACGTACGCTGAGATAAGTCAATCGCGCCACATCAACTTCGTCGATGGGCTCGACGGCTATGCCGGTGGCAATGTGGACGCGGTCGATGAAAGCGTCACGGTTGGACGCCTCACGCACCGCGGTCGTAGCCACGGCCCGGACCCGCCCTTCGTCCGTTACCCCGTACTCCTCGAGTACCCGCCGGAAACTGCGCAGGGCGCGGACGGACGCTTCAATATTGGCACGGGAAATCCTTCCGGAAGTGAAGGTATCGCTCCCGAGGCTGACCGTCTGATGAAGAAACTCCAGAGGATGGTGCATGCCGCGGGAATCGATCTGAGCAAGCATCATGCGAATCGACGTCGTCCCCACGTCGATCACGGCCACGGGAAGCGATACGTCCCCTGCTTTCTTCTTCGCGTGCTTTGTCTCACGACGTTCGGCCATCGGCTGCATGCCTCAAAACTGCTCGGCTCCGCGCGGCGGGCGTCGCCCCGACAAGAGGTTTCGCATACCGCGCGCCTTCCGCGAATCCCCCTGCGCGCGATCCATGCGGCGGAAATCCCTGCGTTTCGCGATTGATACCGTTGCGTAAAGAAATTATATGCTGGATGTTAGAAATGCGTAAGCATCGTCACAATAAGCGGTTCCCGTGCCGGTCATTTCCGCCTGTTCCCCCTCTCAGAGCCTCTGCTCAATCGCTTCGACCACCGTACGCAGCGCCTTGATTCTTGCCCACAGCTTGTCGTTTGCCTCAACAATTGTCCACGGCGCATAGTGCGTCGATGTTCTCAGAAGCATTTCGTCAACCGCCTCCTTGTAAGCGTCCCATTTTTCTCTGTTCCGCCAGTCCTCGTCGGTAATCTTCCATTGCTTGTGAGGGGTTTTCCGGCGCTCTTCGAAGCGTCGCAACTGTTCGTCGGCATCGACCTGCAGCCAGAGCTTGATCAGCACCGCTCCCCATCGTCGCCATTGCTCCTCGGTCTCGTTGATTTCCCGATACGCCCTTCGCCATTCGTCGCGTGTGCAGAAGCCCTCCACCCGCTCCACCAGTACCCGTCCGTACCACGACCGGTCGAAAACAGTGATATGCCCCGCTTTGGGAAGGTCCCTCCAGAACCGCCACAGGTAATGATGCTGCTTCTCGATGTCGTTGGGCGCGGCCACGGGAATAACCTCGTAGCCGCGCGGGTCCATTCCCGCCACCAGTCTCTTGATATTGCCGCCTTTACCTCCCGCGTCCCATCCCTCATAGGCAACGAGTACCGGCAGTCTTTTCCGGTAGAGTTCGTGTTCCAACTCGCGGATCCGTCCCTGATACCGGCGAAGATCCTTCCGGTATGCTGAGCGGGACAGCGAAACGTTCAGGTCTGCCCGATCGAGTATTGAATCGGAAAGATTGTCGGCGGCGCCGCGACGCTTCCTGCCCCGGGAGCGGGGCCGTGTTGCCGCGGCGACATCCTCCAGCCGCCCCTCGATCGCGGCGATCAGGGTATCGAAAACCTTGACCGCGGCAAATCGACGATCATGCGCCTCAACGATAGTCCACGGCGCGTTCCCGCCATCGGTGTGGGCCAGCATGTCTTCAATCGCCGCCGCATAGCGATCGTACTGCCGGTGCCGGCGTTTGTCGTCGGCGGTCACTTTCCATGCCGTCGAAGGGTTGCTTTGCAGTTTCTTGAACCGTCGCTTCTGCTCCTTTTTGCTGATATGGAGGAAGAATTTGCAGATCACCGCGCCGCCGTCTGTCAGTTGTCGTTCAAAAGCGTTGATTTCATCATACGCCCTCGACCAATCCGACTTCGGTACGATCCGGTCCACGCGCTCCACCAGCACCCGGCCGTACCAGCTTCGGTCGAAGACCGCGATGCGGCCGGCGGCGGGAGTATTGATCCAGAATCTCCACAGAAACGGCCGCAACCGTTCCTCGTCGGTGGGCGGATTGGTCGGATACACTTTGCACCCCCGCGCATCGAGCGCAAGCATAAGCCGGTTGATCAGCGTCCCCTTGCCGGCGGCATCCCACCCTTCGAAGAGCACGAGTACCGGAACGCCACGGCTTCGCGCCTCCCTTTGCAGGCAGGCGGCCTTCAGCTCCAGCTTCTTCACCGCCTCTTTGTACGCGGCTTTGCCGAGCTTCTTCTTGAGGTCGACTTTCTCTATCATACCATCCCCCCGTTTCGACTCTGATCCCTGTTCTCCCCGGGCCTTCGCACCGGTACACACCGTCCTCACGACCTGCCAAAACTACGATATGAAACCTCTGCCTGTGCAAAAGCTGCGTGCGCCGATACATGCGTGAACACACCCGCCGCCCATATTGTGCTTGTTCAACCCTGATTGCCCGCGTTCTTGTTGTCATTCCGGTCCCGCAAAGCAAACCGATGCGCCGCATGGTTCCGCGACGGCATCCCGGAAGAGCTTCGACTATATTATCTATATCTTGCGGAGCAGGTGTCGAACGCAGGTCCCGGAGAACGTACTCCCTTCCCCTCTCCCGCGATGTGCGAGGGAGGGTTCGATCCGCGGGGAGCTGCGCGGGGCCTCAACGGTTGACGAGCACAATTGCGAAAGCTATTTTCGGAATACGGGACCGGGAAGCCGTGGAGCTTCGTCCTCGCTTTTGATACACTCCTTTTGGCGCCGGGTGGCAAGAATCGACCGCAATCGGCCCTCGATAACACAATGAGCCTCACGGAGGGAACATGAAGCGCTTAAGTAACCATGCGAAGATGTCGTTTTTCGTG
>CAZNDN010000053.1:13235-25220 GCA_964571815.1 uncultured Fibrobacterota bacterium | reverse complement strand
AGGGCGACCCTGCCGTACAGGCCCATCTTATCGACATACAGGTCAGCGACGGCATCGTCGACCTCTCGGGCAGGTGGAAGAGTTGAAGCGGCAGGTGCGGTACCTGGCTCTCGATACACAGGTCCCGGTACGCGAAGCATTGGTGAGACTGGAGACGGAAACCAGTGAAGGCATGCGATGCACCGAGAAGCTTCGTACCGCTTCGCGGGAAGCGCGGCGGCGGGGATTGAGCAAAGTGGAGCGGATCATGGAGCGGATACGCGAGGGTTTCGCCATGACGGTGCAGGCGATGACGGCCTCACGCGGTTCGATGCCGCGCGGCACGTTACGGTCGACGGTTGACGGATGAATTGTCCCCGACCCCGGCGAAGCGGGAAGAGGTGAGGTAAAGTGACGCAGTCGTGGAAGAAGAGATGTGCGGCCGGCGAGGGCGCGAACCAAGTCGACTCCGTGCGGGGCCGCACGGTGATAGCATCGTGCGACGGGCAAAGTCGGGTCCTTGCGGAGCGGGTGCTGCGACAGTACCGCGAAGAAGCCGGCGATGGCGAAGCAGGGAACGAGCCGGGGCTGATGAAGGATATCGTTCGACGCTTCTCCGACTCGGAGACGTGCGTACGTATTCCCGAACATGTGGGTGGCAACGATGTCTACCTCTTCCAGACGTTGTGCGACGGCGGCGGGGAGACGACAATCAACGACCGGTACCTGAGCTTTCTGATCGCCGCGCGGGCGTTCCGCGAGCACGGCGCGTCTCACGTGACCGGGGTCGTTCCCTACCTGGCGTATGCGCGGCAGGACAAGCCGACACGGTTCATGCGCGAGCCCACCACGGCACGTCTCATGGCGGACCTGGCATGGAATGCCGGTCTGGACGGTTTGATCGCCTGGCACCCGCACAGCGAACAGATTCGGGGATTCTACGGAGGCGCCGCCGTGCACTTGCTCGACCCTCTTGATTTTTTCGTGGATACGTTCCGAAGCTTTCGAAACGACGGCGGCGCCGTAGTAGTGGCCCCCGACGCGGGCGCATCGCGCTTCGCCGCCGCATTGGCACGGGCCCTGGGGACGGCCAATGCGGCGGCCGTCAAGTTTCGTCCGCGGCCGGAGAAGATAAGCTCCTGCGAACTCGTGGGCGATTTCAGCGACAAGAATACGGCTCTTCTTGTCGACGACATTATCAGCAGCGGCGACACGCTGGCGGCGGTCGCAAAAAAGGTGACGGATACTACCGGCATCCGCCGCCTGGTCATCGCGGTCTCGCACAACCTCTGCAATCCCGCTGCCGTTCGCGTGCTCGATGAGCTTCACGAGCATTACGGTCTGCAACGCATGGTGGTCACCAACAGCATTCCGCAAACCGCGGCGTTTACCTGCCGGGACTATGTTGAGGTGAAGTGTCTTTCGGAGGCACTTGCGTGCGCCATCTTCAGGATTCATCGGCAGGAGTCGCTCTCGGAGGTGTTCGGCCGGGAAGAAGCCGCCGGGTAACGGCGGCCGGTTGAACGTGAGCGCACCTTCGGCGCGGCGTGAAAGGAGCAGGTATGTGGCTGAAGTGGTTACCCTGGCGTTTCGTTCTCAAGCGCGTTGCCCGCGCCGGGGGCTTTGTCGACCCGATCAAGATTCTTTCCCAGTTCAACCGGTTCTCGCAGCCCGGCGAGGTATTGGCGCCGGTGGAGCTGCTTCGGGCCGGCGCGGTGCTGCATGCCCGCGGGCTTATCAACAGTCAGGCAATACAGCACAATCTCGACTGGATCTGGCCCTGGTGGGTGGTGGAGCAGTTCAATCCCGACTCCGAATCGTTTGTTCCCCGCGCCTTCTCCGTAGCGCACATCAATATCACGCACCGCAACTGGACGGCCGTGGGGATACCGGGTGAGGAACCCACTCCCATCGTCGACCCCCGCGGACTGGTTACGCCCCTGTTCGACGGATGGTCCATTGACATGTGGGTGGCAGGGGCCGACGGACGCGGGCTGGTACCTTCACTGGCCGGCGATGTATTTCAGCACATCGATATTTCGAGCTCCCCGTCGGTGGTAACCGAAAGCCGGACCCGCGATTTCGGTCTGAGCACCCGGGCGGGCGCGGGCCTGGTGGATGGCACCATGGTATGCAACGTGACGGCCTCGGCGGAGACAAAATCGGAAAAAGCATGGCTGGTCGTTGCGCTCAGACCGTTTAATCCCGAAGGTGTGAGTTTTGTTCACGATATTCGGACCCTTCCCCACGGCCGCGGCTGGCGCGTGAATGGATCCGACACCGTTTTGCTGAGTCGAATCCCCGACGGTTTCGCCTGCTCCAACTACGGCGGCGGCGACGTGTTCCATGCTTTGGGAACAAACGGGGAGCGGGGGAACCGCTGTGGAGCAAAGGGGGTACACTGTGACGTAGGGATGGCATCGGCGGCGGCCCTCTTCGAGCTGCATCCCGGATCGGCCGGCGACGTCGAGGTGGTTGTGCCGCTCTCACGGCCCCGAGTGTCTCTGCCGAACCCCGCTCACGTACGGGAACCGTCGGAGCAATGGTCCCAGGCCCTGGAGGGGCGCTGCGAAGCGGATATTCCCGACAATCGATATCGCGGTTTGTACGAAACCGCCCTGCGCACGCTGGTGCTGCACAGCCCCTCGGAAGTGTATGCGGGGCCTTATACGTACAAGCGTTTCTGGTTTCGTGATGCGGCGATTATTGTGCACGCCCTCATGGCGGCAGGTCTTGTCTCGCGTGCCCGGATGGTGATCGAACGGTTTTTTGAACGCCAACGGCCGGGCGGGTATTTCGAGTCCCAGGACGGCGAGTGGGACTCCAACGGCCAGGTCTTGTGGACGCTGCAGCGCTACTGCGAGCTTTCCGGCAGCGCACCGCCCGCTCACTGGCAGCCGCATGTGCGGAAAGCGGCGGAGTGGATTCTGCGCAAGAAGCTCGATTCGAGTGACGATCCTTTTGTGGGTGGTCTGCTGCCGGCGGGATTCAGTGCCGAGCACCTGGGGCCCAACGATCACTACTACTGGGACAATTTCTGGAGTATTGCCGGACTGGAGTCCGCCGCCGATATCCTGGCACACTTCGCTACCGGTAAGAAGGAGGCGCGGAAGTTGCGCGAGGGGGCCGCGCGCTATCGTGAAGCAGTCGAACGCAGTCTGGAGGCGGTTGCCGGAAAGCTGCATCACCGGATCATGCCGCCCTCGCCGGGCCGCCGGCCCGACAGCGGCTCGGTCGGCTCTCTTGCCGCGGGGTATCCGTTGATGCTCCGGGATGCCCACGATCCCCGCCTGCTTCACACCGCACAGTTTCTTCTGGACAACTGCACCCGCGGCGGCGGGTTTTTCCACGACATCACTCATTCGGGAATCAATCCGTATCTTTCTCTTCATCTGGCCCAGGTGCTCCTGCGAGCCGGTGACCCGCGATGGACGGGGTTGACGGATGCGGTGGCGTCACTGGCCTCGCCGACCGGCCGCTGGGCCGAAGCGCATCATCCACGCACCCGCGGGGGGTGTATGGGCGATGGAGAACACGTGTGGGCCGCGGCCGAGTGGGTACTCATGATGCGCAACTGTCTGGTGCGGGAGGAACGCGGCACGGGAACGGAAAGGAAGCTGGTGCTCTGCGGCGGGATTCCACCCCGGCTGCTTCAGCGACCGTTCACCATCACCTTCGGTCCCGCACCGACACCGTGGGGCGACATAACGCTCAGGGTCGACCACTCCGGAGAGCGGACCGAGGTATCGTGGGAAGGCGGATGGTTCGACAAGCCGCCGCCCGTGGAAGTCCGGTTTCCGGGCGCGTCTCCGGTGGTTCCCTGTTCCGACGAACAACGGGTTGAAGTGGGTGTGAAAACGTAACGTGCCGTGTTTCGGCGCCGCCGTGGGCCCGGACACGGGCACGTGAGGGGTATGAGACAACCGAGGATTGCCGACGTAGTACAGCCGGTGTAAGGAGGTAGCGTGTGAACATACTGATGATGTCGAATACGTACAAGCCTTTTGTAGGAGGCGTCGAACGGTCGATCGAGGGATTTGCCCGCGAGCTGCGAGCCCGGAGCCACAAGGTTCTTATCGTTGCGCCCGATTTCCCGAATCAGCCCGAGCACGAGAACGATGTTGTTCGTGTTCCGGCTATTCAGCGATTCAACGGGACCGATTTCTCGGTTCAACTGCCGGTCCCGGGGATTCTTTCCTCCCGGCTCGACAAGTTCAAACCCGACCTTGTCCACTCGCATCACCCCTACCTGGTCGGCGACACGGCGCTTCGTGTGGCCCGCCGGCGCGGGGTGCCGGTGGTATTCACGTTTCATACGTTTTTCGAGCGTTATACCCACTACGTTCCGGGGGACTCTCCGGCATTGAAGCGCTTTGTGGTTTCGTTGTCGGTCGGGTACTCAAACCTGTGCGATCATGTCCTTGCGCCGAGTCATGCGGTGGAGTCGACATTGAAATCGCGGGGGGTAACGGTGCCGGTGAGCGTCATTCCCACCGGTATCGACCTCGATCGGTTTTCCGCGGGTAAGGGGGCACGATTTCGCGCGGCACTGGGCATTCCCGAAGATGCCTTTACAGCAGGCACGGTCAGCCGCGTTGCACCTGAAAAGAACCCGGAATTTCTGGCCGAGGCCGGCGTGAGACTGCTGCGGCGGGAACCCGAGGCGCACTTTGTTGTGGTCGGCCAGGGGCCGTCACTTGACACGGTACAAAAGCGATTCGACAAGGCCGGCCCGGGCGAGCGGTTTCATGCAACGGGCACACTGCAGGGGGAGGAACTGGCCGATGCCTACGAGGCATTCGATGTATTCGTGTTTGCGTCCGAAACCGAAACCCAGGGCCTGGTCGTGGCCGAGGCCATGGCCGCCGGTACGCCCGTGGTGGCCGTTTCGGCCGGGGGAATCAACGACGTGGTCGTCGACGGCGAAAACGGATTTCTCGTGAGTTCCGGCGACATGGGGGCATTCGTGAGAGCCGTACGCAAAATCAAGCGGATGACGCCGGAGGAGCGACGCTCTGTTGCGGGCTCGGCGCGGGAAACCGCCGGCGGGTATTCAAGAGGCGCATGCGTTCGCCGGCTTGCGGCACTCTATGAAGACGTGCTCGGGCGCGGGCGCAAGGAGGAACCGCTGGAAGGCTCGGCCTGGCGGGAGGCGCTGCGCCTTGCCAAGGCTGAATTTGACCTTATCGGAACAAAAGCGGACGCGGCCGGAGCCGCGTTCAGGCAGCAAAGCAGGCGGGAGAAGCACCATGCAAAGCCGTAGTCTCCGCGGTTTTCCCCACGCGTTTCTCTTTATGCGGATCGATGAGCTTTTCGGAAGGCACTCCCACGGTACAACGTCCTCTTCACCGACTTCCGTTGATTCCAGCCGGAAGGCAGCCGCCGTCGCGCCGCCCGCAGCGTCGGCGCTTGCGTGTAGTGGCGGTATGGCGCAGGGCGGGACGAAAGCGGGAGGGAGGCAAAGAAACATTGTGTCACAGTATCGACAACTACACCACCTCGTAAGCCACTATCTATCGATGGTATGCATTATGGTTGCCACCGTTACAGCGGTGTGCTTTCCGTGAAAGAATCTACTCTTCCGGACCGCTTTCTTCTCGCCCTTGCTGCATGTTCAGGTCCACGAACAGGCCCTTGCCGAATCGCGCACTTTCGATCCAGCGCTGGAAGTCTTCGGCGGAGATATTCTTCACCGTCTCTTTGGTAACTTCCCCCTTGTCGTCCAGGACAACGATATCCACAAACACGTCCCCGTCACGCTCGTACACCCGGAACCGACCGGGCGCGTTGGTGCGCTCCAGTTCCCTGTTGGTGTACTCGGCGGCCTTTCGTAACGTGTGCGCGTGCCGGCGGGAGCTGTCTCTTCCCCGGTGCCGTCCACCCTGTCTTCGTTCATTCTCCCGGTAGATCCTGTTGGCCTGCTCTTCACGAACCGGATGCGACGGATCCGGTTCACGGGGAGACATCTCGGTGGACGTGTTGAGAAGATTCACGTGGTGGGATGCCGTGGGATCGTGACGAGCGCTGCGCGCCGAGTCACGCCAGTACTGAGCCTGCTTCTGGAAAGGCCCCAGTCGACCCAGCGTATTGCCGTCCAGCGGCGGGACCGCGGGTGTTTCCGCCATGGCCTCTCACCTGCCTTTCCCCGGGGCCGGCGCAGGCTCCCCGGTTACGGCCCGCGCCCGATCGTGTCCGGGGGTATCGCCGGCAGAGACACCTTTCCCCTGCGTTGCTGCGTAATAGTCCGCGCACTCCTGCTCGCGCCCCCGTATGACTCTCAACCCTTTCAAGCGGCCCTGATGTTCGGTAACCACCGTAGACTGCCGCTGAGGACCGCCGTTCTCGTAATATACGACAACCCAGTCGTGAGTAGCGCCTCGTTCGTGCGCACGCGCCGTGTTGGAATACATGAGTGTGACGTGCCACCCCCTTTCCTGATCGTGCATGATCGGCAGCCACGCCTCGCCTTCGGGATTAAATCGCCGCGGCGCTATGCGCCGAAGGTGACCTGCTTCGGCGTTCCGCCGGTACCGCTCATCGAGCCGCAGGAGAAGCTCCACCGGAGGTTCGGCCGTATCCTGATTCTCATGGTGCATCTCGATTCTCCGTGCGCGCCTTCCCCGCCGACGACCCTCCCGGTCCAGCAGCGCCTCGACACTGTCCCGAATAGCCTCGGCCCGGCGCCGCCCGACTCCCGGTACGCCACCGAGTCGCCCTTCGTGCGCAGCCACTTCGAGTTCTTCGAGCGTGCGTACCCCCAGATGCTCGTGCAGGCGGCCGGCGAGTTCCGGCCCGATTCCCGGTACGGTCGTGAAAACATCCACGGCCGACGTTTCCCGCTCCAGGCGCTCCAGCAGACGCAGCCGCGAGGTGCGTACGTATTCGGCAACCGATGAGGCGATGCCCTTACCGATCTCCGGGAGCGCCTCCAATTCCCGAGTGTCGCCGTCGTGAATCAACGACGCCACCGGCTTGTGGTATCCAGCAACGGTTGCCGCCGCATGGCGGTATGCCCGTACCCGAAAGGGATTCTCCTTCCGCGCGTGAAGCAGATCCGCAAGCCGGTCAAGAACCCGGGCCAGTTCTTCGTTGTCGGGAGCAAATGCAACCATTTCGCTGTTTCCTCCTGTTGGACACTCCCGCGATTTCCCTCCCCCGCTCATGCAGGGCCTTTCGACGGTGCTCGAAGCATGCCCGCTCTACCCTCAACCAGTATTACGTGCACGCATCACCCTTTATGCACCTGAATCCCCGGTAGTGTTCACCGGAGTTCAAACGCCACAAAATGCGTACTGCCCTGCCGATTGACCAGCAGCATCACCGAATCGCCGCTTTCCAGACCCTTCACGGCCTTCGTGAACTGTCTTACGTTTGTGACGGTTTCTCTTCCGCTTTCGGCGGTCTTGACCATCTGGATCACATCTCCGCGACGGAGCCCGCGACTCGCGGGCGAGCCTTCATCCACGCCCACCACCACCACGCCTTCGACATCGTCGGGAATACCCATTTCGCTCCGGAGAGAAGGAGTAATGTTCTTCACCTCGACACCCAGTCTGTCTATCCCTTCCGGCGACTGCTCCCCTTCCTCCGAAGGCACTTGCTCCTCCTGCCGCGAGAGTTGAGGAATCTCCCCGGTGTCTCGTCGCGTGATTTCCACGGACAACGTTTTCTTTTCGCCGTCTCTGACAATCTCCACCGGCACCTCTTCACCGGGTTTCAGCGCAGCAACGACATTGCGCAGTTCGTTGACCTCTTCCACTTCTTTCCCTCCGATCGAAAGCACAACGTCACCCTGTTGCATTCCCGCCTTGTCGGCCGGCTGCCCCTCGAACACATCGCCGATCAGCACGCCGCCCCCGACATCTTCCAGCCCCATGGCCTCCCTCGCCGAGCCGGTGAGATTCTGAATACTCACCCCGATCCAGCCCCGCGTGACTTCTCCCTCGTAGATGAGGTCCTCCATCACGCGGCGTGCCATGCTGATTGGAATCGCGAAACCGATGCCCATGTTACCGCCGGTCCGGCTGTAGATCATGGTATTGATTCCTACCAGTTCTCCTTCGATGTTGACAAGCGCGCCGCCCGAGTTGCCGGGGTTGATCGCGGCGTCGGTCTGGATGAAATCCTGGTATTTGTTCGGCGAAATACTCACGCTTCTCCCCAGCCCCGAGACGATACCGGCAGTCACGGTCCAGGTGAGGCTGAAGGGATTGCCGACGGCAACGACCCAGTCGCCGGGCCGCAGTTGTTCCGAATCCCCCAGGTAGGCCGTGGGCAGGTCGTCGACGCCGTCAATTTTCAGGACGGCAACGTCCGACAGCGAATCGCTTCCCACGATCGCAGCCTCGAATTCACGCTTGTCGTTCAAGCGCACCTCGATCTCATCGGCTCCCGAGACAACATGGTAGTTGGTCAACACGTAACCGTCCCGGGAGACAATGACTCCCGAGCCCAGCCCGCGGATTCTCCGCTCCCGCTTCTCGATTGACGGCTCACCGCTTCCTCCCTCGGGGGGATTGAAAAAGAAATCAAACGGGCTCCGCCCCCGCTCTTCGTCCCTGAAGAACCGGTAGAACGGATTGCGATAAAATTTCACGGTATCGATCTTGGTCGGCACCACCGATACCACGAAAGGAACCACCTCTTCGGCAACATCGGCAAACACCGACCTGAAACCGGCAAGCCCCGCCGTGCCGTTGATCTTCGGTCTTTCCCGCGCACCGAACGCAATGCTTCCCTCTTTCGGACGCTCGGACTGGGCAAAAGAACACGTACACTGCACCAGCAGGGTACATCCTACGGCCATCGCCGAGAACAATGCCACTGCTCGACCGATCCTCTTCTGCATCGCTTGACCTCCCTGAATCAGGTTTCTCCTCACCATAGAAAAGCTGCGTTGCTCCGGACGCGATAACCCTCTATCCCGCCCGTTTCGGACGCCACGCTTGTATCATCAACGTGATTGTTATACCCACCCAACGGCACCATGCTCGCGAGGTCGTCATGGTGCTCGCCGGCCACTCCAGGAAACGCAATATGTGTGCCAAAATGGTCACCTGCTTTGCTGTCGGTCTTGTAACCACACGACTCCGTCCGGCAGGAGCTTCAGGCAAAAGTAGATCTAAAGACTGTAATTTCCCCCGCCACACCGACTGCCCGCCTGCTTCGGCCTTCCGACGCCGGCACCGGTGCGGTCGCGTTCCGGGCACTGATTGTTTTCCCATACCCGGAACGGCTATTCCCATTTTCGGGAATTGTTACCGTCTTCTCCCGGCCTGCGCCATGGTGAAGCCGGTGGCATGGATGTTGCGGTCGGTAGGAGAAGCGGGAACATCCGCGTGGTTGCGGTACGGCCCCGGCAGTATCGGATTGAATGCGGAGAAAGGCTTACCGGATCGTGAGCCCCGACAGTCGGCTTCAGCAGGAGGGCGGCATCCCCCGGCACAACCAAAGCCGAGTATCACGTGGGGGATGCAGGGAGCTATCTGTTTGCGCCGGTCGACGGCGAGGGCTCCATGCGTCATGAACGCGGTTTGACAGGGAAGGAGGAATGCGACGATGAGCACGGATCAGGGCAATTCCGACACGAACGGCTCACCTCGAAAAACAAGAGAAAATCAAGGGGAAAGCAGCGACCCGAAGACCAATCGGACCACCTCACCGCCGCCGGGATTGAATTGGCGGATTCTGCCTGGACTGTTTCTCCTTTTGATTGCCGTCTCGTACCTGACGGGGTTGATCGGGCGGGGAGGGTCGCGAGGCTCTATCTCATATTCAACATTCAAGCAGCAGGTGCGCGAGGACAATGTCACCGAGGTAACGATCCGCGGCAACGCTATCCAGGGCAGGTTCTCGGAGGAGTACTCGCCGGGAGGGGACGAGGAGGGAGACGATACCCGTGCGTATTCGCGGTTCAGCACGACAAAACCGGGCATCGAAGATGCGGACCTGATGTCCCTGCTGGAGGACCATGAGGTAACGATCAATGCCGAGTCCCCGGAGCGGCCGTGGATGATGCAGGCTTTGATTCTCCTGCTTCCGTGGGTGCTCATTTTCGGTATCATCATCTGGTCCAGCCGGCGGATGCAGGGGCAGATGAAGGGTATGATGGGGGGTGGGGGCGGCGGCCCGGGCGGCCTGTTCAACGTCGGGAAGTCGCGCGCAAAGAAATACCGCATGACCAAGACCAAGACGCGGTACGACGATGTTGCGGGGTTGAAAAACGCCAAGCAGGATCTTCGGGAGATCGTCGAGTATCTCAAGGATCCCGAGCGGTTCACTTCCCTTGGCGCTCAGATTCCCAAGGGAGTGCTGCTGATGGGCGCGCCTGGTACGGGTAAGACGCTTCTTGCGCGTGCGACCGCGGGTGAAGCGGGGGTGCCGTTTTACAGTATCAGCGGCTCGGAGTTTATCGAAATGTTCGTGGGAGTGGGCGCCTCGCGCGTGCGGGACATGTTCGAGAAAGCCAAGAAGGATTCGCCTTCGATCATATTTATCGACGAGATCGACTCTATCGGCCGCGCGCGCGGAAGCGGTCTGGGCGGGGGTCACGACGAGCGGGAGCAAACGCTGAATCAGGTGCTCAACGAGATGGACGGCTTCGAGCCGCACCAATCGGTGGTGGTGATTGCGGCCACGAACCGGCCCGATGTGCTCGATTCGGCGTTGACACGGCCCGGGCGGTTCGACCGTCAGATCACGCTGGACCTGCCGCAGAAGGAAGCGCGGCAGGCGATTCTCGAAATTCATACGCGGAAAGTGCCGCTTGAGGATGATGTCGATCTGGGGAATACGGCATCGCGGACCGTTGGCTTCTCCGGCGCCGACCTTCAGAATCTTATCAATGAATCGGCCCTGCTGGCCGGTCGCAGGGGCAGGAAGAAAGTCAGGCAGGAGGATATCAACGAAGCGGCCGACAAAATCCTGTTGGGAGCCAAGCGTGAGGAGAAGATCGGCGACGACGAGAAGCGGCGCATAGCCTACCACGAGGCGGGTCATGCCCTGGTGGCCAGGCTGATGCCGGGCACCGATCCGCTGCAGAAGGTAACGATTATTCCGCGGGGACGGACGCTGGGAGCGACCGAGCAGGTTCCGGAGACCGACCGCCACAATTTCAGCTACGGTTATCTTCAGGGAAAAATCGCGGTATCGCTCGGCGGTCGCGCGTCGGAGAAACTCATATTCGAGGAATTGTCCAACGGGGCGGCGCAGGATCTCAAGAGTGTCGGCAACCTTGCCCGCAAGATGGTGGCTCAGTGGGGCATGAGCGAAAAACTGGGGCCGGTGACGTTCAAGCTCGGCGAAGAGCACCTGTTTCTGGGGCGGGAGCTGTCGCAGCAGAAAGATTTCAGCGAGCACACGGCGCAGGTAATCGACGAGGAAATTCAGCGTATTTTGCAGGAATGTGAGCAGAAAGCAAGCGCAATTCTCTCCGAGAACCGCGACAAGCTCGACGCGCTGGCCGAGGCCCTCATGGAGCGCGAGACGGTTCACAACGGGGAGATTGACGAGATAGTTGGGGCAAGCCGGAATCAGGGGTCTTCGTTCCAGACCACAGAACTTCGCCGCGCCAACGAGGGGCAGCGAGCAGTAGGGTGAGGTGTCCAGGCAGGTGGCGTCGAGAAGCCAGAGGCCAAAGGCCAGAAGCCAGGTGCCGGTGGTCTGAGTTGTCCCGAATCAAACATCCGGATCCCACCGAAAGAGCGCCGCAGGGCCGGCATGTCTGTAGAAATGTAACACCCCAAAAAAGAACCCCTGAGGTCCCGCTCTGCTGAGCCCGGGCGAAGCATGACTGTGGTCCCGTGTGAAAACGGGACAGAGATGCACCCTTCGACCATGCTCTGGGTGAGCGTATTCGGTGGGTACTCCAACTGGATCCGTGTCCAGTTCCCTTTGACGCCCGGTGACGTGCACCACGAACTCCAGTTACTTCTCCGGTGGTATCTTGAGGCCCGCAGGGCCGGCATGTCTGTAGAAATGTAACACCCCAAAAAAGAACCCCTGAGG
>CAZNDN010000053.1:0-13135 GCA_964571815.1 uncultured Fibrobacterota bacterium | reverse complement strand
TGTGAAAACGGGACAGAGATGCACCCTTCGACCATGCTCTGGGTGAGCGTATTCGATGGGGTGACACAGAAAGTTGGGGATGGATTTGAGCGTGTAGAGCGTGTAAAGTGGTCGGGCCGGCGTGGTGGCCGTTTGGAGCAAACGGGGTGGTCCGACCCGGTATCACCGTCCGAAAGTGGTTGTTTTTCCCGCTTGTAATGTAGTACTTTGAAATAAGAATCGACAGCCTCTGTTGCCTCATCAATGGTATGCGGGGCCTGGTTCTCAGACAAGAGCTTTCTCTGAATGGCCCCATAGACTCAGTGGCATCGGGATCGTGGTTGTATCCGGCACAAAAGTCGAGATAGCACCTGACCCCCTTTCGGAAGTTGCACCGGTTTTGATTGGGGACATGTTCATAATCCAGCATGCGTGTAAGGAGCAAATCGACAATGGCCAGGCAGACGAAGGCTTCGAGTGCCAACCTCGGCTTCGAGGACAAGCTGTGGGCGGCGGCCGACAAGCTGCGCGGCAACATGGACGCGGCCGAGTACAAACACGTCGTGCTCGGCCTGATCTTCCTCAAGTACATCTCCGATGCTTTCATGGAGAAGTTCAACGCCCTGCGGGCCGACGATCTCGCCGAGCCGGAGGACAAGGACGAGTACCTCGCCGACAACATCTTCTGGGTTCCGCCCGAGGCCCGCTGGTCGTACCTCCAGAAGAACGCCAAACGCCCGGACATCGGCACGCTCATTGACGACGCCATGGCCGCCATCGAGCGCGACAACAGGGTGCTCAAGGGCGTGCTGCCCAAGGACTACGCCCGCCCCGCGCTCGACAAGGCGCGCCTCGGCGAGATCATCGACCTGATCGCCACCATCGGCCTGGGCGACGAAAAGAGCCGCCGGCAAGACATCCTCGGCCGCGTCTACGAGTACTTCCTCGCCCGCTTCGCCGCCGCCGAAGGCAAGCTCGGCGGGCAGTTCTACACACCCCAGTGCGTCGTCCGCACTCTGGTCGAGATGCTCGAACCTTACAAGGGACGCGTCTTCGACCCCTGCTGCGGCTCGGGCGGGATGTTCGTCCAGGCCGCCAAGTTCGTCCAGGCCCACGCCTCCGGCAACGGCAAGAAGGCCAGGGTCAGTCCGACCGTCCAACGCGAGATCTCCATCTACGGCCAGGAGTCCAACTACACCACCTGGCGGCTGGCCCTGATGAACCTCGCCATTCGCGGCATCGACGCCAAGATCGAGTGGGCCGACTCGTTCCTGAAAGACAAGTTCCCCGACCTCAAGGCCGACTACATCCTCGCCAATCCGCCGTTCAACATGGAGGACTGGGGCTACTCCAAGGTCAAGAACGACGCACGCTGGCGGCGTTTCGATCAGTCATCGGGTAACGCCCACTTCACACTGCCGCCGGGCGGCGAGCGCAAGCAGAAGGACGGCTCGGTCGTCCACGTCGACGGCGGCAACGCCAACTACTCCTGGATCCTCCACTTCCTCCACCACCTCGCGCCGCACGGAACCGCCGGTTTCGTCCTTGCCAACGGCTCGCTCACCAGTAATACCTCCGGCGAAGGCGACATCCGCAAGGCCATCATCGAACACGACCTGGTCGACTGCATCATCGCCCTGCCCGGCCGGCTCTTCTACACCACGCCGATTCCCGCCTGTCTCTGGTTCCTCACGCGCAACAAGAGAGCCGATAAGCAGCGCGGCTACCGGGACCGCACGGGCGAGACCCTCTTCATCGACGCCCGCAAGATGGGCACGCTCATCGACCGCACCCACCGCGAACTGACCGAGGACGACATTGCCGAAATCGCCGGCGCCTACCACGCCTGGCGCGGCGAGAAGGGCGCGGGCACGTACGAGGACAAACCGGGCTTCTGCAAGGCGGCGACACTGAAGGAGATTCGGGCCCACGGCCACGTGCTCACGCCGGGCCGCTACGTCGGCGCTGAGGAGATCGAGGACGACGGCGTCCCCTTCGCGGAGAAGATGGCCCAACTGTCCGCCGAACTCTACGAGCAGATGACCGAGGCCGAAGAACTCGATGGGGCGATTCGCCGAAATCTGGAGGTGCTGGGGTATGGCGAGTAGGAAACCCATCACACCTGCATCGCGGGGCAAGAAGCGAGAAGATAATACGGAATTCCCCGTTGCGCCATTGAGGTCGGCAATGCCCGGGGGCTATGCGGACCTGATCGGGAATCTGAAAACGCGCATTCAACAGTCGCGATTGCGTGTTGCCGCCTCGGTCAACCGGGAATTGCTTCTTCTCTACTATTCCATGGGTCATGATTTGGATCGGCGATTGCGGGAAGAGGAGTGGGGCGGCGGAATTATCGATCGAGTCTCCGCGGATTTGCGGGCCGCGTTTCCCGAAATGGGCGGACTGTCACCGCGCAATTTGCGGCGCATGCGCGCCTTCTACCGCGCATACGGGCCATCGGTCGCAAACAGGCCACGGGCCGTGGCCGAATTGCCGGCGCCGAAATGGCCACGGGCCGTGGCCAAATTGCCCTGGGCCCACAATGTCATCCTGATGGAGAAGGTCAAGGATTTGAAATCGCGCGCTTGGTATGCGGCCGCCGCGTTTGAATTCGGCTGGAGCCGGGATCAGCTCGCCGTGCAAATCGACGGGCAAGCCTGCCAACGGCAGGGCAAAGCAATCAGCAATTTTCGACGCACTTTGCCGCCGCCGCAGTCCGATCTGGCGCAACAAGCGACGCGCGATCCCTATCAATTCGGTTTCTTATCCCTGACGCAACCATTTCTCGAACGCGAGGTCGAACAACAACTCGTCACCAACGTGAAGGAGTTGCTTCTGGAACTCGGCAAGGGGTTCGCCTTTGTTGGAAGTCAGGTTCCCCTGCGGGTATCGAGTAAGGATTATTACGTCGACCTGCTCTTCTACCATACCAAACTGCATTGCTACGTGGTCATCGAATTGAAGGAGGGAAAGTTCAAGCCCGAGTATGCGGGCAAGCTGAACTTTTATCTTTCGGCGGTGGATGATCTGCTGCAGGGACCGGAGGATAAACCGACCATTGGGTTACTCTTATGCCGAGGCAACCGTCATTTTGAAGTGGAATACGCGTTGCGTGACATCAACAAACCGATCGGCGTCGCCAATTGGGAAACACAGCTCGTTGAAAATCTTCCGCGGCATTTGAAAAGCAGCCTTCCGACCATCGATGAAATCGAGGCTGAACTTGCCGGACATGGGAAGCCGCCCGTTACCGCGCGGAAAGGCAAGGCCGGCAAGAAGAGGAAGGCGGTAAAGAAGAAGCCTGCCCGAAAGCCGGGAGGCGGCGAAAAATGACGGCGGAACTCTACGAGCAGATGGCCGAGGCCGAAGAACTGGATGCCACAATCCGCCAGAACCTGGAGGTGCTTGGGTATGGCGAGTGATTTCCCAACAGGTTGTCTATGTGACGTAGCATCAGTGCACTCTGGGTTTGCTTTCAAGAGCAAAGACATGGGAAGCACTGGTGTTCCAATTATTAAAATCAAGAATGTTACACCTCCAACAATCGATACCGAGGATATTCAAAGGGTTGACCGTAAAGTGATTGATGGCAATTCGCGGATCGAAAAATTCGCGTTAGATCATGGTGATATTCTGATTGCGATGACTGGGGCGACGGTTGGAAAGGTTGGCCGAATGCCTCAGACCATTGAACGTTTCTACCTGAACCAGCGTGTTGGGAAAGTTTTTTTGGACGATCCTGAAGGGGCAGACTACGACTTCATCTATTATGTTCTTTCACAAGAATCCCATGTCCGGCAGATGTTTGGAATTGCTTATGGAAGCGCTCAAGCCAATATTAGCGGTTCACTTATTGAGACTTTGAAAATACCGCTTCCACCTGTACACCTGCAACGACGCATCGCCCACATCCTCGGCACGCTCGACGACAAGGTCGAGTTGAACCGGCGGATGAACCGGACGCTGGAGAAGATGGCGGCGGCGATGTTCAAGAGCTGGTTCATCGACTTCGACCCCGTCCGCGCCAAAGCCGAGGGGCGGGACACCGGCCTGCCGGCAGAAATCGCCGACCTTTTTCCCGACTCGTTCGAGGGCTCGGAGCTGGGAGAGATTCCGAGGGGGTGGACTCTCAAACCAATCGGTGAAGCGGTTCGCTGCGTCGGCGGCGCGACGCCCAGCACGAAGAACTCCCAGTTCTGGGACGGCGGCCGGCATCCTTTTGTAACGCCGAAAGACATGTCGTCATTGCAAAGCCCCGTGATTCTGGATTCCGAGCGGCATATCACCGACGCAGGCGTCGAGAAGATCAGTTCGAAGCAACTGCCGATCGGCACGGTCATTCTTTCATCGCGTGCGCCGATCGGTTACCTCGGTGTGGCGGCTGTGCCCGTCTCGGTCAATCAAGGAGTGATCGCCATGATCTGCGATGGCGACCTGCCAAACCTGTACGTCCTTCACTGGACCGCCGCCAACATGGCCCTGATCAAAAGCCGGGCCGGTGGCACAACCTTCGCCGAGATCAGCAAGAAGAACTTCCGGCCAATTCCGGCACTGGTTCCGGACAGGTGTGTGCTCGATGCATTCATGGCCGACCTCGCATCTCTGTACGAGCGGATCACGCTGAACGTCCGCCAGAACCGCCGCCTGGCCGGTTTCCGCGATACGCTGCTGCCCAAGCTCCTGTGCGGCGAGATTGAACTACCCGAAGCCGAGGCCGTTGACGAGGAGGTGTCATCATGACCAGCGGAACATCCGATCGCATCACGGTGCGCACCTTCTCCCGCACCTTCGAGAAGATGTGCAACTTCATCGCTGTTGCCAAGACAGGTGATCCGCGTGCGACCGTTCGTGGGCTGGTGACTCTCTGTCTTTTCGAATTTCCGGACGAGCAATTCGACGCGGCAGAGCCCTTCCGCGTGACTGTTGAGACGTTGTTTGGCCTCACCATTCCAGAGGATCAGATCGAAGCGGCGCTTGATGACTTGGAGAAGCAGAACATCGTCACGCGCCCGGGCAACACAAACTATCGGCTTGAGCCAGCGGCAATGGCGGCGTTGAAGCAGGCTATTGATGACGCCCAATCGCTGGAGAACCGCGTCAAGACCGCGTGGTTCGAGCAGTTGGAGGTCAGCCATCCCGACCTACCAGCTGAAGATGCATGGAAGGTGCTGCGCGCTTATCTTCAGCGGACGTTCCGACGCCACGGCATCCAGGCGGCAGCTCTGCTTGACCCGACAGTAGACACTCCAGCAGAGCATGAAGCCAGCCTGACGGCGATACTGCACCAGGCCATCAATGAGCACGGGTTCCACGATGCGAAGATGCGTACGCGTGCCGAGGCTGCCGTATCGGAATTCATGGCGACGCTCGGGGCCGATCCTGATCGTGTCAAGTACATTGCCCAGCTTGCAGATGCTGCGTTCAATTTCTACACGCTCGAAGTCCCCGCCGACCTGTCGGAGCACCTCCGCCAACAGCTCCACGAGTTGACGCTGTTTCTCGACACAAACTTCCTGTTCGGCATTCTGGACCTCCACTACAACACGCAGGTCCAGGTGTCCCATGATCTCTTACGAGCGATCCGTGAACACAAGCTCCCGTTCAAACTGCGGTTCCACGAGCAAACCCAGAAGGAGATGTCGAGCACCATCTCGCACTACGGAAGCATCCTGCGCTCGCGAGCCTGGACACGGTCTTTGAGTCGCGCAGCGTCGAGCTCGCGTAATCTGTCTGGGATCGAGCAGAAGTTTCACGAGAGCAACTCCGCTGGTCTGATCGACGTCGATGAATTCCTCCGCACCTACGAGCACTTCGACACCATACTGGCCGAGAAGGACATCAAGGTATTCCGCCCGCATTCTGAACGGCCCGATGCCCAGAACGATCTGTTCCATGAATACCAAGCGTTTCTGGAGAACAACGGGCGTGGCGACAAGCCGTATGAGACGGTGATGCACGACGCGAAGGTACTGGAGGAGACACGGAACCTCCGAACGAACGCGTCATCAAGTTTGGAGGCAGGGGCACTGCTGATCTCCTGTGACTATTTCCTTTATCGCTTCGACAGGGAGGCGTCACGGAAAGACGGGCGGCGAGCGTGTGTGCTGCTGCCAAACATGTTCTGGCAGATGCTGCGGCCGTTTGTTCCTGCCGACCAGGACTTTGAGAAGGCATTTGCCGAGACGTTCGCCTTGCCTGAGTTCCGCGCCATCGGTAGCGGCGGAAGCCGGGCATGCTCCAAGATGTTGCAGATTCTCGCGACATACAAGGAAGTGCCCGAACAGACAGCGATGAAGATGCTCGCCAACGATTTGCTGCTGGACCGCCTGCGCTCTGAGCACGACGACGCCAAGTTCGAGGAACAGGTCGAGCAGGCGTTCGTCGAGGAGAACAAAAACCTCCTGGAAGAAAAGGCGGCGCTCGAGCAGGAATTGAAGCGGCAGAAGGCGCGTGCAGAGGAAGAAGCCCGCAAAAGGCAAGAGGATCGGGCGGCATACGAGGCTAAAGCCAAGGAACTGAGCAAGAGCATCAAGGACTCAGGACAGCAATTGGATGCCGCCAGCCGGGCGACCACGGAACACGAACAAGCAAAGAACCACGCAATCCAGCGGGCCACAGCGGCTGAGGAATCCGCTGCTGCGGCGAGCGAAAAGGCAGAGGAAGAGGCGAAGAACAAGAGCAAGGCGCAACGTGAAGCGTTCTTGATGGAAGTGCTTGCGGGATTCGCATTCGGTGCGATTGCAGTCGGTGTCTTTCTGGTCCTGACTCACACACTGCCTTGGTCTTGGCTGGTGTCGCACAAGAATACCGTCCCGCTTCAGATCGGAGTGAGCGCGACGTTTCTGTGCGCATCGATGGGGTTATTCGTGGGAGCTTGGCGCAAGTGGTGCTGGGGCGTTGGCGTTTTAACCTTCGTTGTAACGCTTCTGTCTTTGATGGGGAACTGACGAGTGAGCAACTACATCGACGAAGCCCAGGTCGAGATCGTGACCGTGGATTACTTCCGCGCGCTCGGCTACGAGTACATCCACGGCCCTGATATCGCCCCCGACCGCGAAGCGCCTCAACGCCGCGACTACGTGCAGGTGGTGCTCACCCGGCGGCTGCGCGACACGCTGCTGCCCAAACTCCTGAGCGGCGAGATCGAAGTTCCCGAAGCCGAGGCCGTTGCCGAGGAGGCGGCGTGATGTCATGGCCGGCCGTGCCGATGACGGAGTGAGACAATGACCACCAGTACTCAACTATGAGTGAAAGGGACCACAGAATGGCCAAAGACATGAGCAAGACGCCTGCGGCGAGCCCCCCGAAGCCGCCGCGCATGGAATACCTGCGGGTTCAGAATTACCGCGCGCTTCGCGATGTCGAGTTCAGGAACATCACACCGCTGACGGCGCTGCTGGGCCCGAACGGCAGCGGTAAGTCGACGGTGTTTGACGTGTTCAACTTCCTCTCGGAGTGTTTCGAGCACGGCTTGCGGTACGCATGGGACCGGAGAGGACGGGCGCGGGAACTCAAGACCCGGGGGCAGGACGGACCGATTGTGATTGAGATCAAGTATCGTGAGCAACCGAATACTCCCGTGATCACATATCACCTTGCCATTGACGAAGGTGACAGAGGTCCGAGCGTGGCCGAAGAGTGGTTGCAGTGGAAGCGTGGAAGCCACGGCAGGCCGTTTCGGTTTCTTGAGTATCACAACGGCGTGGGACGCGCGGCCAGTGGGGAAATGCCCGATGAGCATGACGAGCGTGTCGAGACACGGCTTCGCTCGCCCGATCTGGTCGCGGTGAACACGCTGGGCCAATTCGCGGAGCATCCGCGCGTGGCGGCGCTGCGCGAGTTCATCACCGGCTGGTATGTGTCCTATCTGAGCATCGAAGACACACGCGGGCAGCCGGAAGCCGGGCCCCGGGAACGTTTGAGCAAGACAGGGGACAATCTGCCCAACGTGATTCAGTATCTCAAAGAGCAACACCCGAATCGGTTGGATCAGATTTTTGAAACGCTCCGTCGTCGCGTGCCTCGTTTGGAAACCGTTCAGGCTGAGCCGATGCGGGACGGGCGGCTGCTGCTGCAGATCAAGGACGCACCGTTCGACCGGCCGGTGATGTCGCGGTACGTGTCCGACGGAACGCTCAAGATGCTGTCGTACCTGGTGGTACTGATGGACCCCGATCCGCCGCGGTTCATCGGCATCGAGGAGCCGGAGAATTTCCTGCATCCCCGGTTACTGCCGGAGTTGGCCGAAGAATGCCGTGGCGCGTCGGAGCGTTCGCAACTTCTGGCGACCACGCACTCGCCGTTTTTTCTCAACGGCATGCGACCTGAGGAGGTCCGGGTGATCTACCGCGACGAGCACGGGTACAGCCGGGTCCGGCGGGCGGTTGATATCCCGGGCATCCGCGAATTCGTAGAAGCCGGGGCGTCGATGGGGCACCTGTGGATGGAAGGCCACCTTGGTGTCGGCGATCCGCTGGTCAACGCCGGGGCTCCGAGGAAGAAAGGGAAGCAGTGATGGCGGTGTCCCACGTGGAAGTCCTGGTTGAGGAGCCGTCGATGGAGGCGGCACTGCGTGTGTTGCTGCCTCGCGTGGTGGGCGATCTGAGCTTTGAAGTCTATCCGCACCAGAGCAAGACCGACTTGCTCGCGCGACTGCCGGAGCGTCTGCGCGGGTATGCGGCCTGGCTGCCTGACGACTACCGGATCGTGGTTGTCGTGGATCGTGATGACGACGATTGTTATGAGCTGAAGCAACAACTGGAACAGATTGCCGGCGACGCGAAGCTGCGGACCCGCACCCAGGCGGGTGGTCGGCCGTACCAGGTGGTGAACCGGCTCGCGATTGAAGAACTGGAAGCGTGGTACTTCGGCGATTGGGATGCGGTTCGGTCCGCGTACCCGAGGGCGCCGGCGACGATTCCAAACCAGGCGAAGTACCGCGATCCCGATGCCATCACGGGAGGTACCTGGGAGGCATTCGAGCGAGTGCTGCAACGCGTGGGCCACTTTTCGACCGGTTTACGCAAGATCGAAGCGGCACGAGCGATTGCGAAGCACTGGCAGCCGGACGGTAACCGTTCTCACAGCTTTCAAGCATTCCGCGACGTTCTGCGGGAAATGGCCGCCTGATGACCTACATCGACGAAGCCCGGGTCGAGGTCGTGACCGTGGATTACTTCCGCGAGTTGGGCTACGAGTACATCCACGGGCCGGTCATCGCCCCCGACGGCGAAGCGCCGGAACGCCGGGACTACGCACAGGTGGTGCTCACCCGGCGGCTGCGTGATGCAATGGTGCGGATCAATCCCGATGTGCCGAACGAAGCTATTGACGACGCCCTGCGACAGGTCACGCGGACGGACAGTCCGTCGCTGATCGTCAACAACCGTGCGTTCCACAAGATGCTGACCGACGGCGTTGACGTTTCGTGGCGCGAGGAGGGCCGTGAGCGGCACGGCAAGGTCCGGCTTGTCCAGCGCGATTTCGCCGCGAGCGACCGGAACGATTTCCTGGTGGTCAACCAGTTCACGGTGATCGAGGACAGAAGGAACCGGCGGCCGGACGTGGTGGTATTCGTCAATGGGCTGCCGCTGGGCGTGATCGAACTGAAGAACCCGGCCGAGGAGAAGGCGACGATCCGCCACGCCTTCAACCAGCTTCAGACCTGCAAATCGGACATCCCGAGCCTGTTTGTGTTCAACGAGGCGCTGGTGATTTCCGACGGCTACGCCGCCAGGGCGGGAACGCTCACGTCGGGCTGGGACCGCTTTCAGCCGTGGCGGACCATCGATGGCGACGCTTTGGCTCCAAAGGGATCGGTACAACTCGAAGTGCTGATCAAGGGCATCTTCGAGCGGCAGCGTTTCCTGGACTACGTGCTGAACTTCGTGACATTCGAGGATGACGGCAAGACCATCGCCAAGAAAGCGGCGGCCTATCACCAGTACTGGGCCGTCAACAAGGCGGTCGAGTGCACGGTCGAGGCCGGTTCGCCCGACGGCGACCGGCGGATCGGCGTTGTCTGGCATACGCAGGGATCGGGCAAGAGCCTGTCCATGGCGTTCTATGCCGGGAAGCTCATCAAGCACGAGGCGATGGAGAACCCGACGCTGGTCGTCATCACCGACCGCAACGACCTGGACGATCAGCTCTTCGGGACGTTCAGCACGAACAGCGAACTGCTTCGGCAGAAGCCCGTGCAGGCCGAGAGCCGCGAGCATTTGAACGATGTGCTGCGCGTGGCGTCGGGCGGCGTGGTGTTCACGACGTTGCAAAAGTTCGAGGGCGGCGATGCCCTGAGCGAACGGTACAATATCGTGGTGATTGCCGATGAGGCCCATCGCAGCCACTACGGGTTCGACGCCAGGGTGGACAAAAAGAGCGGCCGGATGAAATACGGCATGGCGAAGTATCTGCGGGACGCCTTGCCGAACGCCTCGTTCATCGGGTTCACCGGCACGCCGATCGAACTGGACGACAAGAGCACGCCCGCCGTCTTCGGCAACTACATCGACAAGTACGACATTCTGCGTTCGGTCGAGGACGGCGCGACGGTGCCGATCTACTACGAATCCCGTCTGGCGAAGCTGGAGCTGAGCGAGGAAGAGAAGCCGACGCTCGATCCGGAGTTCGAGGAGATCACCGAAGGCGAGGAAGAGGCAGACAAGCAGAAGCTCAAGACCAAGTGGGCTGCGCTGGAGGCCATGGTCGGCACAGAGCGGCGACTTGGGCTGGTGGCGCAGGACCTGGTCGATCACTTCGAGAAGCGGCAGGAAGTGATGGACGGCAAGGGTATGATCGTGTGCATGTCCCGCCGTATCTGCGTCGACCTCTACAACCGGATCATCAAGCTGCGCCCGCGGTGGCACGCCGACGAAGACGACAAGGGTCGGATCAAGATCGTCATGAGCGGGTCGGCTTCCGATGTGGCCGAGTGGCAGCCGCATATCCGCACGAAGCCGGCGCGTGAAGGGCCGGCGAAGCGGTTCAAGGATCCCGGGGACGATCTGAAGCTGGTGATCGTGCGCGACATGTGGCTGACCGGCTTCGACTGCCCGAGCATGCACACGATGTACCTGGACAAGCCCATGGCCGGGCACAACCTGATGCAGGCGATTGCCCGCGTGAATCGCGTGTTCAAGGATAAGCCCGGCGGTCTCGTGGTCGATTACCTCGGCATCGCCGACGCGCTTAAGCGGGCGCTGCATGCCTACACCGCCGGTGGCGGCAAGGGCCGGGCCACAATCGACCAGGATCAGGCCGTTGCCGTAATGATGGAGAAATACGAGGTCGTCCGCGACCTGCTGCACGGGTTCGACCTGCCTGCGCCAGGCGGAGGGCGGCAGGCAGGCTATCAGGCCATCCTGGCCGCCGAACCCGCCGGGCGAATGAGCGGTGTCGTCCAGGCGATGGAGTTCGTGCTGGGCCTCGAAGACGGCAAGAAGCGATATGTACAGGCGGTAACTGCCTTGTCGAAGGCCTTTGCGTTGGCGGTTCCCCACGAGCAGGCGACGGCGATCCGGGACGAGGTGGGCCTGTTTCAGGAGATTCGGGCCGCACTTGTGAAGGCGACGATGTCCGAGAGCGAGCGGACGCCGGATGAGATGGAGTCGGCGATCCGGCAACTCGTCTCACGTGCGGTGTACTCGACCGAGGTCGTGGACATCTTCGCGGCGGCCGGATTGGAGAAGCCGGATATTTCGATCCTTTCGGACGATTTTCTCGCGGACGTGCAGCACCTTCCTCAACGCAACCTGGCGTTTGAGTTGCTGAAGAGGCTGATCAACGACGAAATCAAGACCCGCATGAAGAAGAACGTGGTGCAGGCCCGTTCCTTCGCGGAGATACTCGAGGAGTCGGTGCGGAAGTATCAGAACCGGGCCATCGAGGCTGCCCAGGTCATCGACGAGCTGATCCGCCTGGCCAGGGAGATGCGCGAGGCGCAATCACGCGGGCAGGAGATGGGCCTGTCAGACGACGAGGTCGCGTTCTATGATGCCCTGGCCGGCAACGAGAGCGCCAGGGAGGTTATGGGCGATGATCGGCTGCGATTCCTCGCGCAAGAGCTGGTCGGACGGGTGAAGCAAAACGTGACCATCGATTGGCAGGTCAGAGAGAATGCCCGCGCGCAAATCCGGGTACTGGTGAAAAGGTTGCTCAGGAAGCACGGGTACCCGCCCGACATGCAGCAAAGGGCAACGGAGCTCGTACTGCAGCAGGCCGAGGTGTTGTGTAAGGACTGGTCTGAGGCATCACCGGTTCGCGACGGGCAACAAGCAACCACTGCGGAAAGTGGCGCAGAGCCCTTTATCCGGATTGTCGCGAAAGAAGAGGAAAAGTACACGGAATGTGTGCCGCTCTACAGCCTGAAGGCGGCAGCCGGCAGCTTCGGCGATGTTCAAAGCGTGGAACCCGACGGATGGGTAAAGCCTGAAACGGGACGAAAACTGCGGCCGGGCATGTTTGTCGCCCGGGTCGTTGGAAAGTCGATGGAACCGAGAATCCCGAATTCCGCCTATTGCCTGTTTCGTTCCCCGGTAATGGGTACTCGCCAAGGCAAAATCGTGGTCGTGCAGCTCCGTGATGAAGTAGATCCGGAAAGCGGTGAACGGTATACCGTCAAGCGCTATGAGAGCGAAAAGCGGGTGAGCGAGGAAGGGTGGCGTCACACGCGGATCGTTTTGCGGCCTGATAATTACGAGTTTGAGCCCATCATTTTGACGGAAGCGGACGAAGGAACACTGGAAGTCGTCGCCGAGCTGGTGGAAGTTCTCGGGTCGTAACCGGGTCGGGCCAGCGCAAGTTCTTGCTATTACTTACTTTGCAACACATTTCGCGGAAATCAAGGACGAAAAATCAAGGAGTTACGCGCAATTCGCAAAAATTTAAGGATTGGATTCGATGTACGGGCAAATTAATGTGCTCTCTGAGGATGTGGTAGATTCGGGAGGAGTGACAGTGGCACGGGCATGCTGGGTAGACACGCATGTGCCTGGATGGTTTGGGAAAACCGCTATTTGCACCGTTGGACAGCGTACTCGTTTACTTCCACCGTGAGATGGGCCAATTGTTGCAGATCCGCCAACCTGTTTTTGCTGGATTCGGGTCGGGCCTACGGAAGTAATTGATATTGCTTTAATTGCAACAAATTACCCCA
>CAZNDN010000052.1:2457-25230 GCA_964571815.1 uncultured Fibrobacterota bacterium | reverse complement strand
GGCAGCAGGAAGCGCTCAGGGTAATTGAGCAACTTGTGAAGCTCCACCGGAACGGGGAATGATCCATACGAATACTCAAACACCGCCTCGAACGGCCACCGGTGCGGCACGGCATCCACGTTGGGAAGTTTCCCGAAATGCTCCGCGGCCCGATGGAAGTCGTTGGCATGCAATAAAATATCCAGATCATGGATTCGCCGTCGCGGCAACCGGTCCGCCAGTCCGGTGCACAGCAGGAACGCCCCCTTGATCGGCATCCAGCGAACACCCATCCTCGACAACTCACTGCCCACCCGCACGAGCACTTCCTCCAGCACGAGCCGGCGCGCAGCCTTCGCGCCGGTGCTTGACAACTCGTGGCTTCCGCCTTCTTGTCGAGACGTCATCGCGGTTCTCACTTCCCTGGACTCGCCAGCTCAACGAGAAGTTTCATGCCGTGAAACAGTGCTTGCCGGAAGACAAGGTTCGCGGTCGTGAACCGGTCACCGTGTAGTGCGATAACCCGTGAAAAGTCAAGGAATTGTTGCACTCTCGCGGAAATCGCCCTGCGGCGGCGATAGGTGCGATACTCGTACACGATCTCGGGAAGGTAACCCAGCGGACCCCGGGCCGACAGCCCGGCGAGCAGATACTTGTCAACCGCCTTGGCAATGGGTGGAGCGCCGGCCAGGAGTGCCGAAAGATAATTCCGCCGAGTCATGAGTGTGGGCCCAACAATCGGACTGCGCATTGAACCGAGAATCTGTTTCGTGCCGTAAACCGGGAGAGAGTTTCTCCTGCGGTATATTGCCCCACCCTTGTCCAGATACGAGGCATCGCCGTACACGCCCGTCCAGCTTCGGTTTTCCCGCAGCGCCGCCGCGCGCCTTCGAATGCTTCCGGCGGGCAACCGGTCGTCGGCATCCACAATCGCTACCAGGGCGCCCCTGCTCTCGGCCAGCCCGACACGAATCGCACCGAGTTTTCCTTCATGCGAACGAAAAACAACCCTGGCCGCGGGGCCCTCATTCCGTGCAGTTTCAATGCAGTCGTGAGCAACTTCCCCGCTCCGGTCCGTGGAACCGTCGTCGATTACCACCACCTCAAATGACCCATAGTCCTGCGACAAAACGCTCTTCAGGCACTCAGGCAAGAATGCGGCCATGTTGTAAACCGGGACAAGCACGCTGACACGGGATCGGTCCATGATTCAAAGCCGTTCGGGCACGAGGGGGTACCTGACGTCAATGTCAAGAAGCGGCGGAAGGCGCCGTTCCGACCGGACCGGAAGTCACAAGACCGAATCGGGAGGGTCGCATGGCCCACCTCCGGGTCTATTTTTTCCGCGAATACGTTCCCACCAGCTCTCCTTGAGCCACCACGTGCCCTTCCATGGCCTTCTCGACTTCACTCTTTGTCTTTCCCGCACCCAGGCCGAGGGTGGTATCCAGGGCGTAGAGCTTGAAGAAATAGCGGTGAGAACCGCCGGGCGGACACGGGCCTCCGTAGCCGACCTTCTTAAAGTCGGTAATCCCCTGCATGCCGCCGACAGGGAGAGAATCGCCCCGCGGGATACCCTCCCTCAGGCTGTCCACCGAAGGCGGTATGTCATAGCACACCCAGTGAACCCACGTACCCACCGGAGCATCGGGATCATCGGAAATCAGCACAAGACTTTTCGCTCCGTCCGGCACGCCGCTCCATCGAAGCGGCGGTGAGATGTCTTCGCCGTCGCACGTGTGTCGTGCGGGAATCGACTTCATGGACGCGAATGCAGAGCTTTCAACCGTAATGCTCATGGGTTCCTCCTTTGCCCGGCGACCGGAACACAATCCCTGGAAAGCCGTTGTCGTAAGCAACAGCGCACATACGATTCGATCCGTCAACACTATCGACTCCGTTTCACGAAAGTGACCGGTGACACACCTGCGAACTATGTGAGGGTGAAAACTAACCCCCACCACTACCGCTATTGCAGAAAATAAGCATCGTAGAGCAACACGCGCAAACCGCTCCAGTGGCACCCTCTCCTTCCGGGCCGACAAGGTGTCCGTACCGGTCGTGCCGTTGCGTACCGTACGTGGCAGTGGTATAATCATCAGAAGTACCTCGTTGCTTTGCGCATGCTCCCGGCATTCCGGGAGGAGTCAGGATATGGCCGGAGAGCGCCTGCTGCTGATCGGCACACAAGAGCCCGGGCTGGTTGCCGCCCTTCGTGAGGGTGGATACTCGGTGCGGCGGGTCGACACGCTTGACAAAAATGGCGGGCAACCGTGGGCGGATGTTTCGCTGGTTCTTGTCGATGAAGAGGTACTTGCCGAAACCATGGAGCGCCTTCGAAAGAATGGTTACAGCCGGGACGACGGCACGGTGGTCGTATGCACCCGCAACGCTCCGACACTCGATGAACCGCTGCGGCGGGATATCGAGTGCGGACACGTCGCCTGTCTCTCGTACCACGAAGTGGAGTCGGGTACGGCTGCCGGCCACGTAAGCTCCATACTCCGGCTCGGAAGGCTTCGAACACGCACCGAAGAGCTTCAGCGACGGCTTCGGGAGATGAGCGACCTTCGCCGGCGTCTTTCCCTGCGTGAGAAGGTAGTGGATCATGAGCGAAAGCTCAACGCCAATCTCATCGCCTCCATCACGTCGGGTCTCGTCATAATCGATCTTTCGGGGACAATCATACTGGTCAACGAACAGGCCGGTGAGATGGTCGGTTCCGGGACGGTTGATGCCGCCGGGTTGGACTATCACCGCCTGCTTCCCGAACCCATTGCCGCTCCCGTAGAAACATTCCTCGGCGAACAGGGAAGTAATCCGCCCAGATCGACCACCGATAAGATCCGGTTGGGACCCCGGTACCTGCAGGTTACCCAGTACAGGATTCTTGACTCCACCGGCGCCTGTACGGGCCTGCTTGTCTTCCTCCATGACGTCACCCGGGAGGAAACGGCAGCCCAGGAACTCTTCCGGGCGGAAAAACTGGCGACTATCGGGACGATGGTTGCGGGGATCTCACATGAGCTGCGAAATCCCCTGGCCATAATCAGTGCCCGCATTCAGCGCGTTCTTGAGAGAGAAGACGGGAACGATCCCTGGCTGCGGAAGCACCTCGAATCGATCGAATCACAGGCACTCCGGTGCGGAAAGGTTGTCGAGGGACTGCTTGACTTTTCGGGACAAACCTCGGCCGCCCCGTCTTTGCACGAGTTGGAGGGCCTGCTCGATGAAGCACTGGGGTATGCACGGTACCGCAATGTCTTCGACAACATTACGGTAGAAAAACGCTGCGAGCCCGGCTTGAACGTATATGGAGACCGTACGCGACTCGTCCAGGCCTTCCTCAACGTCATCGCCAATGCCGGTGATTCCCTCGGGGGAAAGGGAACTCTCGCGCTTTCTACGAGCCGACGCGACAGGGACGTCGTCGTGGTCGAAATTCAGGATAACGGACCGGGGATTGCCGAAGAAAACCTGGAGCGGATTTTCGATCCTTTCTATACGACAAAAGACCCGGGCACGGGAACGGGGCTGGGCCTTGCGATCGCCCACAAGATCGTGGCTCACTCGCGGGGAAAGATCGAAGTTTCATCCGAGGCCGGATGTACACGTTTTACTCTCAGCCTTCCCGCGCGCAAGGCGACTGCATCATGACCACGAACGCCGGCACCATTCTTGTGGTTGACGATGAGAAGGACCTCAGAGAAGTCCTGCAGGAGTTCCTTTCCGAAAAGGGCTATGTTGTACGGTGCGCCGACAGTGGAAGGGCCGCACTGGCCGTACTGGATCAGGAACCCATAGACTTGCTGCTCTCCGATATCAACATGCCGGGCATGAAAGGCTTCGAGCTGATCAGGGAAGCCACGGGTCGGAATCCGGACCTCAAAACGGCCCTTATCACCGCCTACGACGTGCGTGACTACATTCGCCTGGCCAAGGAACACCAGGTCGGCAACATCATTGCCAAAACCAATCCCTTCAATTTCGGCGAGATAGAAATGCTTGTCCGGAACATTATCACCGAAGAGGTCTTCGGGCTGCATCGTTACGTCGGAGGAGAAGTCCACGAGGTGCCGATACGCTCATCCGACGACATCGAGACGGCGGTGCGCGAAGTCGTGGAGAATATGCCTGATTCCGTTCGCGGCAGGAGAGTGCGTCAGTCTCTGGGCGAAATCCTGGTCAACGCCGTCTACTACGGCGCCCGCGGAGAGCGGGGAGAAGCCAAAAGCGAGTGGACGCTTGACGTCGTCCTCGAACCACATCAGGAAGTCACCGTCTCATGGGCCGTCGACCAGGAGAAAGCAGGAGTGGCGGTTCGTGACCGAAGCGGGAGTCTCTCCAGGGAAGAAGTGCTCTACTGGCTGGAGCGGAATATGACCAAGGGGCCCGACGGGCTCTCCGAAGGACTATTTGACGAACACGGGAAGGGGCTGTTCATCTCCCGCGAAACCATCGACCGCCTCATCATCAACATAAAGCGTGGAAGCATGACCGAAGTGGTTATGCTTGCCTACCGGGAAGGCCTTTACACAAGCTATCGGCCCCTGTGGATCCACGAATTGTAGCACCGTTCGGAAAACGGCCGGCCTCGCGCTCGCGGCCTTTCGATTGGTGCTGCCGCCCCGACGGAGGTAACCTTGTCGGATGCGCGGCGCTCAAGCTCGACTCCGATGCCTCCTGATAAGGTCGGCCGCTTCGATGGCCGCAAGAAGACTTTGCTCCGATGCCCCGGACGTGCCGGCAATATCCATGGCCGTGCCGTGACCTACCGACGTCCGGATAATCGGCAGTCCAAGCGTGATATTGACGCCGCTTTCGAAATCCCGTGATTTGAGGGCGACGAAGCCGTGGTCGTGAAGCATCGCCACCACTCCGTCGAACTCTCCCCTGAATGCCCTCATGAAGACCGTATCAGGAGGAAACGGCCCGGAGACGTCAATTCCCGCTCCGCGCGACCCGGCAACCGCCGGGGCAATACGATGCTGTTCTTCATCCCCGAACATCCCGTGTTCTCCCGCGTGAGGATTCAGTCCGCCGACCGCTATCCGTGGACGGGAAACGCCCAAGTCCTTCAGGGCGCGGTCCAGGAGCCGGATATTCATGGTGACCCGTCGCGTATCCACCAAATCTATGGCCTCCCTGAGCGAGCAATGGGTCGTGACGTGAACCACCGACACCGAACCCAGTTTGAACATCATCGAGAAATCCCTGGTCCCCGTGTAATGGGCGCATATCTCCGTGTGCCCGGTAAACCCGATTCCCGCCAGCTTCAGCGCCTCCTTGTTGATCGGATTAGTCACGACCGCTCCAACCTCCCCCTGGAGAGCAAGCTCGATAGCCTTCACAATGTACCGAAACGCGGCATGCCCGCACCGCGGGTCAATCGTGCCCACCCGGTAATCCCCGGGTCGAATGATGTTCATGTCCAGAACATTGACGGCTCCCGACGCACAATCGGCGGGACGCTCGACGCTATTGAATCGCACACTCCTCCCCAGTTCCCGCGCAGCTTCCCGAAGCACCGATTCGTCACCGATTACTACAACGTCCACTTCGTTGTCCGAACGCCCCGACAATGCCTTCACCGCTATTTCGGGACCAATGCCGGCCGGGTCTCCCATGGTAAGTGCAAGAGGCGTCACCCGCGGACTCCCTCGTGGTTGGGGAAAAGCGGAAAATACATCCCAGAAGTATTCGTGGACCAACCGGGACGTCAGTATCCGACGGCGGGAGACGGGCCCGAAAGTCGACGAGGCCGGCGGGTCGTTCAGGGAACAGAAGCACGGCCCCTCCACCGGCTTCGCAACCTCAAAAAAAAATTCGGCAAGCCCTCAATATTCCAGCCAAATCTTCCGATACATGTAGTATGAACCAAATCAAGGACAAGCTGATCCAGCGGGCGCGCCAAAAGTACAAAGTGATACTGCCGCCCAACACCAAAACCGACCTCTCCGACTGCTTCACAACAGAGGGCCGACGGGTGTGCTTCTGGTTTAACACCAGCGACAACAGTACGCACGTGCTGGTCTCCGAACCCTGGGCCCATTCCTGAATCGATCGAATCTTTCCGTGCACTGAAGGGCCGTCACGACCGTGAATCAGGCTGCCTGCGGTGTGGCTTCCAGCTCACGAAGGATCTTCGCGGCCCGTGAATCCTGACCTGAGTCACTGGTGAGCCGGGACAGGTACTCCCGTGCTTCTTCGACGTGACCGCTCTCCAAAGCGGAGGAAGCCGCCTTCCAGAGAAGCGCCTCCTGGTCCGGTGGGAAGTTCGGATACTGATGCAGGGCCTTACGATATCCCTCCAGGGCGGGTTCCACCCGCCTGCCCAGGTAGCAGAGGTCACCCATGAGCGAGTATACACCGGCCGATTCGGAATTTCGGTCGAGGGCGTCGAGCAGAAGCCGCGCCGCCTTCTCCGGATCGTTCAACTGAAGATAGATGCGGGCCAGCCCCTCGTACGCTCCCGGATTTCTCTCCGGGGAAGCGCGAAGTGAATCGGCCAGGTACGTTGCCGCTTCCTTGAGCCGTCCCAGACCCGCCAGCGCAAGCCCCATCTGCGAGTAATACTCCACAACCCGCGGGAAATGCTCTATGGCCGACTGAAGCAGGTCCCGGGCCTGGCTGTGCCGCTCCCAACTCAGAAGGATCTCCGCCGCATGGTACAGAGATTTCATCCGGATGGTGCGCCTGTCGACCGCTGATATGAATCGCAGCCTGGGGGCACTGTTCGCGGCATACACAAAAGAGCTGAACGCGCGCCTGATGTCGCGCTTTTCGAGACTGATAAGGCCTATCAGATAAAAGGCCTCCATCCGCGAAGCGTCAAGATAGAGGCAGCGGTACAAATACCGCAGGGCCTCGCCGGCATTGCCCCTGCCGCGCTCAAGCCAACCGATATTGAAATGTGCCTGCACATACGCGTCGCGATGCGTTGCGTAGTAGTCCGCCTCCCCGGCGATACCATGGAAAACCTCAAGGGCACGTTCGATCTCTCCGAGAATCGTGTGACTTTCCCCCAGGCTGAGCCGCAGCGCCGCGTCATCGGGTTCCCTCTCAAGGGCGGCATGTAAAATTCTCATGTTTCGACGAGCCTTCTTCTTGTGCAGAAGTGGATCGTTGTACCCTGTGTGTACGATTCGAATATTCGGGCACGGTGTCGGTGTCAGGCCCGCCGCCCGGGCACTGAAGACCACCTGCTCGTGGACGGGGCGCTCAAACCGTATGCCGGGCAACCGCGGGAAGAGCCTGAACTGCATGAATTCCGGCCCCTGAAATGCCTGCTTCTCGTTGGCCACGCAGAAAGCGTAGACACCGGAGTCGGCCCCGTGCCACAACGCGCGCAACGCCCGGCAACTGCCGGCGTCCACCCTGTCATCGGCGTCCATCCAGAATATCCAGTCGCCGGAACTGGCCTCCAGTGCCTTGTTTCTGGCCTCGCTGAAATCATCATGCCACTCCGCATGCAGAATCGTCGCACCGTAAAGTCGGGCAATCGAACAGGTGGAATCCGACGAGCCCGTATCGACAACGACTATCTCATCCATGATTTCGTCCACCGAGTCAAGCGCCTCGGCGATACCACACTCTTCATTGCGTGCGATCATGTTCAACGAGCAGGTGGGAAGGGAGGAGGGCGACGAAGTCTCGATTCGCCGGAGAAGCTCCCCCGCACTCGGCATCCCTTCGGCGGGCAGGTACCCGCGATCCAGCAGGTTCAACAACCCGCGGGCACGAAACGGCTTTCGATCGGAAAGGTAAGCGCACGCCGCCCTGTAGGCAAACTCATTGACACTGATTTCGCCGTCGCGACATGCTCGCCGCAACAACTCCACGTCGCCCTTGTCTCCGGAAATCACCGTACGCCGACTCTGCCTGTCCATAGCAAACCCTCCCTGGAACGTATGACACCAACTACCCGAAACTCATGCCACTTCGCGAAGCAGCGGCGGCACCACATCCTCGGTGGTTCGGCCGGCAAGGAGCTTCGCGACTCCCTCGATGGTGAAACGGTACTCCCACAAGAGCTTCCGCACTTCTCGCAAGCGTTGTATATCGCTCCCGGTGTACCGCCGCCGGCCCCCGGTTGTGCGCGGAGGTGCGAGATAGCCGGACAGCTCCTTCTCCCAGAAGCGAATCGTATGAACCGGTACGCCGCAGGCTCGTGAAACGTCTCCGATCGACCACCCCTTCTCTGCAATTACCTGCCCCGTCGGCTCTCGTTCTCGCATAGCCTCCCCCCGACCGTCTTCACGCCGCATAACTATCCCCCCGACGGTATCAAGCCCCGCCGCATACCCGAAGTCAAGCAAAAACCGGGCCGAAAAGGGCTGCTACATATTGGGCCTTGCGGCCGGTTGTACCCCAATCGGTTGAACGGCCTTCACGGGCAGGGGTGAAAATGGTACCGACGGAGGAAAGTTTTTCCTGCCGGGGAAGGACCTTTGGGTGTTATGAAAGAGAGGGGAAAAACCGGTGGGGGCCTACTGCTTCTTCTTCCGGAAAGCGTCGGCAATGCTTTTGACACTTGCATCTCCCGAAGCTGAAGCCGCCTTGTTTTCTTCTTGTATTCGCTGGTAAATCTCTTCACGATTCACGGAGATACTCCGTGGGGCCTCGATACCGAGTTTCACATGACGGTTGTCCAGATCAACCACCTTCACGACAATACTGTCACCGATTCGTATCGATTCACCGAGTTTTCGCGTAAGTACGAGCATGGCTCACTTCTTCCCCAGGATCGGCTCCCGCGTACTGTAACGATCGTCTTCCAGAATCACCTGCCTGCCCATTTTTCGCAGGCGATTAATGACCACGGGACCGGCCAGATTGGCGGTGGACTCCGCCGGGTTCGCCTGGATGGTCACAATGGAATAGATGAGGATATCCTCCGGCTTTGCAATACCCAGTTCGTCAAGCTGTTCTCTGGTGATTTTTGGTGAATAGTCGGGCCTGAACAGCATGGGGTTGAGCACGGCGAATCGGATACGCGAGCCGTCAACGCATGCCAGCCACTCGAAGGGCGCATATTCCGCGGTTTGTACCAGCACGAATTCCCGGTGATCCTCGAAGCCGGGAAGCCCTTTTTCAAACACAATGACATCGTCTTTGGAGTAGACGAGATCTTTGAAGAAATCGGTCATATTGGTCTACCGCCGCACTACGGCGTTTTACAAACACAGGCACAGGGAAAATGGGTTAATCCCACACTCGTTGTCAAGATGGAAAGGCCCAATCCTGTCCCGGCCGGTCCCCCGGCACCGGCTTTGTCCAGTCAGCCGGCGCCGGCTCCATCAGCCAAAGGGTCCTACTGAAGCAATCCCAGGACGCTTTGGGGCACCATGTTCGCCTGCGTCAGCATGGCCGTCGCAGACTGCTGAATGATCTGGTTCCGCGTGAACTCCGTTGTTTCCTTGGCGAAGTCGGCGTCACGAATCACCGACTCGGCGGCCGCCATGTTCTGCTCCTGGTTCTCCTGGTTCAGCAGGGCATGCTCAAGCCGATTGACTTTCGCACCAAGGTCGGCCCTGAGCGTATTGACGCTGGTCAGTGCCACGTCCAACGACGAAATTGCCGCCGTAGCCTCGCTCTGCGTGGTTACGAAAACGTTGCTTGACGTACTGATACCCATTGTCGTGGTATCAACGCCGGTAATCGTAATCGTGACCACATCGGCACCGTCGGAATTATCGTTGGGCCCGACATGGATAACACCGCCCGTTGACCAGACCGCCGTACCGTTGAGCAACTTCTGACTGTTGTACTGAGTTCCGTTGCAGATACGATCGATTTCGATTCGAAGCTGGTTGAACTCCACACCGACGTAGTTGCGCTCGGTCGAGGTCAGCGTGTCGTTGGCCGCCTGGATACAGAGTTCGCGCATGCGCTGAAGCATGTCTTCGACCTCAATGAGTGCACCTTCGGCGATGTTGATCAGGGAAATCCCGTCCTGCGCATTCCTGATACCCATCGCAAGCCCGCGAACCTGGGTCCGCAACTGCTCCGAAATGCTCAGACCCGCCGCGTCGTCGGCGGCACGATTCACCCGCAGTCCGGTTGACAGTTTCTCCAGCGACTTCGAAAGCCGCCGCTCCACCTGGCGAAGAGCCGTTCCCGTGATCATCGCGGGAATGTTGTGATTGATGCGAGGCATAGTACCCTCCTTTGAGTAATGGTGCCTCCCTGCAGTCGGTACTCTTACCTGACTGCCCTCATCAAGTCGTCCTGACTATGCCCGCTTCCCTGCGTGCGTCACTTCCTGCGCCCCTGCGCCCTCGCGCAGCAGGCCGGTGACTCGTGCTTCTATCCGGTCCCTCCCTCCCCCGCCGGCAGTATCCTACAAGAAGTCCGCCAGCGACGGCTGGATGATCCGGGCGCCCGAACGCAGTGCCGCATTGTACACTGTTTCGAGCAGCGAAAACTTCCCCACGGTTTCCGCAAACTCCGCGTCTTCTATCTCCGACTGCAGACGCGTGGTTTCGTTGTACTGCAATTCGTTGCGAGACTTGGTCGTCTCGAAGCGGTTCATCCTGGCGCCGTTTTTTGTCTGCGCCGCAAGGATATTCTCGAATGCATCGGAGATCTCCCCAATTGAACTCTCGATCGCCGTGGTGTCGCTGTGTTTGAGGTTCTGCCCGAAGCGAATGAAGGCTTCGATCATGTTGACACCGGTATCGGCATTGAAAGTGAATTCCTCGGCGGGAATATTGATCGGCACAACGATATCGCTTTCGATTTCTCGCAGGACATCACCGGTGCTCTCGACCGTATCGCCGTAGATGTCCCTTCCCCTGGTGACGTACTCGAACGCAATCTGAAAGCCCGCCGTGGTATAGAATCCATTGGGGCCCGTCTCGAAGGCTCCTCCTTCGGAAACGTCCTCCTGGAGTGCCGGGTTGATCGGGGTGATCGTTCCGTTGACGTAATCGACAGTGTAATCGGTGCCCTCAACGTAGTGTGTCGTACCCACATCCAGCGAGAACGTATTGGGTATGATATTGGTAATCGCTTCATCGGTGAGCGAATTCCGCAGTTGATACGGAGGCCCCGACGGATCCGTGGCATCGTAGTATGCCATGCGGTACTCCCGGTAGTCTTCGGCATCCGAGGCCCGCGACGCGTCTACCGGAAAGGGCGCGATGCGCGTCTGGGTCCCGCCGAAGATGTAGTCGCCCTTGAACCGGGTGTTGCCGATAGAGAGCAGTTGCCGGATAAGCTGCTCAACTTCCTTGAGGATATAGGAGCGTTCGTTGACGGACAGGGTATCGTTGGACGCCTGAATTGCCAGCTCACGCATCCGCTGAATCAAATCGTTGGTGCTCACCAGGGCCGTGTCGGTCACCGCCATGAATCCCATGCCGTCTTCGATATTGCTCTCGTACTGTGAAAGCTGTTTTACCTTTGAGCGCAGTTTCAGGGCATTCGCCACATCCGAGGGATCGTCCGAGGGGCGCAAAAGACGACGCCCCGTCGAAAGCTGCTCCTGCAGATGGGCCAGATCGGCATACCGATCGTTGATCACCTTCTGCATGTGGCGATTCAGTGTTTTGAATGTGATTCGCATCCTCGCAACTCCCGCCCCGCTACATGTTCATCAGTACCTGAAGCATCTGGTCGGTCGTGCTGATCAACCGCGCGGCGGCCGAAAACGTGTGCTGAAACTTGATGATCTCGGCCATTTCCTCATCGAGCGACACGCCCGAGATTGCATCCTGGTCGGTTTCGTACTGTTCCACCAGAAACTCCCTTGTCTCAAGGTTTGATGCCGCCTCATTGCGATCAAGCCCCATCTTCCCCACAGCCGAGCTGTAGTACTGCGCGAACGTGTTGGTGTAGTTTCCCAGAGGGTCGGCGGCCATGGTCAGTTCATTGCGCAGGGCGGCTATCGCCACGGCGTTGGCGTTGTCTCCCGGCCCGCTGAACGAACCGGTCCGATACCGGAAATCAACCGTGATCGGACTGCCGTCGTAGCCCCCATGAAGCATCTGAATGGTGCCGTTGGCGTAATCGACGTGATAGTCGACGTTTTCGGTGAGCGTTGTAGCTCCGGAGCGGACAATCACCGAATCCCTCACGACATTGCGCGCAACATCCGTACCGGTCGCCGGCAGCGTATTGGTCTTGGACAGCGCCGTGGGCGGCGTACCGAAATCGAGTGCCCCGGCCGCAAACGCATTGGTGGGGGCGGCATTCGCCTCGCCGGCCGTAGCCGCGGCGAGGTTCTGCAGATCGGAGCGAACGGCTGCCGAGACGGCAATGTCGGACGCGCCGGTGGCCGAGGGATCGAAAAACGATATGCCCGAATATCCCATCAAATTGTAGCCCTGTTCGTGCTGCTCGTTCACCCGCTCCGTGAGGGCCACCGCAAGTTCGTTGAGCTGCTCCTGGTACTCCGGAATGATCTCGTCGCGGCTCTTGTACAGCCCGTTGATCATGCCGCTTATGGGCGTGTACTCCTTCTTCGAATCGACAAATCGAATACCGAGTTCATGGAAATTGGCGCCGTCGGCATCCGTTCGTGTGACCGTGGTCGTTTCAAGCCGGCGATACCCCTCCGGGCTGACAAGCATCTGACCCGCCGAGGTCACGGTGACCATCCCACGCTCGTTCTCGATCACGTCGACGTCGATGAGCTTCGACAGCTCCTTCAGCAGAACATCTCGCCGGTCCCGGCTGTCGTTGGCATTCTGCCTGTCGATTTCCACCGCGCCGATCTCTATGTTGAGATTGTAAACCTCGGCGGTCAGTTCGTTGACCCTGTCGACGTGGCGAGCGATCTTGTCGTTGCGATTTGAACGAAGGTCGCTCAGTTCGCCGCTGAGGCTGTGGAAAACGTCGGTGAGGATCTCGGCATTGGTGCGCACGATATTGCGGGCCGACATGTCTTCGGGGTCAAGCGACAGCTCGTGCCAACTGTCGAAAAATTCGTCGATATGGTTAAGCAGGCCCGTCTCGCCCGGTTCGGTGAAGATGTTCTCTATCTGCTCCAGCGTTCCGTCGATCTCTTCGAAATACCCTACTTCGCGATTCTGCCGCCGAATCTGCTGGTCGATGAGCGTGTCGCGGAGACGGTCGATACTGACCACGTCGACGCCGAAACCCATCTGGCCGAACTGCCCGTCGTACCGGTAGTCGGCCGTCATGTTCAGCCGCTTGCGCGAGTACCCTTCTACATCGGCATTGGAGATGTTCTGGCCGGCCACGTCCATGCCGAGCTGCGCCGCAAACAACCCGCGGGTACCAATCGTCAATGAAGAGAAGAGTCCCATATATCGTTCCTCGCTACGCCGTGCGGTTGATCATGGAGCGACGCATTACGCTGGTATCAAGCTTGCCTCCGCGGCGGTATCCCGCGGGTTTGCCGCCGGCTCTGCTCATGAACTCAACGGTTCGGGAGATTTCCTGAAGCGATTCTTCCATAAGAATCCGGTTCGACGTATTCACTCGAACCAGGGATCCCAGTTTCTGTTTGAGCCGGTCCCTCACCTCCGCAAGCCCCTCGCGCTCTTCCCCGGGAAGGGAGTCAAGGAGTCGCCGGATGTTCACGTGCCGGTCGGGCAATCCCAGCCGCGCGGCCAGTCGGTCGCACACCGCCAGTCGCTCCTGCTCCAAGTGCTCAATGCGACAGGTGCAACTGTCATAGCGAGCCGATATATCCCGCACCTCTTCGAGACGATTCTCCCGGAGAGCCGCATTCAACCGGTTCGCCGTTTCGATCAACTCCTCGTGGATAGTCAGCTCCCGCGTCAGGACTTCTTTCAACGCACCCACCTCTTCGTACGGTCTGCCCATGCTACTCCTCCTCGACTGAAGAGCCGGATTGTAGAACATGCCGGCGCACCAGCCGGACATTCTCCACGTAGCGCTCGGTCTCCCGATAGGGCGGAACCCCTCCGTAGCGCTGTACCGCCCCCGGACCTGCGTTGTACGATGCGAGCGCGAGGGTTTCGTTGTCCTCGAAGCGATCCAGCAGGGTACGCAGATATCTGGTGCCGCCCATGATATTCTCACGTGGATCAAACACTCTCGATACGCCCACCTCTCGTGCCGTATCGTCAATAAGCTGCATCAGTCCCTTGGCACCGGCGCTTGACACCGCGTTGGGATTGCCGGCCGACTCACACGCGATCACCGCTTTAATCAGACTGCTGTCCACGCCGAAGGCCCGGGAGGCATCTTGAATATGTCGTTCCCATCTCGCAACGCTGCGGAGCAGGGATTCGGAATCAGGCGATCTCGATGAAGAAGGCACAAACCGTCGATCGATCATCCATGAGGCGGAGCGCAGATTCTGAAGCTGAAGCAAACCCTCGGAGCCGCCGGTCTCTGATCCGATGTCCCTCAACAGCATGTCCGAAATCCCGAGGTTGCCGTGCCGCGCAAGAATGTGCCCGTATTCGTCGTCCAGCATTTGACTGTAGATTCTCTCACCCAGCGCAGGAGGGAACAAACCGTCCTCCCGACGCACCGATCGGCGCATGGACTTCAGCACCATTGAAGCAAACAGGGCCTCAAACTGCCGGGCGACCAGTGCTGCTTTGGCCTGAGGCGGTGATGATACCTGGTGGGTGGTTGTGTTGGAGATTCCCTGCACGCTCATGTGTTCGAGTCCTTTCGCGAGTCCGTTCGAGCCGATTCCTACGCAACGGGGATGCCAAACGCACAAACAGCCGTTTGGCGGGTTTTCAGGGCATTCCCGACCTTGCGGAAAGGCAAAAAAGTTCACATCGCGCGGAATAATTATCCCGACTCGAAAAAGGGCTAAAGCTCCTGATTTTCCTGCCGATATATAAATGGGAATGTTGGCGCAAACCTTCATGCCGTCAGCGGCTCCACGCCCCGTCTGCCTCACAATTCCAGCACGGGATTCGGTCCGTCGCGGTGCTGCGGCCCATTGCCCCTTGCACACCGGCAATCATCTCAACTATCTTTAGTTCAGGACCCGCGTAATGTCCCTTTCGTCATGCTTCGGAGCATGTGTACGGAAATGAGGGACACTACTCTTTGCCGGAGAGCAGCGATGAGCGTGCGCGTACTGGTAGCCGACGACGACCTGGATGTCCATGAGTTCCTGCGTGACGTGCTGGAAATCAGCTTCGATGACGTCGAGATTCATAAGGCGCTCGACCAGGAGGCTTTTCGGCGCAGTATCGAGGGTGCCGACGCGCCCTACAACCTGATCCTCCTGGATTACGGCCTGGACGGGCCCGACGGGACAAGGGTTATTGAGTTGCTCAATGGAGAGTTCAGCCGATTGCGAGACAGGACGGTGTTTCTCGACGGGTTGCGCGAAGAAATGGACACGGATGAGCGGGTGAAGGGAATCCCGATTATCCGAAAGCCGTTTTCCCTGGACACGTTCGGCGACATTGTCAAAAAAGCCTGTGTCACCTGCTGATTGTTCTTCTCCTTCCGGGGCCGGAAGGCAGGCTTCTTCCCGCCCACGCCCCCATACGCTTTCGATATGCATGATCGTCAAAGATGAAGCCGCTGTCCTGGAGCGCTGCCTGAAGAGCGTCGAGGATGTTGCCGACGAGATTGTCGTCGTTGACACGGGATCCTCCGACAACACCATCGCCATTGCCCGTCGTTGCGGGGCCGTCGTCGTGGAATCGCCGTGGCGGGACGACTTCGCACAGGCACGCAATGTTTCTCTCGATCATGCATCGAGTGAGTGGATCCTCTGGCTCGATGCCGACGATTCCGTGCCGACATCTTCACTTCCCACCCTCCGGGAGCTTAAGTGCACGAGCCCTGATGCAGTCTACGGGTTCGTCGTACAAAACCGGCGACCCGGCGGGACCGGATCCGAATTCGTGCAGGCACGCATGTTCCCCAACGACCCTCGTCTGAGGTTCGAACGCCGGATCCATGAACAGATCATGCTCAGCGCTCTGCGCGCCGGTATGAAACTCGTTGAGAAGCCGGTCGTTATCCGGCACCATGGATACGCCGATCCGCGGGACACGAAAGAAAAGGCGCGTCGTAATATCGAGATGCTGCTGAAGGAATGCTCCGGAGGCGAGAAGGATCCGGTAACGGCACTGGAGCTGGCCGATGCCTACTACTTGTGCGGCGATGAATCCGAGGCCCTGAAGTGGTATCGCACCGTTGCCGACAGCCATGGCCTCGGGAAGCACATGCCGGTGATCCGCAGTCACGCATTGCTTGGTATCGGGAAGATCCTGGTGACGGAAGAACAGTTCGAGAAGGCGCTCGACGTGCTGCGGGAATCGTTGTCACTCTGCCCGGAGCGGCCCGATGCGCTCTACAGCCTTGCGGTGGCTTTCGAGCAGCGTGGACACCACACCGATGCCTTCTCCGCATTGCGTCGGATTATTGCAACACCCTCACGCCCTCTCAAAGTAAGTATCGATTTCCGTGAAGCACGGCTGAAAGCCTTCATCCGTCTGGAAAGGGTACTCCTGCTGCTGAATCGACGCGAGGAGACCCTGAACAACGCCCGGGAAGCCCTTGAGCATTTTCCGGAGCGTCCCGAAATATCCAGCCTTCTGGGCCGCGCACTGGTAAGGGGAGGCGCGCTTCTGGATGCCCTTCACGCATTCGAGAAGAGCCTGACGCAGAGGACGGCGGGGAACCTCGATGCCTATCTGGGACTGTGCGTGGTGTATCTCGTTGCCGGGCGCCGCGACGCCGCCCGGGATACCATGCAACGAATCGGAGATGCGTTTGCCGACAACCCTCGCTACCGGGCATTTCAACGTGTAGCGATGGGCGAAAAGGAAGATGTTCAGGGCACAATCGATATGGCCCGACTTGCGGGCGAAGAAGAGTATCTCAAGCTGGTATATGAACCCCTGCGGGCGAGCGGAAAGAACCCCGGAAACAGCGACCCGCCTTGAGTTCCACAATCGCGGTATCTTGAGGTCGCGAGAAGTGGCTTACTCCAGAAACACTAGCTGCACGGCCGCCGGAATCGTGGCCACGGCATACCCCGCCCTGAAGTATGGGCCGCGTGAACCACCAACACCTTCGCGACCTCCTTCCCCGCAGCCCCGCTGTCGCGTCCATCCTGCCGGCTCTCCCGAGCGTGCGGGCATGAACCGTGCAGACTACTCCCACAAGTCATCGGCCTGGTCCAGGTCGCTGACCATGTCGCCATAGCTGTCGGGACTGCCGCTTTCGAAGTCAAGCTCCTCTACCGGGTCGTCATCCCAGATTTCGCCGCCGTCGTAGCCCTCCTCATCTTCACGGAGGATCTCATCGGCATCGTAGTCTTCATGCTGGAGCATAGTTCCCTCCTTGATCTCCCCGAACATTCGTTGCTTCAGCGAATATACGCTTACTCTACCCTATTATTTTACCCGATTTCTGATTTTTTTCAAGCCTTTTTTTGCCCTCCGGCGCCGTTTCGGTCACGCACTCGACCGGAGGTCCCGACGCCTTTCCCAAGCCGTCCTCCTTCTTTTTCTTCGAGGTTTCGCAGCAGCCGGATCTCAGCGGGCCAGAGAGTGTCATCAGGCGTCTCCAGAATCATCGGGATCTCATCCATTCGCGGATCGTTCATGAGGAATCGAAACGGCTCCAGCCCCAACATGCCCTCACCCAGACTTCGATGCCGGTCGATCCGGCTTCCCAGGTCGCTCCTGGCATCGTTGAGGTGCACGGCTTTCAGCTTGTCCAACCCCATGACCGAATCGATCCGTCCGACGGCTGCCTCGTATCCCTCCCGTGTTCTCAGCTCAAATCCGGCGGCAAAAGCGTGGCACGTATCGAAGCAGATACCGATTCGTTCCCGCATACCGCTCATTTCCATAATCGCGGCAAGCTGCTCAAGGGTCGAGCCGACCGAGCTCCCCTGGCCGGCGGTATTCTCCAGAAGCACTTCAACCCCATCAACTTCCCTCAAGGCCCGATTAAGCGCTTCAGCTATGCGCCGCAGGCACGCCTCGTCCCCCTGCTCCTTCGGATGGCTGCCGGGATGGATGTTAAGATACGTCAATCCAAGCCGCTCACACCGACGAAGCTCATCCACGAAAGCCTGATACGATTTTTCGTACATCGACGGCACCGGGCTTCCCAGATTCACGAGATAGCCGATATGAGGAACCACGTGTACCGGACTGTACCCCGTCTCCTTCATCGCCGTCTTGAACCCCTCGGCTGTCGAGGGCTCAAGCGGAGCCGATCGATACTGCCTGGGATTCTTGGTGAAAAGCGCAAAGGCGGTCGCACCAATGCGCTTTGCATTCGACGGTGCGTTGTGCACTCCACCGGCAATGCTTACATGAGCCCCGACTCGCTTCACTCGATGCGCCCCTTCCTCCACGAAGCAACTGTCCGTGTCACCAACAAGACCGCTTGCTTTTCACCCATGCGCAATGGACAAACGCGCGGTACGATGCGGCCGAGGCGTAAAGATAGTATACGGCATGGAATAGGGCAACATGCTTCACGGTATCCCGAAGGGATTTCGCCGGAAGCCCCGCGGAAAGCAGTTGCGGTCAGGAAAACCAGGGGATTTTCCGCGGTTGGATTGAATACGTGCGGTCCGCTGCACGGATAACCATGCAACACACCGAACTCATCGGCGATGCGCCTCTCGTACGGCGCAATGAGTTCGTTGCAGAAATTGGCGTAATAATGCCGACCGGCACAACCGTCGGCTTTCTACTTGCCGGGGCGGATCCAACCCCCTGTCCTGCTACCAGCCAATTCCAATCTCGAGACCGATCTCAGTGGGATACAGTTCTTCTTTCTTTTCCGTTTCCTCGTATCCCAGGTCATAGTCGTATTCGTATTCGTAGAATTCCAGGGGAAGTGCATTCTGAGCGACTCTGATATCCGCAAACAACCGCATCGACGATACCCGCATGAACATGACCCCCGTTTGCAGATACGGTGCAACTCCCACGTTGCCCGGCTCGAAGAGGAAGCGTGGGCTGATTCCAGCGCCGACATAGGGTGAAGCCCAAGGATGATCGTTCAGGTAGTAGCTCCCTCCCATTTCCAGGTGGACTCCCCCGTATGCCCGCGTGTCGCCGAATATCCCGAAATCGGAAGGCAGCATCGCGGCGGCCCCGAACTCAAGAAAAAACTTCTTTGCCTCCAGCTTCATGTTGTATCCGAAAACTGCCATGGGCTCGAAATCCCTGGAAGCTTCAGCATGAAGGATCGCGGTCTTCAAACCGGAGATTTTCTCCGCAAAGAGCCGATTCGTCTCTTCCGTCTCAATCTCGGTGACATTCTCGATTTGAATCGTTTTCGCAGGCGGTACCCGGGATACCAGCGCCCGAGCAAGGCGCTCGCACACGTCGGTCATATCATCAAGAGAAACCGCGGTCATCTGCGCCCGGAACAGTTGAGCGCCGTCCTTTTCATGGAGGACCGCCTCCACAAGTATCTTCCTCTCCAGAGCGATCGCACTCATGGCAATGTACTGCGACACCCCTAACGCCTCAGCGGTAGCCGTACGGCTCTTCTGATGCTCCTCATAGACCGGCTGTGTCTCCGACGGCCCCAGGGTGGATTTGCCGGATACGGCTTCATACTGCCGTGCCATGACCATACCCACGGCAGTGCCTTCCGACTCCTTCAGATTGGTGACATTGACCGGCAGGACGGCTACCTCGGCGGCACCACTGAGCGAAGCATGCACCACAAGAAATGCTCCCGTAACGATTCCCCTTACACTCATAGTATTCCTCCTCAACGACAGGTGATGCCTGCCAATTATACAATTATCATACCAATCCGGCTATCGTCGAAATAACGCCGGAATCGACCATTCCCTCCGTGCCGAGGGTCCCATTTTATAAACGGGAGTCACATCTTCGCTACTGTGTTGCGACTGTGCTGCGACATTGCGTCACCGGCCATGGTTCGAAATCGGCTTCGATTCGCTTTTCGGCCGGGAGCTTACGCAGGAAAAATAGTCGCCGCGAAGATGTAATGCATGTGAGGCGAAATGAGTTGTGTTCTCGCGGAAACGACAGGAGCGAAGGAGGATCGAGGAGAAAACGAGGGGCACGCCGCCGGCGCAAGACGTGGCGGGCTTTCTACTTTCTACCCACATACTTGTTGCGTCGCCATTGCCCGGAAAGGACCCTGCCGTAGCTGTAGGTGAACGTACCCCGGCCGTGGAACTTGTTCTTTTTCCATTCCCCCTCGTACCGGTTGCCGTTAGCGTAGTAGAAGGTGCCCCATCCGTGCTTGAGGTTATTTTTCCATTCCCCCTCATAGCGGTTGCCGTTGGCATAGTAGAACGTGCCGGTCCCGTTCATCTTGTTGTTCCTGAATTCTCCCTCGTAGCGTGAGCCCTTGTATGTGCCGGCCGCATAGTAAAAAACCCCTTCGCCGCATGCCTTGTTTTCCCTGTATTCCCCATCGTAGCGGTTGCCGTTGGCAAACGTGAAGACACCCCGGCCGTGAATCTTGTTGTCCTTGAACGACCCGGTATAGGAGCTCCCTTTCCATCGTCCCCGGTTGAATGTCAACGTCCCCTTTCCATGCATCTTTCCGTCTTTCCACTCCCCCTCATACACGTGTCCAAGGAGAAAAAATCGTCGAGTCCCCACACCGTTTCGGCAGTCGCCCTCGATGCAGCCCGCCGAAACGAAGCGGAGTAACAGCAGCATGATCAGCGCCGTAGCGGAAAGTTTCCTGCTCATTGTCGGTCCCCCGGTGACTGACCCGGCTGTTCGCGGGCGCCTTCATAGTAACTCGAACTGCCGGGAAACAACAGGAACATTGCAGCCATAAACGCTCGCTCATCCGTGGTGCGGGTTGTTTCGCCAATCAGGTAGTCCACACTCAGCTCCTGCTTCAGTTCCCGGCAAAGCTCTTCCTTCCGCAACTGAAAATCGACCTCGTCCAGCTTTCGTGTCCGGGAGGCCAGCCGGTCGATCCGACGAATAATCTTCCGTTTTTCCCGTGAGGATATGCCGGGAAGCGTTGCCGCAAGAAGATCTTCGATCGGGATGTAGAAGAGTTGCTTGAAATCCCGCCATTGATCGTCCGGCAGGGCGCGAACTTCACGCAGGAATCCGACCCATTGACTGGTGAGCACGACCTGGCCGATATTTGCCGGGGCGGCCAGGTCGGGCGGAGGTATGAGGCAGCACCGAAAATCCTTGAGAATATGCGTCTGACCCTCGGTGAGCACGCCTCTAACCGCCGGGGCACGATTCCACAGCAAACGAATCCCCTCTTCGCCGAACACACCGGCTACATGAGCGCTGTCAATAATGCGTCTTCGTTCCGGACCGATTGTCTCCGTATTCCGCCGGGACGCATCCCCTCGCGGAAAACGGTCGGGCGGCCCGTGGCAGGCCGGACACCCACCGGCTGAGTACCCCTCGGCCCGCGAAGCCAGCACGGACTTCTTTATTATTCCCGACTCTCTCATGCGCATCCAGGTAACCTGCTGCCTCAAGGAATCGGAAACCCGCGAACCGCTTTCGAGCGTGCGGAGGAGAAGACGGAACGTCCGCACGATCGGCATGATTTCCGGATAACAATCGGTTTCGGTGCGAGGAGGTGTTAAGGGAAGGGAATCCACGGCACGGGAGTGGACATGAAGCGATTCGGCCTGTGCGCGGGTGAAGTGCAGTCCCTGTAGTGCGTTGACCGAGGATATTTTCAGGACAAGGTAGTTCAGCTCATTGAGGAGCGTGTCCCACTGCTGAAGGCACCCCTTTCCCTCGGCAGTCACGTCCGCACATACCACCGCGACCACCGGCGCCATCATGCGAACCAACCGGCCGGAGCCTTTGCTCACAACCACTGCCCCGGAAGACGAAAGCCGCACGTGCAGACGCCCTTTTTGAGATGCCGTTTCACTACCTGAAAATTGACCCGCTCCACCACCGCTTTTCCGCACTTCGGGCAGAACGTGTTGGCTCCTTCACTGCCCGGAATGTTGCCCATATAGACGTACTGCAGTCCCGCGGCCCCGGCCGCGGCATGGGCCTTTCTGATCGTCTCCACCGGGGTGGGCGGAACCTTTTTCAATTCGTAGTAGGGCTCGAAGCGTGTGAAGTGCAGAGGGACATCGACGCCGATGTCCGATGCAAGCCACGCGCACATGGCGCGCACCGAAGCATCGCTGTCGTTGAGCCCCGGGACCAGCAGGTTTACCACTTCGACCCACGTGGTGTCGCGCTTTTCGGAGAGTATCTTCAGCGCTCTCTTAATCGGCTCCAGTTCGCAGCCGATGTACGTGCGATAGAAGGTGTCGTCAAAGCCTTTCAGACCGAACACGAAAGCATCGATCAGCTCAGTCAACTGCAGCAGCGGTTCAGGATTGATGAAGCCGGCGGTTACGCAGACGGTCTGCATGCCCTCTTTCTTCGCACGTTGCGCAATGTCGATCATATACTCGTAGTAGACGACCGGTTCGGTATAGAAGAAATTGATCGTGTTGACCTTGTGTTTTTTCGCACGGGCAATGACGTCACGGGGGGACAGATTGTAGCTCTTGACCGCGTCGGGCCCCTCCTGGCTGTACGGCCAGTTCTGACAGAATCGGCAGTGCAGATTGCACCCCGCAGTGGCAATGCTGAATGCCTTTCCTTCGATCTCGAAATGGTAGAGGGGGGATTTTTCGATACGATCCAGGGAGATAACGGCGGGGCGGCCGTAGACCAGCGAATACAGGCTGCCGTCGCGGTTCCCCCTCGCACGGCACGACCCGTCGGTACCGGGCGTGCGTACGCAGGCCGCGGGACAGAGTGTGCAGCGGGTGGCTCCGTCGGCCGCCTGTTCCCAATAGAGGGCTTCGTGCAGGGAAGCCTGCTCTTGAGCCCCCCACGTGCGGCGAGGCAGCAA
>CAZNDN010000052.1:0-2357 GCA_964571815.1 uncultured Fibrobacterota bacterium | reverse complement strand
CCCCGGCTCACAAGGACGGGGGAGATTCACTTCCCGGGTTTTCGTAGAGGACGATTCGATTCTTGCCGCCGGCCTTCGCCTGGCGCAGGGCGTGCTCGGCTCGATGGAGGAGTTGGTCGAACGCCGTATCTACCTGGTGGAGTTGTGAAAGCCCGATACTCACCTTGACCGTAAGCGTTGAACCGTCCCCGGCAGCAAACTCGGCAGACGCTATCGCATCGAACACCCTTCGAACCGGCGACTGCGCGTCGACGGCGGACGTTTCGGGGAAAAGCAGCAGGAACTTCTCGGCGCTGAAACGTGCAGCGAAATCGGCCTTTCGTATCGAGGTTTCTTTCATCAAAATCGCACCGATCCCGCGTATCACCTCATCGCCCGCCTTGTAGCCGAATCTTTCATTCAGTTCCCTGAAACCGTCGATATCAAGGATCGCGCAGGCGAACACACCGTTGTTACCGCCGGAGGAGCGGCCATTCCCCAGCTTGTCGGTGTATGCCTTCGGCTCCCTCGTCGGGCGAGAACGAGGCGTTTCGCCTTTTGCGCCGGTAGTACGCTCAAACTCTTTCTCGGCAATGGCATACAGGGCACTGCGGTTGTAAAGACCGCTCAAATGGTCGGTCATCGCGGCATCTCTCACGGCCTTTCTGAGTTGGGAGAGACGTGAGTAGAGATCGTGCACATGCCCCACCAATACCGCGGTCAGCAGAGACATGCCCGCAAGCGAATATCCGCAGGCTCTGAGGGCAAGGCAGTAGCTCATTGACTGGTGATGCACAAGGATAAGCGGGGCCGCAAACGTGACGATCAACCAGACCCCGACACCTGCTTTCAACCCCAGCAGACCGGCAGCGAGTACAATGGGCACGGCCGATACGTACGTCGTCCACATTCCCCCGGGCGGCAGGGCGAAAAACAGGAACAGCACGTAGCCGATTAGTACCGCAAGCGTCACGGCGATCCGCCGGAGCGGGATGGTTGCCTTGCCGGGGATGTTCATGGATGCTGATCACACGACCGATTCAAAGTTCGTGCCTGTACCTGAAGTATAGCGCTCCCCCCATCCGGCTGTCAAATCCGATGCTCGGGGAACACCCCTTGGCACAAGCCGGCATCCACTACCCTTTCTGCTTCGGAATGGATTGCCTTGCCGGACATCGGTTGGATTCCGTTGCCCCGCAGCCTCGGTTCTCGGGACCGGAGCATTGCTGTACCGCCCCGCTCGGACAGTTTCGCCCGCATTCACACAGGCCCAATCGCTTCCGCGTCCGCAAACCACATTTCCCCATTTCGGATTAAGTATCTTATGATAAGGGCATCAGCCGCTTTCCTCGCTTGGAAAATCCAGTCATGGCCGAACGAATCAAGTACGATACCCCTGTTGTGAAACTGGCACTCGAGCGAAAGCTTCTCTCCGAAGAGCAACATCGCCAGTGCAAGGATCTTCTGCGTAAGAGCAAGAAAATGGGTCTGGAGACCGATATCGAGGACATTCTGGTCCGGCGGGGCTTTCTCCAGCCCGAAGAGCTTGAGGAGCTGCGGGAGATCACGCAGACGGCGACCAAGGGTGATGTGTTCGGCTCGTATCGCCTGTCCGAAATGCTGGGAGAGGGCGGGATGGGCAAGGTCTACAAGGCTGTGCATGAGTTCATGAACCGCACGGTCGGCCTGAAAATCATCAACTGGAATTTTACGCGCGATCAGGGCAATGTGACCCGGGTATTCCAGGAAGTCAGGGCCCTGTCCAAGCTTCGGCACCCCAATATCGTCACCGTGTACGATGCCGGCAAAGTAAAACGCCGGTACTACATTGCCATGGAGCTGGTGGAAGGTCTCTCACTGGCGGACTACGTACGGGAACGTCGGTTTCTGGGCGAAAACGAAGCGCTGGCCATCATCCGCGATACGGCGGAGGCGCTGGCTCACGCCCACCGCCAGAGTGTCACTCACCGCGATGTGAAGCCCGAAAACATATTGCTGGATGAAGCGGGGCGGCCAAAACTTACGGATTTCGGACTGGTCATGCACCATGATGCCGACCACATGACGCTTACCATGGAAGGAGTGATGGTCGGGTCGCTGCATTACGCATCACCGGAGCAGGTCGAGGGAGCACGGGACATCGACGGCCGTTCCGACATTTATTCCCTGGGGGCAACTCTCTACTATGCCCTGACCGGCCGGACCCTGTACAACGGAAAATCGCCTCAGCAGATACTGACCCAGCACCTTGCCGGCAACTGGATCTCTCCACGGAAGTACCGCAAAGGAATCAGTCGCGGCACGGTGAGGCTCCTCAGGGGCATGCTTGCGGTCAATCGCGACAAACGATTCGGCTCGATGGAAGAGGTGCTGAAGGC
>CAZNDN010000051.1:19687-25947 GCA_964571815.1 uncultured Fibrobacterota bacterium | reverse complement strand
GCATCGAATGCGGCGAATTCTATGGAGCGCATGCCGCCGTACGGCACCGAGTACCGCATCAGTACCGAGCGTCCGCCGGCCGACGCATACACGCGAACCAGGTCAAGTCGCCACGAGGGAAGTGATTTCAGGAAATAATCCCGGAACGCCTCGTCACCCACCACCAGCCACCGGTACTCACTCCAGTCCCCTTTCACTTCCACCGCAAACTCGTTATCCTTCCCCTCCCACTCACGGCTCACCGGATCGAGTATCCACGCCTCACCCCCTACCTCCGTGTTGTCAAGCGTACACCGTACCGTGCGTCTCCGGGATTCATCGTTGCGGAATACCAGCTCGAATGCGCACCCGCCGTGAGGCGCTTCCCGCGCCACGGCATGGCCGAATATCGTTCTCCGGGCATGCACACCCGCCCGCAGGGGGGAAAACGACGGCGGAGCGGCGTAGTAGCGCGTGCCGGTCCCTCCGGGTTCGTAGCCGCAGTAGATGGTGCTCAGGTGCGGACCCCGGTCAAGTGACGGACTCACGCGGACGCGCCAGCCTCTCTCTTTGTTTTGACGCTTCTTACTCTCTCCCCCACCGGTGTCAACGATTACCGGAGACATGACCGGTGGTATCGGTGGTATGCGAAAGATCACCGGCTGTGTGAACGGATTGTAGACCGTATTGGCCGTGCCCGAGCCCGACTCCAGGACCGTCGTGTCGGTCTCGCTGATCCCCGGCGCATAAAGCAAGTCAGTCACATACATGCTGTCCCCTCGCCGCGGCCCGCTCCGTTTCCATCGATAGTACTCCAGCGAATCCCCCCGGGCTCCGGTGGCACCCACGATATCCCTGACCCGGACGCCGAAGCGGTACGGAAGGCCGAAATCGGTCCATTCGCCGGCGGGAAGGGTCAGCGAGAACGTGTCTTGCAGAGACAGGGTCACGCCTTCACCGAAATCGATCGAGCGGTGCTCCGCGGTCTTGATCCAGATGAGCCGGCCCGGTCTGAATTCAAACAACTCATCCCTTGATTCCGAGTATTCGACCCATTTGTCGCTCTTGCCCCTGGTACCGCTGTCCGGGAACCATCGGAACAGCCGCATGTCCCGCGTGTCGTACTCGAACGTGGATGCCGCCTCTCCCGCGAGAGCGCGGCGCAGCCCGGGCTCGTTCAGCTCCGCGGTAACATGCAGGGGAAACCACTGCATCTCCGCCGTAGTCACTTCATCGGAGTGCCGCCTTCGCGCCCGCCGGGACACATCGATGGTATCCCGAAACCGACCGTCGTCGATCACCAGCGCCCCCCGTATTCCGCAGTCTTCGGCCCCCACACCGGGAACGATCAGCTCGAGCGTATCCCCGCCGGCGGGAAGGATCCCCGAGGCTGCCACGCGATCGAACAGCGCACGATCGCCGCGATCGTAGTAGAGCCACCAGTGGAGATCGCCGGTATTGTCCAGGATAACCACGGTGTCGCGGATGGTATCCGACGAGTGACCAATTACCGAGTGAAGGTCGGTCAGAAATGCGGTATCCGGCCGAACCGTATCCACCAGCGCCACAAACGGAAGAGAGAAATCACTGGTCTTTACCCATGCGATCCGCACCGTGCTGTCGACACCGGAGGTTCGTACGGCCGACACGGTACCGCTCGTGTCCGGCCGGTAGACACGGATGTCCCGGGCGCTGTAGCCGCCGGGGATCTTCGAAGGATCGTAGCGCAGGCCCACGAAAAAGGCCGGCGTCTGCCCGGGCGCCGCGCACGTGAGCACGCCGCTTACCGCCACCATCCCCTCCCATCCCGAGTCGGGCACCTGCTCCCAGACAAGCGTATCGCCCACCACCGGTATGCGACCCTTCGGATCGTAAAGGGAGTCTTTCCACAATACCGCCTCTCCGTTGAATGCTTCCACCGTGTCACGCGGCGCGCTCCGGTCGAAACAGGTCACCGTCTGCCACGTGGGAGCCCCGATTTCCACCTCCCCCCTGCTCGAATCGGTCGGCTCCACCGGACCACCGTCGCCCCGCATCCACAGGGACACATAGTAGAAGGCATCAAATACGATCTTGTCACCGAGTGCGATCCGGGTCGAGTCCTCTTTGTTTGTAATCTCGGTCCATGTGCCCGGCACCCGGTCATTCGGCGGATACGCGTGAGCGTCCCAGGTAATGCCATAGTCCACGCCCGTCGTGTCACTGCCGAAATGGACCACAATCTCGTTGCGCGAGGAGTCAAACGCCAGGTTCGTTACCGTCAGCGTGTTGCGCAGCGTATCGCCGACCTGCGCACTCCGGGTCGTGGCCGAGGCCGACGAGACCCTGCTCACCGCCGACCACAGTCCTTCACGCAGCACCTGAAGTCCGAAATGGTAGGTGGTTGACGCGCTCAAGCCCGTGACCGTATCGGCCGTAGTGCCCGGCGATGGGCTGATCGCCCACGGCGCCGACACATCGTGACGACGGGCAATGGCCGTGGTGTCGTACCAGATAACAATGCTGTCCACATTCGATTCGACAGCCTCCCAGCCCAGCGCAATTCGCTTCGCATCGACCGCACTCGCCTCGAGCGTCCCCTCATACACCGGTCGCTCACGGCCCACTGAGAAGGATGTCGCCGACGTGTCGGTGCTGTAGAGCCCGTTGACCCCTTCCACGATCACGTACACGAAAAGGTCCCGCTTCTCACCGTCGAACAGCCCGTCACGCAGCTCCCACGTGTACGTATCGCCCGATGCGCTCTCAAGGACCGTCGGCACCGCAACCCATGCGGTTTGACCCGATGAAGAAAAATCGGGGATCTGGTCAAAACCGTACCAGGCGCCCACACGCGCCACGCTTGAGGAGTCCAGCGTGGAAACGCCGTCAAGCACAACCTCGATTGTGTCCCCGCCGCCGTATGCTCCCGATACGGTCAGGTCATTGCCGGGTACCACCGTATCTTTCATCAGCACCAGATACCCGTTGGCCTCACGGAATGCCGATTCGTTTCCGTTGTCCCACCACAACACGGTCGAAAAGCCATACACCGAATCAGTCCCGGTCAACGGCGAGACCCTCACCGTGTCGAGAAACCGCTCGCCGCCCTGCTGCTGAAGCGTGGGGACATGGTACGAGGTAGTCCTCGTGCCGGGCGATTCGGTCGTGGGCAGCGCGCCTGTGCGTGCATACAGCCGCAAAGAGTCGACTTTCCCGGGCGGAAACCCCACCGGATCCAGGGAGATCTGCTGGAAACTCGAATAGGTCAGCTCAGCCGTGGAATCCGTCAGATAGCGACCGGTCAACCGCACCGGGTTGGTGCCCGGCGCCACCACGTATACCCAGTCTTGACGCACGATCGAGTCCCTGCCTCCGGGCCCGTCCACGGTCAGCGTGACCGTATACGTCTGTCCCGTATCCTGGTAGACATGTGTCGGGTTTTGCGCAGTTGAACTCCCCCCGTCGCCGAAATCCCACGCCCACGAGTCGATCGTGCCCCACGATGAGTCGTAGAACGCAACGCTTCCGCCCTTCGCCACGGTCACCGGGTCCCCCGGCGAGAAATCCGCTACCGGCCTCTGGTGGAAAACGAAGGTGTTTTCTGATGGAGATTCCTGAGTATTTCCCGCGCGATCCACGGCCCGGCACCGCACTTCGTAGGTCATCCGGGCACTGTCCACGAACCGGTTGCCCGGGAACCGAATCACCCATGAGCCTTCCACGTGCGCATCGAGCCACCGGGCTCCATCGGACCACCCCGTGCCGTCCCAATACGTCGAGGTGCCCCGGAGGCGAACGGCCACCTGCACGGAGTCGATACCCGCGGTTGCATCGGAGGCGTCTCCCCGGATCGTGTCGAGCCAGGTAGCGGGGTTGAAGGTGCCCGCGGTGGTCACCGACGAAACCGGTCGTGTCCGGTCGTAGACCGTGGTATCAAGAGACCATGAGCTGTAATTGCCCACCGTGTCCGCGCACTGCACGCCTACAATCTTGACCCCGTCGCCGCCGGCCGAGACGTCGACCAGCGATTCGGTTACATACGCGGTCCACGTGAGTCCGGCCGTGTCCGCCACGCCGATAACACCAACCCGCATGCTGTCGGCCCCGCTCGCCGACACATCCACCCGGGGAGTCGGGTTGGTCGTGTAGCCGTTGTCATCCACGAATTCACAGGCGTTGATCGTGGGCGGCGTGTTGTCAAAACCGAAACCGCCCGAATTGGCTGTTTCGCGGTTGCCCACGGCATCGACCGCACGAACCCGGACGGTATAGGAAGCATCGTCGAGCGCACTTGCCGGCAGCGAAACCTGCCAGGCGCTCGGAGTGCCTCCGGCAGCAAGCCACACCGGTCCCGACGCCCAGCCCGAGCCGTTCCAGTCGTTGTTGGTCGTGGTGTTGGTGACCCGCACGTACACCGTATCCACGCCCGCCGAGGCGTCCGTGGCAGTGCCTTCAATACGTTCCTGCGCCTGTGACAACCAGGAAGGGGCGTTGTACGTGCCCGAGGTGAGTATCGCCGATGTCGGCGGGGTGATATCGTACACCGTGTTGTCGCACACCCACGGTGAGGGGTTGCCGAGGTTGTCACGGTACTGCGCGCAGATTTCCACGTCGGTATTGGAGCCCGCCGCGGAGATGTCGATGCTGTCCGATGTGGTGTAGGGCTTCCACACGGTCGTATCCCCTGTCTGCGCGCACCCGATACGCATCTGGGCCGCATCCGATGCATTCAACGTCAACGCGGGATCGGCATCGGCCGTATAGCCGCTCATATCCTCGATCGCAATCTGCACAAGATCGGGAGCATCGGTATCGAACACGAACGACCCGGTTGACCCCGGGCTCTCGCGGTTCCCCGCGGCGTCGACGGCCTGCGCTTCAACGCTGTAGTTGCCGTTGCTCAAGTCTGAAGCACTCAGGGCATACTCCCAGTCTGAGCCGGAAAGGTTGGCCGGCAGGTCGACGGGAGTAGGCGACGACCACGAAGAGCCGTCCCAGTATGCCGACGAATCCTCCAACAGGAGCTGGACATAGACCGATTCGACCCCACTGCCCCCGTCGGAGGCCGTACCCTTGACCGCCGAGCCCGCGCTCTGCCACGTATCGGCATTGTAGGCCCCGCTGGTGCTCACCGAGGAAGTGGGAGGAGTCGAATCGAGCACCGTCGAATCGTACACCCACGACGAGGCGTTGCCCGCGATATCGCGGTAGATAACCCATACGTAGGCAGTGCCTTCCGCGGCAAGCGTTATGCTGTCGGTGGAGGCAAAGCTCTTCCATCCCGCGGCAGCAGATGTGTCGACGCCGGCCGTGTCGGCGGTCGGAAACATCTCCAGCGCGTTGTCGTCGGTGGCGACCAGGCTCAGCGGCGGGTCGGGGTCACTCGTTCGGCCGTTGCCGTCCTGAATGGTCACCGACACGCCGGAGGGAGCGGTGTTGTCGTAGACAAACGAAGCCGATGCGGCCGTGGCCTGGGAGTTGCCGGCCTTGTCGTACGCGCGAGACTGCACGGTGAACGTAGTCTCGGTCAGGCTCCCGAGAGCAAACGAGTAACTCCATGTGTTGTCGTCGGTTCTCAGCCACGCAGCAGCGCCGACCCATGCCGAACCGTCCCAGTAGGAGCCGTCCGAAGCCCGCCTGATCGTAATCTTCACCGAATCGAGGCCGGCCTCGTTGTCCGAGGCGGTCCCCGCAATCGCACCCGGCCATGAACCGGCGTTGTACCCGGCGAGCATGTCCGGTGAGGACGTTGGTTCCGTGGCATCATAGACGGTCACGTCGCTGGTGCGGGTGGAGGTATCTCCGGAGGCGTTCCTGAACTGGGCATAGACCGTTTTGGTACCGTCGCCCCCCGAGGATACATCCAGGTCGGACTTGACCGTGTTGACGGCTTCCCAGGCCTGCCAGCCCTCGCTGTTGACCTGGAAGCGCATTTCGACGGCGCACGTCGATGTTACCGTGATGCCGGGAGTAGCATCGGACGTATACCCGTTCCCGTCGTCAATGGTGATCGAGCCGGTCGGCTGCTTGGCCCGGACGGCACCGTAGGCAACCACGCCTGCGCCGGCTTTCTGCGTCTCGTAGCAGAGCTTGACCCAGTCGGCCGATCGAGGCGTGTCCTCGATCCGGAGTTCGTCGATAATACCGGCGTAGTACTCATCGGAGGTGTTGTACTTCCTGCCGATTGAGTTTTCGCCGCGGCTGACGTTCGCGGGGACCGTAACAGTGTTGGTGGCTGTCGGGGAACCCTGCGCATACAGCCGCGCGGTCCCGTCGGACTCCATGACCGCTGAGTAGTA
>CAZNDN010000051.1:1750-19587 GCA_964571815.1 uncultured Fibrobacterota bacterium | reverse complement strand
CGCCCGCCAGCGAATCGCCCAGCCCGATCGCGCCTGCCCTGGATTCGTCGTTGTTGTAGTTCTGCGGCGCTGCATTGAGGTTGTTTCCGGTCGCATCATAGCGCGTCCCCGTCCCCCCCTCACCGAAATGCAGCACGGTAACGAATCCGTTTGCCGCGTCAAACACCTTGGAACTCTGTGATTGATCGACGACCGAATCCGCATTGCCGAAATGCATCAGGATACCTTGCTGATCGTCGTTGTGCTTCACGGTATCCATCAGCACCCAGAATTCGGCGACCGAGTCCTGTCCCGAAACGTCCCATCGCTCCAGCTCGTAGTACAGCGGAGTTTCACCGTCACCTTTTGAAAACCTTACGTCGTAACCGCTGTCGGAGCGGGCGTTCTCGAAAACTTCACGGTTGTTCGTTTCATCAAGCCTGATCAGGACCGGGAAATCGAACACATTGCCCGAAAGACCCGGAACGGAGGTCTGGAGCGTGCAGGGTTGTGTATAGGAGAATGCGGAGTAGTCGGCCGCGTTGACGGCGGCGATCGTCGCGGTCGCCACAATCGCAAGCAGAAGCTTCCGCACATGCAGCCGGGGAGTGTGTGTGCTGCTGAGCGAGGTTTTTGTGTACAAAGATATCATCGACACGTTCCTTTTGTCCACCGATACGTTAGAACTCGCGGGAACCGGACCCGGCCGGCGGCACCGCCATACCCTTGGGCGCCGCTTTCGCGGTGCGCCCCGGTGCTTCTACATCCCCTTCCGGAACATTCAGTTGCATACATCGACAATCCGCTGTATACTATAATTATACGCTCAGACAGGGTCGTCAAACAAGGGCAAACTGTCTGAGTCGACCATCCGGCATTCTCCCCTTCGGTGGGGCGTCGGGACATATTTTTTCCACTCCGCGCTTCGCCGTGCCGCCGGTGGTCACGGCGGATGCGCGGGTATCACCAGAACCTGCCACAAGCTGAGGAAGTCCATGCTGGAACGAAGAAGATCACCCCGCTACGCGATCTCGGTCGCCACCACGCTCTGGGTTGCGGACTCGGTGCTGCGAGGCGCGATGTTGTGCAATGTCAACGGCGGCGGGATCTGTGTTGAGCTGCCGGAACGCGCCCGGCTGCACGAAGGCCTGTCGCTGAAATGCACCTTCACCGTGAAGCACAACGGGAGCCTTCTCAGCGTTTCCTCCGAGGGCGTGGTCGCATGGAGCCGTGACGGCGGCAAGAGGTATGCGGGAATCGCTTTCACGAACATGGACGAGGCGAACCGCCGAAATCTGGAGCTGATAGTCCAACGGTGCGACGCGGGCGGCGCCTGAGAACCCCGGCCGGCCGCCGCGGCTATCTCACCAACGGGAGTACCCGCGTAAATCCCCGCCTCTTTGTGTCAGCGTCAACCGCCCGCATGCGAATGACATACATACCCGCGGCGCTGGGAGTAGTGTCCCAGACCACCGTGTGCACGCCGCGCTGCAGACCCGCTCCCTCAACACAGTGCCGCCATACCAGACGTCCGGCAGCGTCGAATGCCGCGAATTCCAGGGAACGCATGCCTCCGTACGGCACCGAGTAGCGCATCAGTACCGAGCGCCCGCCGGCGGCCGCATGCACGCGCATGAGGTCGAGCCGCCACGAGGGAAGCGAGTTGAGGAAGTAGTCCCGATACCGGGCATCGCCCACCACCAGCCAGCGATACTCGCTCCAGTTCCCCTTCACCGCAACCGAGAATACGTTATCATCGTTCGCCTCCCACTCACGGCTCACCGGATCGAGTATCCACGCCTCACCCTTTACCTCCGTGGTATCAAGCACGCACCGTACCGTGCGTTTCCGGGAAGCATCGTTGCGGAATACCAGCTCGAATGCGCACCCCCCGTGGGGCGCTTCCCGCGCCACGGCATGGCCGAACATCGTTCTCCGGGCATGTACACCCGCCCGCAGGGGGAAAAACGACGGCGGAGCGGCGTAGTAACGCGTGCCGCTCCCTCCGGGCTCGTAACCGCAGTAAATGGTGCTCAGGTGCGGACCCCGGTCAAGTGACGGACTCACGCGGACGCGCCAGCGTTTCTCTTTGTTTTGACGCTTCTTACTCTCTGCTCCACCGGTGTCAACGATTACCGGAGACATGACCGGCGGGATCGGTGGTATGCGAAGGATCACCGAGTCTTCCAGCGGGTTATAGACCGTGTTGGCCGCGCCCGAACCCGATTCCAGCACTACCGTATCGGTTTCGCTGATCCCCCGAGCGTAGAGCAGGTCGGTTACATACATGCTGTCACCACGCCGCGGCCCGGTCCGCTTCCATCGATAGTACTCCAGCGAATCCCCCCGGGCTCCCGTTGCACCCACCACGTCCCGGACCCGAACATCGAAGAGGTACGGCAGGCCGAAATCGGTCCATTCTTCGGCGGGAAGGGTCAGCGAAAAGGTGTCTTGCAGAGAGAGGGTCACGCCTTCACCGAAATCGATCGAGCGATGTTCCGCGGTCTTGACCCAGATAAGCCGTCCCGGCGTGAACTCGAACAGGTCTTTTCCGGATGAGGAGTATTCGACCCACTTGTCGCTCTCACCTTCGTTCCCCTTGTGAGGGTACCACCGGAACAGCCTGATATCGCGCGTGTCGTAGTCAAACGATGAAGCCGCCTCGCCGGCAAGCACGTGGCGCAGGGAGGGCTTTTCCAACTCCGCCGTAACGTACAGAGGGAACCACTCCATCTCGGCCGTGGTGAGTTCATCGGAGTGAAGCCTCCGTGCACGACGGGACACGTCGATCGTATCCCGATACCGGCCGTCGTCAATCACCAGCGCTCCCCGAATCCCGCTGTCCTCGGCCCCGGCGCCGGGGATCGCCACGCTCAGCGTCTCACTTCGCGCGCTCAGCCTGCCCGAGGCTTCTTCACTCCCGAACAACGCCCGGTCGCCCCGGTCATAGTACAACCACCATCGTACATCACCGGCATTGTCACTGATCACGAACGTGTCGCGGACCGTGTCCGACGAACTCCGGATGACCGTGTTCAGGTTGGTCAGAAACGCCGTATCGGGCTCAACCGTGTCTACCAGTGCCGTGAAAGCAACCGAGAAATCGTCGGTCTTGACCCACACCATGCGCATCGTACTGTCCACGCCCGAGGTTCGGACGGCCGAAACGGTCCCGTCCTTGCCGCTCCGGTACACTCGAATGTCCCCTGCCCCGTATCCATCGGGAATCTTCGAGCGATCGTAGCGCAGTCCCAGGAAAAAAGCGGGGGTCTGCTCTGGCGCCGCAATGGATACGACCCCGCCGAGTGCCGCCATGCCTTCCCAACCCGAAGAAGGAACATTTTCGTAGAAAAGCGTGTCCGCGACAACCGGAATACGCCCGCGAGGATCGTAGAGCGAATCCTTCCACAGCAGCACATCACCGTTGAATCCCCGCACCGTATCCCGAGGCACGTCCTGGTCGAAATAGCCGACGGGCTGCCATGAATAGGGACCGGTCTCGGCTTTTCCCTTGCTGGAATCGGTCGGTTCAACCGCCTCGCCGTCACCGCCCCGCATCCACATGCTCACGTGATACTCGGCCTCAAACACGATATCCTCACCCAGCGCAATCCTCGTTGTGTCCTCGTTCGCATCGATCTCGCTCCACTGCGCCGGCAGGCGACTGTCGGGCGGCGAAGCATGGACTTCGCGGGTGATCCCGTACTCTACGCCGGTCGTGTCGCTTCTCCAGGCAACCACGATCTCGTTGCGTGATGAATCGAATGTAGTTGAGGTCACGCTCAGCGTATTATACAGGGTGTCTCCCGTTTCGGCTTTGCGCGTGGCAGCGGAAGCCGATGAAGCCTGATTGACCACCGACCACAACTCCCCCTTGGACACCTGCAGTCCGAAATGGTATGTAGTTGAGGAGTTCAACCCCCGAATGGTATCGACCGTATCTTCCACCGACGGGCTGATCGACCACGGTGCCGACACATCGTGCCGCCGCGGTATGGCAGTGGTGTCGTACCAGATTACCACACTGTCCGCCTCGGCCTCCACAGCCTCCCAGCTCAGCGCAATTCGTTTCGCGTCAACCGCACGCGCGGTCACTGTCCCGGAATACACCGGACGCTCCCGTCCTACCGAAAAGGACGCTGCCGATGTATCGGTGCTGTAGAGGCCGTTCGTGCCCTCCACGATCACGTAGACGTACAGCTCGCGCTTGACGCCGTCGAACAACTCGTCCTGCACCTCCCAAACATAGACGTCGTTCGATGCCTCTTCCCGGACCGTTTGCACCTTCACCCAGGCGGTCTGGTCGGAGGAGGAGAAATCGGGCTCCTGGTTGAACCCATACCATACACCAACGCTCGCGGCTCGTATCGAATCAATGGTTGAGACACCGTCGAGTTGAATCTCGATCGAATCCCCGCCCGAATACGATCCCGACAGCGAAAGGTCGTGTACCGGAGCCACCGTGTCGCGCATAAGCACGAGAAACCCGTTGGCCTGGCGGAAATCCGACTCCGTTGCGTTGTCCCACCACAGCACGGTCGAAAAGCCGTACGTCGAATCGCTTCCGGTCAGCGGCGAGACGCTCACCGTGTCGAGAAACCGGTCGCCGCCCTGCTGCTGAAGCGTGGGGACGTGGTACGACTTTTTCACGGCGCCGGGCGACTGGGTCGTGGGCAGGGCGCCGGCACGCGTGTAGAGACGAAGCGAATCGACCTTTTTCGGCGGAAATCCTACGGGGTCGATCGAGATCTGCTGGAAACTGCCGTAGGTCAGCTCAACCGTGGAATCCGAGAGGTAGCGGCCCGTGAGTCGCACCGGGTTGGTTCCCGGCACCACCACGTATACCCAGTCGGTACGGTCAATCGTGTCGGCGCCGCCGGGGCCGCTCACGGTCAAGCTCACCGAATAGGTCGTGTCCGTACCCGCGTAGGCATGGACCGGGTTCTGCTCCGTGGAACTCTCTCCATCGCCGAAATCCCACTCCCACGAGTCGATCGCGCCCCATGAGGAGTCGTAGAACTCCACGCTGCTTCCTTCGGCTACGGTAATGGGAATGCCGGGCGAGAAATCCGCCACCGGCGTCCGGTGGAATACGAATGTGGTGTCCGAAGGAGACTGCTGCGCATTGCCGGCCCGGTCGACCGCCCGGCATCGTACTTCGTAGGTCGCCGAGGCGGTATCAAGGAACTGGTTGGCGGGGAATTGGATCGACCACGAGCTTCCCCCGCCGGCATCGAGCCACCGCTCCCCGTCGGCCCACGTCGCTCCCTGCCAGTACCTTGACGTACCGCGAAGGCGGATGCTCACGACCACCGAATCCACCCCCGCGGTCGCGTCGGTTGCGCTTCCCCTGATCGTATCGGGCCAGGCTTGAGGGTTGAACGTGCCGGCTGTGGTTACCGACGATGTCGGCGCGGTCACATCGTACACGGTCGAATCACGGAACCACACACTGCGGTTGTCGACCGTGTCCTTAAACTGGGCAACAACCACCTTGTGACCGTCACCGTTGTCCGAGATATCCACGGTCATTTGTGCCGTGTACGGGTCCCAGGCAAGAGCCGATGTATCGACCCGGCCGTCGGCTTCCCCCGCCCGCAAGCTGTCGGGCGGGCGGCCCCCGCTGGTGAAGACAACCTGCGGCGCCGGCTCCCTCGTATACCCGTCATCGTCCACGATTCGGCACGTGCCGGCATCGGGCGGCGTATTGTCGAACCCGAAGCTCCCCGGGGTCGCCGATTCGCGATTTCCGACAACGTCAACAGCTATCGCCCACACCGAATAAGATGCATCGTCCAGAATCCCCGCATCGAGGGAAAGTTGCCAGGTTGACGGTTGCGAGGCGGCAACCCATACGGAATCCGCCACCCAGCTCGAACCGTCCCACTCGTTGCCGGTCGAGTGGTTGCGCACGCGCACATAGACGCTGTCGACGATCGCCGAGTCGGCTGTTGCGGAAATTTCGACGTATGAGGGCCAGGTGGAAGCGTTGAACGTGCCGCTGGTGAGTATCGAGGACGTGGGAGGGGTGATATCGTAGACGGTGGTGTCCTCCACCCAGGACGAAAGATTGCCCACGATGTCCTTGTATTGGGCGCGGATGTGCACCTCGGTATCCGAGCCGGCCGCCGAGATATCGATGCTGTCCTCCGACGCCCACGGTTTCCAGTCGGTCGTCTCCCCTGTCTGCCGACAGGCAAGGCGCATGCTGTCGGGGGGATCGACCGATGCAAAGCTCAGCGGAGGATCGTCGTCGGCAGTATAGCCGCTGCTGTCCTCGATCGAGAAATCCGGATCGTCGGGGGCCTGCGTGTCATAGACAAAGTATGCGGTGTCACGGGGATCCTGGCGGTTGCCCATGCTGTCCACGGCCTCCGCGACAACCATGTAGGTGCCGTCGATCAAATCGGCGGCGCTCAGCGGGTACTGCCAGTCGGATCCCGCCACCCGGGCCGGTAGATCCACGGCGATGGCCGACGACCACGAGGAGCCGTCCCAGTATACCGAGTCTTTTAACAGGAGCTGCACGTAGACCGAATCGACCCCGCTCAGATCGTCCGATGCCGTCCCTTTGACCACGGCGCCGGAGTCCACCCACGCGCTCTCGTTGCAGGCGGCGGCCATTTCGATGGATGCGTTGGGCGGCGTGCTGTCCCGCGGCGCGACCGCGCCGAAGGTGAGGATCGAGGCACCGGGCTGTTGCGAAGCGTAGCAGAGGGCAATCCAGTCGGGAGAACGCCCGACCCTGGAAATACGGACTTCGTCAAGACGGCCGTCGATGTAGTTGACGCCGCTTGATCTGCAGCCGATGTTGAGGCTGTTCGTTGTCGCAGCAATGGAGTTGGTTTCCGACCTGGAAGCCGAGTCTCCTCCGTCGATGTAAAAAATCTGCTCGGATCCGTCGCACACACCCGCGATATAATACCACGTGCTGCCGTCGTCAACGAATTGATCGATATCGCCAATCTCATACTTGGCGTCGGTGTGTACCGAAAAATAGAATCTATCGCCGTTATTCCGCCGCAAGCCGAATCCAGCGCCGTAGTCGCCGGTTTCCTTGGAGATGATATCATTCCAGCCATCTTGATTGTCGAGGTTGACCCAGGTAGAGATGGTCAGTTCATCCGTGATAGCGCTGTCCGGGAACCCCGGAACATCGATATATCCGCTGCTGCCGTCGAAGTCGCGGCCGTGCGCGATGGGGCTGCCGCCGGTCGACGCCGTGGACCCCTGGTTCGTGCCGTCGTAGCCGTTCACCGAAGCATCGCCGAACGTATCGGACGGTGCGAAATGCCACACTCCCGCGAATCCGTTGGCGGTATCGAATACCTGCGCGGCGCTTGAGCGGTCGGCCGAAGAATCGCCGTTGCCGGCATGGATGAGAAAAGGGCGATCTTCATCTGGAGCAATCGTATCCATCAACACCCAGAACTCGGCCACCGAATCCTGCGCCGAAAGGTCCCAGCGCTCCATTTCGTAGTACAGCGGCGTGTCACCGTCGGATTTCGAGAATCTGATATCATACCCGTCGTCGCGCGCCCTCCGGAACAGCTCCTGGTGATCCTGCTCACGAAGGCGCACCAGCAGAGGAAAATTCACCACGGTGTCGGCCAGACCCAGTCCGCTCGTGCTGAGCGTACACGGCTGGACGTAGTCAAACGCGGAAAAGTCGGCCGCTCCGGCATCCCACTGAACCGCGGCCAACGTAAGAAGAAAGCCGACGGCGCACAGTAGCATTCGCATTCGCGAGAGTTTTTTCATACAATGATGGCCTCAAAAGGGATTGCTGTGTCCTTCACACTCCCCGATGCAGCAGTGGTGGAAGCTTGTCCGGCCCGGCGCATAAGCGTTGGCCCGGGAACTCACCCGGTCACCGAGACTTCATACCCCTTACACTATACAATAAACCGCGGCCGAGGTGCTACCCGGTGCCCGGGCATGGCAGTCTCAAAATGGTCCGGTCAAAATAATTGAAGGACGCCTGCTCGCAGGTCCCCACGATACACTTCTCTCCCCGGTACGGAAGTACAGGGAGGACTGGGCGGAGGTCACGACGCTACCGCCGCGGCCGGTGCCGGAAGCGTGCAGTGTGTGAGTCGATCAACGGGCTTGAAAATGGAACGTTTCGCGACTCAGGGAAGAATGCCGACACGCTGCCTGAACCGTGCCGTGACCCGACCGCTGTGATCGTGCACTCGCATCCGAACCACGTAGACGCCGGCCGGCGATCGTCGAGCCTCATCGCGCATATCCCACGCAACTACCTGCGCACCGCCGCGCTCCGGCGTGACCCTGTGGCGCCATACCGTTCGTCCACGCATGTCGAATGCCGAAAACCGCACCTCCCCGACATCGACCCACGGCAGCCGATAGTGAAGTTCCACGCAGGCGGCAGCGCGGTTGAATCGACACGTGACGAGTTCGGCCGCAACGGACGCAAGCAGCTCACCGAATGACGCGCAGTAGGCTTCGTCCCCCACCAGCAGAAACCGCTCCTCACGCCCCCCGGCCACCACGTCAACGCTCATTCCTTCTCCCTCGCCGAGGCCGGCCGACCCGGCGGGGTCAAAAAAGCGAGTGACGAGGTTGCCGGGGGGAGCAACGGCGTGCTCGATGCGGCAGCGGATGGTCTCTTCCCGCGGCGATTCGTTGCGGAATGCAATACGGTACGCGCACCCGCCCCGCCTCATCCGGTGGTGAACCCCGTGGCCGTAGAGCCTGCCCGTCGCCGGATCGCACACGCGCACCGATTGCCGACCGAATGACGGCGCGGGCGAGAAGTAGGTTGTTGCCGAACCGTCGCCGCCCGATGCGAATCCGCAGTAGACGGTATTCAACGGTCTGCCCGAGGATGCCCGCGACAGGAGCTTCACGCTCCATCGATTCCCCTCGGATTTGTGGGCGATCTTCTTCCGCGGCGCGGCTTTCTTGAAACCCGAAACCCCGGCCGGTGTCGGAGGTATGCGAAGGCGCACTTCGGTCGACGATGCATTGAAAACGGTGTTGCCCGCCAGCAAAGCCGAACGCACGGCAACAGCGGGCTCATCGACCCCGGGCATCTCTCCAATATACACGGGTTTCGTCACGAAGAAGACTTCAGTCGTGCCGAATTCGGTGGTTTCGCCCCGTTCCCAGCGGTAAAACTCCAGACCTTCACCCGCCTGTCCCGTTGCCCTCAGGATGTCGGCCACACGGATATCGAAGCGGTACGGAAGCGCCATGTCGGCCCACTGCATCGGCGGCAGTGATACGGAAAACGTGTCTTTCAGCGACAGGGTAGTAGCCCCGCCCAGACTCACGGGAATACGCTCGCGTGTTTTCAGCCACAAAAGCCTGCCCGGCTCGAAGCTGAACAGTTCCTTCCGCGCTTCATCGTACTCCACCCACTTGTCTTCCTGCCCCGCGTTGCTCCCGGTTGGTATCCAGCGAAAAAGTCTGAAACGCTTTGTATCGTAGGACCACGGTTCACCGATCGGAGCAAGTCGCGAGAGAGCCTCCGATGCCGCGGGGTTGTCCAGGCGAGCAGTAGCCGAAATCGGCACCCACTCCATCTTCTCGGTCGTCACCGCATCGGAGTCTTTCCGCCGCGCCCGGTGGGAGACATTGATCGTGTCCCGGTGCACCCCGTCGGAAACCGTCAGAAAGGCCCGCACCCCCGTTCGCTCGGTCACGTATGAGGCGGGTATGGTCCAGGACACGCCGGGGGCGGAATCGCACGAGCCGCAGATAACACCATCCGCCGTCTGAGCCTTCGCAAACGGCTCGTCGTCGCGGGCGTACGAGACGCTCCATATCACGTTGGCGCAGTTGTCCCGCAGCAGAAGGTTGTCGATCAACGAAGAATCCGGATCGGCAACCCTGCCCGTGTCCGGAAGGGTAATGGCGGGTCCGACCGTATCGAGCATGGCCACAAACGGCACGGGATTCCGCTGATCATCGGAGAACGAGGACGTCTTCGCCCACACATAGCCGCCTTCGACAAACGAACCGTGCTCGACCAGCCAGCGGTCGTTGTTCTTGCGAAACAGGGCCAGTTCGCGGGTCGGACGGCCTCCGAGCGCAGCGGTATTGTATCGAAGCCCTGCAAAAAACTTCTGACGGTCCGTGCCGCCGCGGCGCAGGGAGAAGCCGATACTGACCGGGATCAGGCCCCGGGGCAGGTTCGTGGGAACAAAGTAATCCAGTGTGTCGTCGACAGCAAATTGATAGGTGTAGGTTGAATCTTTCCGCAATACGACATTGCCGTTAAACCCCTGTACCGTATCGCCCGAGGGGAAATAGCTGACTCCCTCCCACGTAAACGTGGGGCTTCGTACCGCCCGGGACGAGGAGTCGGTGGGGAGAGACCAGGGACCGTCGAGCCCCCGCAGCCAGATGCCCACGTAGTACGTAGTGTCGAAGCGGACATTGTCGACAGCTACCAGGGTGGTTTCCCGCACCGCTTCCACGATCGTGCCTCGCGGTTCGCGGCTGAGATCGGCGATCCCGGTGGGCGAAAGAGCGTCAACAACGCCCCATTCCATCTCGACCCCGCGGAGCGTATCGACCCGCCACACGATGCGGATACCGTTTGTTTCACGGTCGAACCAGGCCGTGTCGATCGCAACGGTGTTGGGAACCGAGTCCTGGTTGGTGAATGTCGGCGTGGAGTCGCTCGTCGACGCCCCTGTCGTAATGAGCGACCGCAGGAGGTTTTTTTGAACCTGTACGCCGAAATAGTACCGCGTCTCCCGGTTCAAGCCGGTTACCAGCCGGGTAGTGTCCGTTACCTGCAGCGTTTCCGGCGGAAACTCCGTGGAAATATCGGGTTTGTTGCCGGGAAGCGGGCTCTTGCTCTGCCACAGCAGCACCTGCGCGATTCCCTCGGTTGCTCCCGCCCAGCGCCAGGTGAGCCGCACGCGGCTTGACAGCACCGCCTCCGCCCGCATATCGGCAATCGGGTTGGCCGGACGGGGCCATCCGACGTAGAATTTCGTCTCGACCTGATCGCTTGTCAAGCCGTTGGAAGCAACCTGCACCGTGCGGGCAAAAACCTGCTGAGTGTCGCCGAAGAAGGCTTCGTTGCGGATCGTCCAGGTGTACGGAGACGATCCGAGTTGCGCGGGGGTCAGCGTGTCGGTACCCAGCACATCACCTCCCGCAAACCCCCACGACAAGGCCACTTGCTCCACACCCACCGTGTCGACCGTGCCGGTGCGCTCCACGCGCACACGAGCCCACTGCAGTGAATCGGTATTGAGCGCAATCGAGTCGGGTGTGCCCGGACACCCGGCAAAGACGCCGGTCAGCCGCAGCTCATTCACCGGCTTCATGACCACTTCGGTCGCATTGCTTACGTTGTACCTGCCCGGCCCGCTTTCCCACAGGGGCGACACCCACAGCCGGTACCGCCGGTGCACGGGCAGCAGTGAGGGAGGTACGTTGACAACGGCAACAAACGGCGACGACTGAACCATTGCCGAACGCTCGAACACGGCCACACGCGGATCGGCGGCGGTATCGATATCTCCGCCCTCACGGTTGACCCACAACCCTGCCCTGCTCGCGGTCGGGCCGAGCACCGGATTGGTGTTGATCGATTCGGCTCCGCTGATACCGACTTCAATGCGGTCGGCCGCCAGAAAACGGCCGGTCAGCGTCAGAGGGTTGTCGGTGGGAGGAAAGACGGCAAGCTTTTCGGACACGGCCGTATCCCTGCCGGCGGGCCCTTGCCCTACCACAATAAGCGAGCAGACGTATTCTCCTTCCTCCCGGTAGAGATGGCTCAGCAACGACGGTTTCTCGGTGGGGGTATACCTGGTCGAATCGCCGTCGCCGAAATACCAGCGCCACTCCAGGATCGATCCGGTGGAGCTGTCGGTGAATATGGTTTGCAGCGAGTCCTGTGCCCGTGTCGGCTCGGCGCCGAACGCGGCTCGAACCGGTGTCACGACCCGGAGGATGACCGTGTCGCTTTCGACGCTCCCCCGCGCGTTGGACACCGCGCAGTAGTAGCGGTTGCCGTCGTACGCAGCCTGCGATTGCGGCGTAATCACCAGTGATGAACCGGTGCCGACCGTGTCGCCCTCCATGGTAATCCACGAGTAGCTCAAGGGAGCCGTGCCGCCGGCATCGACCGTGAACGTAACGGTGGTGCCCACGGCGATGAGGGTGTCCAGCGGAGCCACGGACCGTATCACCGGCGGTGCCGCCTGCACGGTCAGCGTTGCGCCCGCCGAGGTGACGGTCCCTTCCGAGTTGGTCACCGCGCAGCGGTAGGCACCGCTGTCGTCGAACGTGGCGCTCGGGATCGTGTAGGTGCTCAGCGTAGCCCCCTGCAGGTCTACACCGTTTTTTTGCCACTGGTAGGAAGGCCGCGGGTTGCCGATTGCGCCGACACTGAACGAGGCCTCCCGCCCTTCCTGTACACTCAGCGGCTGCGGTTGCGAGAGGATTTGCGGGGCGCTCGGGCCTTTGTCGACAACCGGGCCGAACGACACCGCGTTTGCGTTGGGTTTTTGCGTGTGATAGCAAAGGGTGATCCAGTCGGGCGAGCGTCCGATCTTTGAAATGCGGATCTCATCAAGCCGACCATCGAGCAGTCTGGAAGGGTTGTCGCTCCTGCGGGCGAAATTGAGACTGTTGGCCGTGGTTTTGATGCTGCCCGACTCCGGTCGGCTGCTCACCTCTGCTCCATCCATGTACAACCGCTGGTAGGACCCGTCAAGCACTCCGGCAAGGTACACCCAGGTGTTCCCGTCGTCGGCCAACGTGCCGGAACCGATTTCTCGCTTCATGTCTCCGGATATGTCGACCGTGAACACGGGAGCGTCCATATTACTCTTGCGCAAGCCATAGCTACCGGATTTGTAGTCGGTGTCGGCCTTTGCGACGATCTCTCTCCAGTCGCTTTGATCATCCAGGTTGACCCAGCTCGAGATTGTCAACCTGTCTACGACAGCATCGTCCGGAAAACCCGGTACATCGATGTAATCGTCAGTCCCGTCAAACTCGCGTCCATGGCCGATGAGGCTGCCCGAAGTCAGTGCGGCCGACCCGTAGTTGGTGCCGCCATAGCCGTTGCCGGTGGCATCCCCGAGAGCATCCGCGGACCCGAAATGCCACACGCCCACGAACCCGTTACCCCCGTTGAATACCAGCGAATCGGCGGAGACGTCGGTGGAAGCGGCACTGTTGCCGAAATGCATGAGAATATGCTGCGCGTCATTGTCGGGCGAGATGGTATCGAGCAGCACCCAGAATTCGGCAACCGAGTCGGTCCCGGTGACATCCCAGCGCTCGAGCTCGAAGGGAAGCGGGGTCTGCCCGTCGGATTTTGAAAAGCGAATATCGCACCCGTCGGGCCGCGCATTCTCGAAAACCTCTCTGTTGTCGGCTGCATTCAACCGAACCAGTACGGGGAAGTCACGTACAACGCCGCCGAGGCCCAGCCCCGACGTTTTGAGGGTGCACGCCCGGGCACGAGCGAATTCCGCGTAATCGGCGGCCGCCGTGGTGTGATACGTTGCCGATACCACCAGCATAATGGCGCTCAGTTTGATCCGGAATGCCGTACCCTTCACCATTCTCACGATCCTTTCCCACTGTCGAAGGTACTCGCGTGCGTTCCCGTCGGGCCGGGGCCTTCACGCCACGCCCGAGTGTTGCCGGATGAGGCGTTTCCGCATATCTCAACCGCGTGCCCGCCGGCAGGCCGGGCCCCTGATCGCTGTCCCGATGCTAACGGAATCGACCCGACGAAATTGGCCCATTCTATTGCAAAATTTACGTTTTGCCGCAGTGGCAGTCCTCAACAGAGACACTTGGGAGCCGATGCCCAATGGCGTCATCCGGGAGGTTGCGACACCATCGTCGACCCCGCCCGAGCGGGCCGCGGTCGCATGTTGAGGCCACCCGAGGCAGGCGCGCGGACCCCGCTCGAAACATCACGGAACGATACTCAATCGTTGCTTGAAACGGCCTTTGAGTTCTCCACCCGTGGATCGTACGCTCATGCGAACGACATACACGCCGGCGGCCGGCCGACGGCCTTCGCGGTGCGTGTTCCACACAAGCGTGTGGTGACCGCCACGACCGGGAGTAACGCTTCGACGCCATACGACACGGCCCCGCATGTCGAACGCCGAGAACTCTACTTCCGCGATATCCACCCACGGTACGCTGTAGCGCAGCTCAACAAGAGCACCCGCGCGATTGTAACGGCACCCGACGAAATCGGCCGGCATGGAAGCGATCATCTCACCGAACGACGCACAGAAGGCTTCGGTGCCCACGAGCAGAAATCGTTCCCGGCGCGCGTTCCCCTCGACCGCAACACCGATCTCTTCAGTCCCATCCGATACGGTTGTCGTCGCCGGATCAATCAGTCGTATCACCATATCCTCCGGCAGCCGTGCGGCCTCGCGCACCCGGCAGTGCAGCGTACGGGCTTCGGAAGCTTCGTTGCAGAAGGCTATCCGGTAGGCACAGCCGCCTCGTTTCATGCCGTGACGAATTCCGTGACCGTGAAGTCTTCCCGTCGACGGGTCGCACACGCGCACCGACTGGCGACTCCGCGACGGAGCACAGGCATAGTAGGTGCTCCGGCGGCGGTCCGAGCCGGCGACATAGCCGCAGTACACCGTGTTCAGCGGTCTTCCCGACGAGGTCCGGGAGATGAGCTGTACGCTCCACCGCTTCGCCCCGTCTTCCCCGCCCCCGCTTCGCTTTGCCGCGGGCCTCACGGATGAAACCGACGCGGGAGTCGGCGGTATCCGCAATCGCACTTCGCTGGAAGAAGCATTGTAAATGGAATGACCGCCAAGCAGCGCCGACCGCATCACCTTCGTTGAATCGTCCACACCGGGGATACCCGGTATATACAGGGGCACCGTTGTATAGAACGTGTTTGTCGTGCCGAACTCAGTGTATTCCGTCCGTTCCCACTCGTAGAACTCCAGCCTCTGGTTCGTGGTCCGCGTTGCCCGCAGGATATCCGCAACGCGTATGTCGAATCGGTACGGAAGCGCCATGTCGGTCCACTCCGCGGCCGGCAGCGACACCGAAAAACTGTCTTTCAGCGACAGGGTCGTAGCACTTCCCAGGCCTACCGGAACACGTTGACGCGTCTTCACCCAGAAGAGCCTGCCGGGCTCGAACGCAAAAAGCTCGTCCCCGGCTTCCCCGTATTCGACCCAGCGATCGTCGTTCCCCGCGTTGCTTTCCGTCAGCGCCCAGCGGAAAAGTCTGAAACGCTCGGTGTCGTAGGTCCATTCCTCCCCCCCCAGCCCCGCAAGGTTTCGGAGTGCCGACGACGCCGCGGGGTTGTCCAGGCGAGCAGTAGCCGAAATCGGCACCCACTCCATCTTCTCGGTCGTCACGGCATCGGAATTGCTCCGGCGAGCCCGGTGTGACACGTTGATGGTATCGAAATGAACACCGTCGGAGACCACAAGAAACGCCCGCACACCCGTTCGCTCGGTTACGTAGGCGCCCGGAATCGTCCACGAAACACCGTCCACCGAATCGCACGATCCGCACACCTCCCCTTCGGCCGTGCGCTCCTCCGCAAACGGCTCATCGTCGCGCGCGTAAGAGAGCTTCCATACTACGTTGGCGCAGTTGTCCCGCACCTGAAGCCTGTCGGTCAGCGCCGAATCCGCCCGCGCAACCGTGCCGGAATCAGGCAGGGTAATTGCAGGCCTGACCGTATCGAGCATGGCCACAAACGGCACGGGCTTGTCCCCGTCCCCGAAAGAGGCGGTCTTGACCCACACGTAGCCCCCTTCCACGAACGAACCGTGCTCGACTCGCCAGAGGCCGCCAACATTGCGAAACATGGCCACTTTTCGGGTGGAGCGCCCCCCGAGGGCTGATGAGTCCAGGCGCAGTCCAACGAAAAGCTTCTGACGGTCGGACTCCACTCCCTTGCGCATGGATACCCCGATGGCCACGGGAACCAGTCCCGGCGTCGAATCGGACGGGGTGTAGTAATCAAGCGTATCGTCGATGGGGAATTCGTACGTGTACGTCGAATCCTTCCGCAGGATAACATTGCCGTTGAACGCCCGCACGGTATCCCCCCGGGGAAAGTAGCTGATCCCTTCCCAGGTGAAGGTGGGGCTTCGCACCGAATACGTGGAAGAATCGGTGGGTGGCGACCACGGGCCGTCGAGCCCCCGCAGCCAGATTCCCACGTAGTACGTTGTATCGAAACGAACTTCATCGAGCCGAACAAGCGTAGTCTCGCGCACCATGTCCACCACACTTCCCCGGGGTTCGTCGGCCGAATCGGCAACGCCGGCGGCCGTAAGGGCATGGTGTATTCCCCATTCCAGCTCGATACCGCTGAGTGTGTCGACCCGCCACCGCACGCGAATCCCGTTGGTGGCCCGGTCGAACCAGGCCGTGTCGATAGCCACCGTGTTGGGTACGGGATCCTGATTTGTGAAGGTAGGAGTGGAATCGCTTGCCGAGGCGGCCGATGTGATAAGGGAGGCCACAAGATTCTTCCGAACCTGGATACCGAAGTAGTAGCGTGTTTCCCTGGTCAGCCCCGTCACCAGGTACGTGGTGTCCGTTACATTCAGGGTCTCCGGCGGAAACGTGGCCGTTATGTCGGGATTGTCCGCGGGCAGTGGGGATTCGCTCTGCCACAGCAGGACCTGGTCGATCCCCTCCGTTGAGCCCTGCCATCGCCAGTTGAGACGCACGCGGCTGGACAGCACCGCCTCCGCCCGCATATCCGCAACCGGATTGCCCGGCCGCGGCCATCCGACGTAGAATTGCGTCTCGATCGGATCGCTGGTCAAACCGTTGAACGCATGCTGCACGGCGCGGGCAAAGACCTGCTGCGTATCGCCGTAGAAAACCTGGTTCCGGATCCGCCACGTGTACGGTGTGGTGCCGAGTTGCGCCGGCGACAACGTGTCGGAACCGACAACCTCACCACCGGCAATTCCCCACGAAAGGATCACACTTTCAACGCCGACGGAGTCCACGCCGGCGGTTTTGTCCACCCGCACACGCGCCCACTCCAGAGAATCGATCGTGAGTGCAATGGTATCGGGCGTGCCCGGGCAGCCGACAAACGTTCCCTTCAGACCGAGCGCGTTCAGCGGTTTCATGACCACTTCGGCGGCATTCACCGGGTTATACACGCTGGGTCCGTGTTCCCAGAGAGGGGAGACCCAGACGCGATAGCGCCGGTGTATCGGCAAGAGCGAGGGGGACACGTTGACAACCGCGACATACGGCGACGATTCCACCATGGTTGCACGCTCAAAGGTCGCGACACGCGGGTCGGATGCGGTATCGATCTCATCCCCTTCCCGGTTGATCCACACCCCCACGCGATCGGCGGTCGGGCCCGTAATCGGGTTGGTGTTGATCATGTCCGCGCCGCTGATTTGGACTTCAATGCGGTCCGCCGCAAGGAAGCGTGCAGAGAGCGTGAGGGGGTTGTCGGTAGGCGGATACACCACCAGCTTCTCCGAAACCGCCGTATCCACTCCCGCCGGCCCTTCACCCACCACCACCAGGGAACAGACATATTCCCCTTCTTCACGATAGATGTGGGTAAGGGTAGTCTTCTTGTCGGCGGCCGTATAGGTCGCCGAGTCGCCGTCGCCGAAAGACCATATCCAGTTCGTGATCGAACCGGTGGAGCTGTCGGTGAAGACAGTGGTCAACGAATCCTGACTCCGTGTCGGCTCCGCCCCGAACGCCGCCCGGACCGGCGTTACCACGCGCAGCCGCACCGTATCGCTTGCCGCGCTTCCCCGGGTGTTGCTCACGACACAGTAGTAACGGTTGCCGTCCCATGCGGCCTGCGACTGTGGAACGATCACCAGCGAAGAGCTGTCGCCGACCGTGTCTCC
>CAZNDN010000051.1:0-1650 GCA_964571815.1 uncultured Fibrobacterota bacterium | reverse complement strand
GGTGTCGGATACCCGTTGGCGGCGACGGTGAAGGAGGCCGGGCGGCCCTCCTGAACGGTCACGGGCTCGGGGTCGGCCACGATGGTGGGGGCAACCGGATCGCCGCGCACCTGGACTGACCCGGCTCCCTTGACAAAGGCACCGAGGTCCGCGGCGGTGTAAGTACCGGAGGAAAGCGCGACCCCCGCGGTGTCCAGCTCCCGCACAATCAATGTATACCCGCGCGGCACGATATACGTGCCGGCGGCCAGGGAGAGCTTCTCCACGGTTTCGTCGGCGGTGAGCGCAAGAATTGCCCGGCCCCCGACGCTCACTTCGGCATTATCCAGGTTGTCGTTGAACGCCCCGGCCGTCGCGCCGAGCGTCGTAAAATGGGAGTCGGCAGGCGAGGCAGGCACGTTTCCGTTGTTGTGGACGAGAATCGTACCTCCGCCGCCGCTCTGCGCGCTGCCTTCACGGTAGACCGTTCCCGCGGCGCCGACATACGAGGCGGTACCATTGCCGAACGAGGACGCATCGAAGGAGAGGTTGCCGTAGTTGCCGGAGCCGGAGAGCTTCACGGCGATCCTTCCGCCTCCCCCACAGGTGTTCGTAGTACCCTGCCCGTTGGAGCGCGCAAGAACGTAGCCACCTGATTGCTCCGATACCGAACCGGCGGTAATCAAGATGCTTCCCCCCGAACCGCCCGACCACTTCCCAGGCCCGGGCTCAGCGGTAATGACTCCGTCGAGCGCAACCGTCCCGCCAACGCTCAGGATGACACACCCACCGCCCGTAGAGGAATTCTCGCTGTAATTACCCCCCGTGCCCAACGAACAGGGAGCGACAATGGAACCGTAGGTTGATGAACTCGGACTTCCCCGGTTATCGTATTCAGCGCCGATTCCCCCGTGTCCGGAGCCGTCACGATCGTAGCAGGGAGCCGAGGGGCACGTGAGCCCGGGTCCGTAGTTGGCATCATACCCCCGGCCCGTTACATCGATGCTGTCGCCGGCGCCCACGGTAAGATCGCCGCCGATATCGAGGCACAGCAGATAGGTTGCGGCGTTGGAATTATCCGTGTGCGTGAGTTTGCCCCCATCGATGGTCATATCACCGGCAATGTGCAGGGTATCGAAGCCGCCCGCATAACGGGTGCCGATCGTGACCGTGCCGGTGTAGCCGCTGAGCTGCTCCCATGCGCCGAGTTCGATATCGAGGTCCCAGGTCACGTCCTTGCTCGACGTACCGTCGAGAACGATCGTATCCCCCGCGGCCGGCACACGTGAGCCTTCCCAGTTCAGTGCGGTCCCGGCGCTGTTGTCGACACCACCGCCCGTCCAACGGATTCTCCCGGTAGTCGTCCGGCGCCGCTCCACAAACACCAAGTACATGCTGTTGCCCGAGCCGCCTCCCTGCTGATTTCCGCCCAGGTCAACGGTGCCGGCGGTGAATGACTTGAAAAAAACTCCATAGTCACCGTCGGCGCTCAACGTATCACTTGTTGGTGCCCAGCTCCGCAGCCATGTCGGCAGCGTTGTCGAGGTCTTGTGGCCGTCACGGTAGGCAACGTAGACATTTGCCGGGCCGTCGATATCGAACCGGAGAAAGCTCTCCCTCGTATCCTCCTTGTCGTTGTTGGCCGTCCGGATATACTGCATCCCCGCGTAG
>CAZNDN010000050.1:0-25963 GCA_964571815.1 uncultured Fibrobacterota bacterium | reverse complement strand
CCAATCCCCAATCCGCAATCCCCAATCCCCAATCCGCAATCGCTAGGCCGATTCCCTCACAATAAGCTTGGTGTGCAGCTCCTTGTGCTTTATTCCGATCTCTCGTCCCTCCATCTTGTCCACGATCATGTTGATGGCGAAATCGCCCATTTCCAGCTTCGGCTGCCGCACGGTGGTGAGCGTCGGCTCGATTACTTCCGCGGCCGGGATGTCGTCGAAACCCACTACCGGCAACTCGTCCGGAACCACTACCTTCCGCCGCTTGGCTTCCTTGATTATGCCGATGGCCACCATATCGCCGGCCGGTACGAACGCGGCGGTCGCGGGGGGATCCAGGGCCCTGAGCTTCTCGAAAATGCCGGCCCCCGACTCCATCGTTTCATCCTCGACCTCAAGGACAAGGTTCTCGTCAAACGGGATGTCGCGCCCTCGCAGGGCCTCCCGGTACCCGTCGAGCCGCTCCTCCGTCGGCAGGCCGGGTTTGCGGCATATCACACAAACGATCCTGCCGTGACCCTTGTCGATCAGGTAGTTGGTAGCGTCCCGGGCACCGCGGGCATTGTTCACGAACACACAATCGAGACTTTCGGACCTGCGGGCCACGACCACGCACGGAACGCTTTCATCCTTGAACACCCCCAACTCCCGGTCGGTGACCGATGAGCCGATCAGTATGACCCCGTCGATGCGACGCTCCCGCGCAAGCCGCTGGAACAGTTGTGTTTCGTCCTCCTTCTGCCCGATCGTATCGAAGAGCTGCACCGTGTACTCCACGTCCCGGTTGGTGCTCTTGAGTCCCTGCAGGATCCGGACAACAAAGGATGATGCGAGGTTGGGCACGATCACGCCGATCGCATTGGACTTCCTGGTGGCCAGCCCGCGGGCGATGACATTCGGGTAGTAGTTGAGTTCCTTGGCGATTTTCAGAACTTTGCGCCGGGTCGCCTCCGAGATATTCGGACGGTTGTTGACCACCATGGAAACCGTGGCGGCCGTGACTCCGGCCCTCTCGGCAATATCTTTCAGTGTGACGGGCATCAGCCAACTCCATTCATCTAAAAGTGTCTTGAATACCTCATCGTCCCGGCACGTCGCTCTCACAGGTCAAGCGAGACCCCCAGACCAAGACGGTCCTCTCTCACAATCAGGTCCGGCTCCAGTTTCATCTGCCGTGAGACGTCGTGAAGATGAGCGTCCACCACGGCGTCAAACAGACCGTAGAAATAGAAGAGAAGCGAGTACCACAGATACGTGTTACGTTTTCTAAACGATTCGTTCCGGCGGGATTCCCACGAATCGACAAAATCACCTCTGATTGCGTATTCCGGCCTGTCGGGGTTCTCAAGACGGGTCAATGCTCGTTCACTCCGGCGCATCAGGCCGTGAAAATTGTACGCCATACATCCCAGCGAGCTCTGTACCATGAAGACCATCCCCGCTTTGGCGTAGGCCCCGTTGTACATCTGCCCCAGGCCGAGGGCCGGTACGGCCGAGAGCAGACCGGCCGTCTTCGGTGAACGCGGTTTGTCGTCCTGCCATGCCCCCGTTCCGCTCAGGGCATCCATGACATTGAAAAGATGCACCCCGAACATCATCCAGAGCGCATTACCCATTTCCACACGGGATTCGCGTTTGTCAAATCGTGCCAGGTCGCGTTCGCTTTCGACATACAGCCGCCGGTCTCGGGCTTCCCGCGACTGAAGGCTGAAACGGGCGTAGGACGAACTGTCGGCCGAGCGCTTCTCCGTGCTGTCGATCGGGATGCGAAACCATTCAACGTAGCTGCGCGCCGAATCCTCGTATTGATTCTCAAGCCGGCGAAACGTCGGGATCGAATCCGCAAGGTCTTGTTCCCGCTCAAAATGTTCGATAGAGTTGACGTATCTGTCGCGTGCCACCAGGCCCATGATCACTTCGGTTGCCGAAAACAATCCTCCACGTATATACCTCCCGGATGCAACCTGGCCAAGCCCCGGAATCACCGCGGAGGCGCCCATGGCAAGGAAGGGATCGGCGGAACATGCTGAAGAGGGCTGCCCGGTCGAGTCGGAAACGGGGCCGATGAGGGAATCGGCCGCGTCCGGAGCCGGAGCGGAACCTGCTTCACCTCCGCCCGCGGAGAGAACCGCCGGAAGGATCACCACAATGAGGCTGCGCAACGTCTTTCCCCCCCTTCCGGCACCGACTCCGGAGACCTCGAGTTCGTACTTTAACCCTTTAAACTACTATTCTCACGGGTGGCGTTGCAAACGCGGCACTGCCGGAAGGCGCTTTTCGACCGGGGAAAGGGCGGAATCAGATTTCGTTGATATAGAGAGGCTTTGAACCTTTGTATTTCTCGTCGAAATAGTTGATGAAGATCACTTCGGTAGCGGTATGTCTCCGTATGTTGATAATCAGGCGGTCGGCGTACATGCGGGACATGTGCAGTCCCCGGCCGTTTTCATCCAGAAGCCCTTCGCCATGGATATGGCGGTCAAGTCGGAACAGCACCTGCTCCTTGGTCAGCCGCCCGCTGGGGTCCAGCACCGAGACCCCGTATTTTTCGGAATCTTTTCCCACCAGGATCTCCACCTCCTCCGCATCCTCGAGAACAACCCGGGAATGCTTCTTGTATTTCTCCTTTCCCGTGCCGTCAACCGGCGCATGGTAGATGGCGTTGGTGATGATCTCCTCGAGCAGAATCTGCACAAAAAGCTGTGAGCGGTGAAATGTGGAGATCAGCTCCAGTATCTCCTTTTCCACGTCGGTAATCTGAGTGGAGCTGTTCAAGACATAGTCTTTCATCACCGTAAAATCGGGAAGCATGTAGCGTTCGAGCCCGAAAATCTGCTCGGTGACCAGGCCGTTGACGATGGAAGCGAACTCGTCGAAGTTGAACGGCGTTGACTTGGATATGATGTTGGAGATATTCTTCTCTTTCGCCATGCGTACGTAGTCGTCGACATTGTAGCCGGTGATCAGCGCGACCTTGGTGTGCGGGTATTCCGTTCGTACGATACTGATCAACTCGTAGCCTTTCATCCCGGGCATGTTAATGTCCGAGATGACCAGGTCTATGCTGTTGTTTTTGAGTATATCGAGTGCCTGTGAAGCGTTCCCCGCGGTGAAAACTTCATACTGTTCTTCAAGCTCGATCTCAAGCATCCCACGCATGATTGCTTCGTCGTCCACAATCAGCACGTTGCCGAGTTTGGTACTTTCCATGTTCCTGCCGGCTGTGAAAGTGTTGCGATACTTCCGATAAATCCCCCGCGTGGGGACAATTCACCCCATCTCCGGCCGGCGGAACCCGTGCCGACCGGCCTTGCCCCTCTAATGGTGCCATTGAGGCACGGTCAAGTCAAGTACCGATCATCTCACGAGGCGCCCGTCTTGAAGGAGAGCCCTATAACGATATATATTGTGCAGTCTCTTTTTGGAGATTTTGCCACTCAACACGGGGAGCACGACCCATGCCGAAGTATGTCTATTCTTTCGGAACAACCAGGAGCGACGGACGGGCGGACATGAAGAATCTGCTGGGGGGAAAGGGCGCGAATCTGGCGGAGATGAGCCGCTTGAAGATACCCGTTCCCGCCGGTTTCACCATCACCACCGATTGTTGCAACGATTACTTTGCCAACAAGTCCAAATTTCCTCCGGGAATGAAAGACCAGGTCGAGAAGGCGCTCAAGGTGGTGGAGAAAGAGATGGGGACGAAATTCGGCGACAGGGACAATCCCCTGCTGGTTTCCTGCCGTTCGGGTGCGCGGCAGTCGATGCCCGGGATGATGGAGACGGTGCTCAATATCGGCCTGTGCTCAAAGACCCTGCCGGGGCTGATCAAAAAAACCGGTAACGAGCGGTTCGCCTACGATTCGTACCGGCGGCTGATCACCATGTATGCCGACGTCGTGATGGAGAAGGCGGAGGGGATCGAGCCCGCGGAAGGGAAGGGTATCCGGCAGCAACTGGAAGCCGTGTTGGATAAAGTAAAGGAAGAGAAGGGCTTCGAGCTTGATACCGAGCTGAGCGCCGGGGACCTGAAGCGGATCTGCGAAGAGTACAAGGCCACGGTGAAGAACGTGCTCGGGAAGCCGTTTCCCGACGACGCGATGAAGCAGTTGTGGGGCGGTATCGGGGCGGTTTTCAAGAGCTGGAACGGGAAGCGGGCGAAGTCGTATCGACGTATCGAGCAGATTCCCGATCAGTGGGGAACCGCGACCAATGTCCAGGCAATGGCTTTCGGCAATATGGGGGACAACTCCGCCACGGGTGTGGCCTTTACCCGCAACCCCGCAACCGGAGAGCACAAGTTCTACGGCGAATGGCTGGTCAATGCCCAGGGTGAAGACGTCGTTGCGGGAACGCGGACGCCGGCGCCGGTCAACGAAGATACCAAGAGCGAATACAACAAACACCTGATGTCGCTTGAGTTGGCAATGCCCAGGCTGTACAAGCAGCTCGATGCGATTCAGCGGAAACTCGAGCGTCACTACCGGGACATGCAGGATATCGAGTTCACCATCCAGGAGGGGAAGCTTTACATCCTGCAGACACGGGTCGGGAAGCGCACGGGCACCGCGGCTTTGAACATGGCCATGGACATGCTCTCCGAGAAGCTGATCACCGAAAAAACTGCCGTTACGAGGTTGAAGCCCGCGCAGTTGGATGAGCTGCTGCATCCGCTGGTGGATCCGAAAAAGGAAAAGGATGCCCACGCGCTCGGCAAGGGGCTTCCGGCCGGACCCGGAGGGGCGAGCGGACGGGTGGTGTTTTCGGCCGATGATGCCGTGCGGTGGGCCGGCCGGGGCGAGAAGGTAATACTGGTTCGGCAGGAGACGAGTCCCGAGGATGTCGAAGGGATGCGTGCGGCCGAGGGCATTCTGACTTCGCGAGGTGGAATGACCAGCCACGCCGCTCTGGTGGCCCGCGGATGGGGGAAATGTTGCGTGGTGGGCGCCAGCGATATCAAGGTTGATGCGAACGCGAAAACAATGAAGGCCGGCGGCAAGAGCTTCGGTGAGGGCGACCTGATTACGCTCAACGGGACCAAAGGGTACGTGTACGAAGGAAGTCTTCCGATGATCGACGCCACGGAAAACCCGCGCTTCCAGAAATTCATGGCCCTCGTGGACAAGCAGCGGACCCTCAAGGTTCGCACCAATGCCGATACGCCCGAAGACGCGCGCATCGCACTGGGGTTCAAGGCGGAAGGTATCGGCCTGTTCCGCACGGAGCACATGTTCTACGGACAGGGGAGTGAGATGCCCCTGTTTCTGCTGCGGAAGATGATTCTCAGTCATTCGGAGGCGGCCAGGCGGGAGGCTCTGGACAAGCTTTCTCCGTATGTCAAGAAGAGCATCAAGGCGACGCTCAAGGTGATGGACGGGCTTCCGGTGACGATTCGTCTTCTCGATCCTCCGCTTCACGAGTTCGTGCCTCAAGGAGAGGCAAACCAGAGGGAGTTGGCCGAATCTCTCGGTATCAGTGTTGAGGAAGTCAGGCGGCGCGGTGATGAGCTGCACGAAACCAATCCCATGATGGGCCATCGGGGCGTGCGGCTGGGAATCAGCTATCCTGAAGTTACCGAGATGCAGGTGCGGGCGATTTTCGAGGCGGCGGCCGAACTGATGAAGACGAAGAAGAAGCCGCTTCCCGAGATCATGGTTCCGGTTACCTGTGAGGTGGCCGAGCTGCGGCACCAGAAGGAGATCGTGGACCGGGTCTACGGCGAAGTTCGGAAAGCTTCGGGGCTCAGGAAGATTCCGTACCTGCTGGGCACGATGATCGAGATTCCGCGCGCGGCACTGATGGCGGGGAAGATGGCCGAAGTGGCCGAGTTCTTTTCGTTCGGAACGAACGACCTTACGCAGATGGGATTCGGTTTCAGCAGGGACGATGCGGCGGGATTTCTTGGTGACTACCTCGACGCCAAGATCCTCAAGGCGGATCCTTTCCAGACGCTTGACCAGACGGGTATCGGCCGGCTTGTGGAGATCGGCGTGCGTGAAGGGCGCGGTACGAGTCCGCGGTTGAAGGTGGGAATCTGCGGTGAGCAGGGCGGAGATCCGGATTCGGTGGAGTTCTGCCACCGGGTCGGCATGAACTACGTCAGTTGTTCGCCGTACCGGGTGCCGGTCGCACGACTCGCGGCCGCCCAGGCGGCAATTACCGCGGGAGGGGCGAAGAAGCCCTCAAAGAAGAAGGCCGCGAAGAAGAAGGCGGCGAAGAAGCGCACCGGGAAAGGCTCACGCGGCAAGCGTTGAGCCCGACCGGGCCGCGAGACACCGGAGGTCGCCTGCACGGCGACCTCCATAGCCATGCCGATCCGGCCGCGCCGCACCGCCGTCCGGCGTGCGAGGCCGGTCCGTCCTATGCTTGAAGTCGATTTCCATACACATTCGTCTTTCAGTCGCTGCGGCATTCACAGTGTGGTTGAGATGCTCGTGCGCGCGAAGTCGCTGGGAATGAAGGGCGTTGCGATTACCGACCACGGGCCCGAACTGAAGAGCCGTGTAAACAGCACGTTCTACGAGCGACTGATCGATCCGGTGCCGGGGATCAGGCTGCTGAAGGGTATGGAATGCAATCTCATCGGCGATACGCCGCGGATCGATCTTCCCCTGAGCTGGGCGCGGTTTATGGATCTTGTTCTGGTTGGAATCCATTTCCCGACACCGCGGGGGCTCGGAAGGGACACCTACACCGGACTCATGATCGAGATGCTTCAGTCTAATCCGTGGGTCGATATCATCACGCATCCGGACGATATCGCGTATCCTCTTGATTTTGCGCGGTTGGCCGACGCTGCCGCCGCGCGCGGGGTGGCTCTTGAGCTGAACAATTCGAAGACGGCCCTGCGGAGAACCGAGCCAGCGGTAACCCGTGACATGCTCAGGGCGTGCGTCGCGGCCCGGTGCCCCGTGGCGGTATCCAGTGATGCGCACGCGCTGAATGAGGTAGGTGCCGACGATGCCGTGGCCGGATTTCTGCGGGAGGAGCAGGTGCCCGAAGAGCTTGTCGTGAACCGCGACGGGCCGGCGGCGTTTGCTTTCGTGGAACGGCGGCGCGCGGCGAAACTCAGCGCCGAAGCGGAGGAATGAAAAGACCAGGGTAGATGCCCGTCGGCCGGCGGAGGAACCGGGCTTTCACGAAACCGTACCGGAGAATGCTCATGCGAAGACTGCCGAACTATCTTGCGTACGTGCTGTGTCTGTTCCTGGCGGCGGTGCAGTGCACGCGTCAGATCACCCGTGAGAAGGTCCTGACACCGTCGGAGCGCAAGATCGCGGTCAGGGTCCGCGGTGATACCGCTTCATACCGGGTGGAGTTTCAGGATGATGACGAGCGGCGGAAGTTTCTCAAGGCTTTCGAAAGTTTCCTGGGACGTTACCCTTTCGGCCGGATTTACACCGACACCGTCGACCACTACGTGAGGATTCGGGCGGTTTCGGTGCCCGACGATACCGGCGAGCCTGCCGACAGCGCATTGTTGACCCCGGTAGAGAAGCCCGATTTTGTCGAAGAAATGATTGAGGCGGCTCTCGATTCGGTGGACACGGCTCGTCCGCCGACCGGCGGCCGCCTTACGCTCTATACCTCGCGGGGTTTTGTCGACCAGGCGCTTGGCCGTCTGCTCTCACCCCGGGGGATCGGAACGCTGTTCTCGGATTCCGTCCCGCCCGAGAGCCTTTTTGCGGGATACTTCACCGTCGAACGCCCCGCACCCGATCTGCTTCGGCTCACCACGCCGGTGGAGATGACCAACGGTGAGGGTAAGCTTCTTTCCGCTTTTGATCTGGTTGAGGCCTGGAACGGGTGGGTGAAACGGAATCCGGCTCGCGGTTTGGCGGCTTTTCGGTTCGTGAGGGGGGTTGACGGTTTCGTGCGCGGCATGGAAGCGGTCATCCCCGGCATGCGCGCGCTGGACAACAACACCATAGAGCTTGCCCTGGTTGCACGTGATACGCTTGCGGACCAGTGCCTTCGTCGGCTGTGCAAACTGCCGCCTTCGTTGAAACTCGGTCCCTACTATGTGGCGAAGAGGGGACGGGATCGTATGATACTGGCGGCCAACAGGCACTTTCCCTCCGGTCGTCCGTACCTTGACACATGCCGTGTCCGGCTTGGGGGTGACGACAATCCTTTCCTGGGGTTCTCGCTTAAGCGCTACGATGTCGTGACGCTTCATACCTCCAAGGACATCGAGTACGCGCGCACGAAGATGCTCCGAGAGGGGCGGCTGGTGCGGTACGCCGAAGACCGGTATTTCCTGGCGGTGGCTCATCCCGACGATCAAATGCGGGAGTCAATTGCGGAACTGGTGGATCCCCGCGATATTCTCTCGGGCTTTGTCAAGGCCGAGGGAACCGTCATCTCTCGCGTCACGGGGGATGATATCACGAGCGGGGAGCCGTCGGGGGAGGAGACCACCCCGGAGTTGTGGCGGGCACCGGTTGCCGCCGAGGCACCCGCAATAGTGTTTCGCAAAGGGGACCCGATAGCGGAGAGTATTGCCCAGAAGCTGCTCGCCGATTTCGGCCAGGTCGGTCTTTCGTGCACGATTCGCGAGCTTGAGGGGGCCGCGTACGAGCAGGCAATACTCAATCGCGCCTACGATATCGCGATCGGCCGAATGTGGCACCGGGACCGTGACGTCGACTGCGAGCGAGCATGGCTCGAAAGCGTGTGGCTCGACGGTGAAGAAGGGGGAGAGGATTCGTGGATCGAACATCACCGGCTGATACCGTTGTTCGAGTCCGTCACGTACGCGCTGTGCAGGAAGAATGTCGGGTTCTTTCGCGACAGGTTTGTTGGGATCTACACCAAAGCCGAACAATGAGAAGCCGCTACTCCGGGAGGGGCGGATTTTTCCGGGACTTGTCGAAGAAGAAGGATCGGCGAAGCATTTCCTCTTTGTCTACCTCCCGAATCAGCGAATGAGCCGATTCGTCGCGCCTCCGAGCCTCTTCCTCCTCCAGGGCGCCCGGGTCGAAGTCGCGCATACCGTATGATTGCCAATGCGACGGATCGGTTGCCGGAGATGGCGCCGAAACCCATGGACCGGCCCCGTAGCCCGAATCGTTGCCGTAGTTGTGCCCTTTGCGGTCGACAAACGCTACATCGCGCCGGCGAAACCCCTCGCAGGAATTCTCCGTACCCGAAAGGATGTTGTCGTCGACAAGCCAGGCTTCCGGCGAACGGCTTTCCCCGGCGATTTCGCCGCCGGTGGTTTCAAAGACACAGGGCCGCCTTGTGCCGTAGAAAAGGTTCTTTCGCACGATGCAGGAAGAGCCGCGTTCGCCCCGAAGGCCGGTGACAGGGGGATCGCCTCGCGTGCCGTTGTCGGAGGCGACGACGGTGTTGTTTTCAACGCAGGCATTGATTGCGGCGGCCATATCGGGCACCTTGGGTCCCGGCACCTTGATCGCCTCCCGCCGACAGTCGATGATACAGTTGCCCTGCACCGTGTGGGCACTGCCGCGAATCTCGATTCCGGTCTTTCCCCCGACGATCCGGTTGTCGGCAACCAGACTTCCACTGCCGGCGTGCAGAGCCACCGAGTTGCGGCCGCAATGACGTATTGTGTTGCGCCTGATAATGGTATCGCCGCACTTGGCGTGAATACCGTCGAGCACGGCGTTCTCAATGGTGTTCTCTTCAACCACGTGCCCGTACTCTCCGGTGGTTTCGTTGTGACTTCCGACAAGAATGCCGTAGACGCAGTTGACGAAACGATTGTTACGCAGGATGTGATCGCGATTGGGAAGACCCTGCTCCCAATCGCCCTCGGAGATCATCAGTCCCACGCTTACATGCTCGACATCCTTACCCTCTGCTTCGGGCGCGGGAATCCGGCGACTGAAGAGGCTGTTCTCAACGATATTGCACTGTGCGTTGGAGCCGCCGAAGAACACGGCACAGGACGTTTTGCCCGTCGTTCCGTAATTCAGGAATCTCATGCGCGCAAAACGGTTCCGTCGGCACCGGCCGATAATCGACAGAGCATTGCGGGGAGCGTCTTCGAGCGTGATATCCGATACGATCACATCGGAGACATCGTAGAAGTGCCACGATGAACCGACAAACCGCACCTCCCCGCCGTCGTCCCACGCCCCGATACGAAGAGGGTACCGGGGGGCACCCGATGTCTGAAGGGTCAGGTCCGCGCGATACGTCCCGCTCCGAAACAGCAGCGTTTTGCCCGGACCGAGCATCCGCAGCGCACGGCCGGGATTGCTGAAAGGCTCATCCCACGTGCCCTTGCCGCCGTTGCCGTCGCCGGCCGCAACCCAGACAATTGACGGATCGTCTCTGGAGTAATCACACATAATTGAATGGAACCCGGTGCAGTACTACTCTCCCCGCCGCGGCTGATGTGGAGCCGTCAGGGAATTGTCGCGGTTGTCATTGCCCGCGGGGGATTTTTTCAATCTTCGTTCGTGCTCGTACCGTCGGTTTCGCCGTGGTCGCCCTTCCCGGAGCGGCCGGATTTCTTCTGCCCCTTCTTGGCCCATTCGGCGACCTTCCGTACAACATCCGGCGCCAGAGAGAGAATCTGCCCGAGGTCGGGTTCGAGTTTGGATACGGGATGAACCTGAACCTTGCCGTTGGCAACGGCAATAAATGCTACCGGGATGATATTTACCCCGCCGCCGGTCCCGGCACCCGTCCCGTTCTTGCCTTCCTGACCTCCTCCGCCTCCGGCAAACCCGATGGAGATCTTCGAAACCGGGATCAGTATGACCCCGCCGGCTTCAATCGGCTCCCCGACAACCGTCTCCGTCTTCGCTACCTGCGTGATCTGGTCAAGAGCACTCCGTATGACTTCGGACAACGACATAGGTTTCCTTTCACCGGACATGCCGTGCGTGCGGACCGTGTCCGGCCACTCTTCAAGGAAGCTCCTTCTCTGAGGGGTACACTTCCACCAGCCTGCCGTAGAGATTCATGAATTTCAGCGTCTGTACGATATGCTTTCCGGGATTGATCAGGGCCAGGGTGCCCCCCTCTTTCCGTGCAATTTTCGCACAGCCGACCAGCACGGAAATGACCTTGGAATAGAGATGCGACTGCTTGAGGAATTCCACGGCGATCCACGATGCATTCTTGTTCAACAGGTCGTTTACCAGTCTGCGAATCCAGGAAAAGTCCGCTTCGGAATGTACTTCCTCGCGGATTGTCACAATATGCCACTTGCCGCTGGTACGGAGATCGTAGCGGTCGTCTTTCCCGGCGTTGGTCTCTTCCATGCTGCTCCGGCCCTCCTTCGGCGGTCGCGCCCACGACAGCCCCTCGCTCATTACCGAACGAGCAAAATACATCAAGGTTGCCCTTTGCACATGCGTAGTGAGGGGAGTGCGGGTTCGCGTGTGCCCGGCCACATGCGCCCCGGGGTATTGCAGGGGGCGGATGCAGGTCCGCAGATACCGGATATTGTGTTTTCTGCCGACAACATTACAAAATATTGTGATCCCCGCTTGCGTGAAGACGCCGGCAATTAGTATACTTACAATAGATCACGCTTTGGCGTGGCGCCATTGTCTAGGGGGGCTAACGCTCCCCTTTTTTTATGTGTTCGTGTCTGGCCCCACGCGCTGCTGCCACGGCGGTTCATGCGCCAGGTTACTATCAGTTTCGAAGCCAATAGTGTTTGTGGCCGCGGATGACGGAAAACGGAGGCGTCGAATCGACTACGCCCGACCGTCATACGGGGCGATTCCGACAACGACGTACACGAAGTCTTCGCCCCGCCGTTCCTTGCGCACGGCGACAATCACGTGGACGGACTCGGTCGAGAGCTGCTGAAGCGGTTTGCCGGAAAGCTCGTAGATCTCGCCTGTGCCGGCGCGAAGAAGTGCACTTGTTTCATCCAGCGAAACCAATTCTCCCGTCAGTACCGTATCGTAAAGACTCGGAGTAGAACCGGGATTTTCCGGAAACTCGATTGCTGTGGTATCCGCTCCCCGGTGCCGGAAGTAGGTGATACCGTCGAAGTCGGCCCTCAGGTACCACTGCGGCTCCTCGCCGGTGAATTCGGATCGAGGGGTAACGTAATAGCTGTTGATTGAAGTGGAATGGTGGAGAGGCGAGATCGTATCGGCCATGACTTCCAGCACGGCAAACTCGAAGCTGCGCATGTACACCGAATGGTGGGAGGAATCGGCGCGGACGCGCACGGATGCGAAGTTGGTTACGTCGGCATGCACAAAAGCCACGTCATAGGTCCCCCGGGGCATGTCGTTGAGCACGAACAGGACATGGCGTCCTACGGGTGAAACAACGGTTGAGATGCCGCATCCCGGAAGAAGGATAGTGAGAGGACCGTGCTTCGATGCACGAGGGAGAAGGACATGTCCTGTTATGTCGACGGTTGGCCGAAGGTACAGATCTTCAAGCACGCGTCTCTCGTCGGCGCGCACCTCGATAAGCTGTCGTATTGCCGCATCACCCGGCTCGCGGGCGCAGTACACAGTGTAGGTTCCCGGGGCTACCGAATCGAACGCAAACATCCCCCGGCTGTCGGTTGAGAGTGCGTGCCGTGCCGGCACACTGTCTCCGCGGGGGGTGACGACACTCTGACGGAGGGTAACCTCCGCCGCCGCGGCGGAGGTGGAGTCCGATGTGAGCACCCTGCCGACCACGTGCGCCGTCATGCCGCTGGGAAGATCCGATCCCCCCTCCGCCGTCGTCGGGTTCTCGGAACAGGCGCAGGAAAGCAGGAGCAGGAAGCACAGAAGGGAAGCTCCGGTGGAAGGAGCAGAAAGGAATGTGGCTGTGAAACGGCTTTTCATCGCGCACCTCCCGCGCCTGATGATCCCTTTTCCGATTTTATCGAACGCGACAGAGGAAAGGCCTGAAAATTGAACTGATATACCTTGTCAACGTCGCGTTCCTCAAGTGCGGCCTGGAGAATTTCCTTGCGCAGCGTATCGAGTTGCTCGACGGCCTGGCGATAGAGGCGCTCCGAGAGAGCGACGGTCACACCCGCAATGTGGCGTTTCTCGACATCCAACCGCTCCATGGCCTCGATCGCACGAAGCAGCAGTTCCTTGCGGCTCCGGCGCGTTACGGCGGAGGGCACCTTCTCGGCGGTGACCGCCTCGGAACTCTGCCGCAAGCCTCCCTGGTCGGCCTCAACGAGCAAACCCGCCTGTTGGAGCGTTTCCACCGCTTGCCGGGCCTGCTCCGCCGTGATCGGCGGGCTGACCAGAGCGCCCAGCTTCTCGAAATTGCCGTCCCACGATGCGTGAACCGCCAGTTCCCGGATGACCGGGTAGTACCACCGGTCATAGTAGGCCCACTGGTTACGGCGTATCCGGTAGAAGGCCGTCGAGCGTCTCAGCCGTTCCAACTGGTGAAAATAATGCTCACGATCCTCGACGCTTTTTGCCTGGTTGTAGAACACGAGGTTTTCGAAATACGATGACGGCTTGCCGGACAATCCCAGTCCCCGTACCATCTTCCTCACCGACTGAAGCGTGAGGTTCCTCTTGCCTTCGATCACGTGCGCGCAGAAACTGGAAGATGAAAACCCCGCGCGCCGGGCGAAAAAACGATGCGAAAAAGCCGATTTCAGCCGTTTCTGCTCCGCGAAATAGTCCCTGAGCAAAAAGCGGTAGTTATCGTACTCGTAAATCCGTTCCAGAGCAGTATTCGTAGTTTGCTGTTTCACCTTCGTTCGTCCCTGCTGTACCCCTTGACAAATGTTCGGTACGACACGCACGGAGGAGGAGTACTCCTGCTCCTCCTCCGCTTGAAGACGAAAACTATGTCATGCCTGCTAGCGCATCGGCATGAATCGTTCCCGCTTCACGAGCATACCCGCGGCGCGCCATTCGACAATGAGAGGTTGCCGACCGAACACCTGCGTAATCTCCGAAATCCGTGCGACGCTCCCGGCGGTAACGATACTTCCGAGGAGTCGCCCCTGGATTGAGTAGACTCGAACTTCTCCATCGACCGCATCCCGGACCCTCGCCGCCTTGTGTGTCACAACGGCCGTGCCCAGCGGTACCGGATGCAGATCGATCGTGATGTCGCTTGTACTGGACGGTACGGTGACCGATTCGTTCGCGGACTCGTATCCGTCAATGTCGGCCGAAACACTCACCGTAATCTCACCCTCGCCGTACTCTTGTCTGGTCTGTGCCCGGTAGGCGCCCGTGCTGAAATTGATACCGAAATCCACGGTGGTTACCGTATCCACAAAGAGTACGTCTTCCCCCCTCTCCATCGTTACAACAACCTCGATACCGCCCACGCCTTCATCATTCTCATCGAGCACGCGACCGCTTATCGAGTAGTCGACGCTGTCTTGTTCGGTATAGGCACTCAAACGCACCGTGTCAAGGTCGACGGTGTTGTCCGGCGAAACCGGCGATTGTCCTTCCTCGCTTTGGTATCCTGCCGCTTCGACCGACCAGTTGATCCTGCTCACCGCGTTGGCGGTCTCCAGGAGAACCTCCACCGCCCCTTCACCATCGGCGGTTCCCGAATCGCTGTATGCCCGAATCTCAAATCCCGACCATACGTTGTAGGCGACGATCAACAGAGCGTCCCCGACGCCCTCTCCGCTTTCATCGTCCACCACGACACCGGTGACGGTGATCGTGTCGTACTCCAGCGGGACAAGGGAGAAATCCAGGGTAACACTGTCCGTCAACCCGTCCTCCGGCTCGTCGATCCTTTCGTCCTGTCGCTGTTCGCCGTAGGCGTCCGCCTCGGCAAGGCCGAACACGCGACGTGTGCCGGTTGTGTTGACCGTGCCGACCACGTATTCCCCGTTCTCGTCGGTAGTAGCTTCGAGCTGCTCCCCGCCGAAACCGAGGGTTACGGTGACCGATGCACCCTCGATCGCTTCCTCCGAAGACTGGTCAATCACCGTGCCAAGGACGTACACCGAGTCGGATGCCGGTTGGGATTGACCCGCTGCCAGTGCGAAATCGGCAGCCACTTCGTCGGTGACCCCGTCGGCCGGATTCGCGATCTCCTCGGTTCTCTGAGCGTTTTCATACCCCTCGGCCGCCGCCCGGATCTCCACATCGGAAGAGCCCGTAGTATTGAGGATGACTATCCGGTACGCGCCGTCTTCATCCGTGTTTGTCGTGCCGACCTGGTTGCTTTGTTGACTTCCCACCGTGGCCGTGACACCTGCCCCTTCAATCGGATCGCCCGACTCGCCGTCGGTCACTTCACCGGATATGATCACCGTGTCACCCTCCACATCGCCTTGCGGAACCAGCGCGAAATCCTGCTCCGAGACCGTATCCTGCTCCCCGTCACTCGGGTCTTCGACGACGGCGGCGTCCCGGGCCTCCTGATATCCGTCGGCGATCGCACTGATAAGAATAATCCCGCCGCCGAATCCGCTCCCTTCATACTCGGCGCCGATCTCGTACCTGCCTTCTTCGTCGGTGGTCGCCTCCCGCTGCTCGGCGCTGCCGCCGAATCCCAACGTTACCGTTACGGTTGCCTGCTCAATGGGCTCCCCGCTTTCACTGTCGGTTACCCGGCCGCTTACGGAAAGCTCGTCACCCCGGGCAACGAAGCCCAGAGTCATGAACATACTCAGTGCGGCACAAACAATTCTTCTTTTCATCCCCTCCTCCTTCGCCTTTGTGGTACAATGATTTCGCTATTCTGAAGATGCGCCCTCTTGTGCCGGGAGTTGATTCGGGATCCCGACGCATTCTTTCAAACCCGGTCGGCCTCCTTTCGTTTCGTCGCTTCCTTTTTTCGGCACTTCACCGCCGGTGCCGTCAACACATACGATGCGGCACGAGAATTCCCGACCTCCCATTCTCCGACTTCTCATTTCGGTACAGACCCGCCGTCGGAGAATCGTCCGCCCGGCCCGCTGTCCGGACATAGCCGGGGTGTATGCCCGCTTTCTCCCAAATCTAGTCCACGAGAGCCCCGAAGTCAATAGCAGATATCAAAAAAACGTTCTCACAAGAGAACAGACAGATTTGCCGAATAAACATAATATGCTGAAAAACCGTCAGTTACCACGCTACGAAAGTAGACTGTTGCAGAATTAGCAAATATGAGAGAACGGACCTCGACGTTCATGTCACCCCGTTTTTGTGCAATGCCCTCGCGCCTCGATCGTATCGGTTCTGTCGGTTCCGGTCGGTCAATCGGAAGACGGAATGTGCCGGATTCGTAGTTGCGCCGGGTGAAGGCCGGCGGCGGTCACCTGCATGCTCGAAAACGTATTTTTCTCCCCACGCAAACATTGCAGAAAACGGAGCACTGCATGCTTTTCCCTTCGTTGGAACAGGTCCGCCGGTATGCCCGGGAGGCCAATGTCGTCCCCGTATGCCGGACCGTGCTGGCCGATACCGAGACCCCGGTGTCGGTATGGATGAAACTGTATCGTCATGCGCCCTACAGTTTCGTACTGGAAAGTGTCACGGGCGGCGATGTCGTGGCGCGGTATTCTTTTATCGGCGGAGACCCCTTCGTGCGTTTCAGCTCCAACGGCGACAGGTGGCTGGTTGAAGGAGAGCGGCGGGAGGAGGGACAGGGCGATCCTCTGGGCGCGCTGCGTCGCCTGATCGAGTCGTACCGTCCGGCCCCCGTCGAGGGGCTCCCCCGGTTCTGCGGCGGCGCCGTGGGGTTCTTCTCCTACGATTCCATTCGATTGTGGGAAGAAATCCCCGATAAAAATCCCCACGACGACATGCTCGATGAGCTGTTCTTCGGCTTCTACCGCGACGTTGTCGCCTTTGACAACCGGGAACACCGTCTCATGCTGATTACCAACATCTTCACCGAGACCGACGGTGATCCGGAGGGGGCCTACCGGCAGGCACTCGGGCGGTTGGACGCCATGCAGGTACGCATGAAGGAACACCTGGCAAACCCTCGCGTGCGTATCGGGAATGCCGGTGAACCCGGGTCCAATTTCCGGAGGCCGGAGTACGAGGATGCGGTCAAGGCGTGCAAGGAGTACATTCTCAACGGGGACATCTTCCAGGTGGTGCTTTCTCAGCGTTTTTCGGTTGACGTGGAGGCCGACCCGTTCGATCTCTACCGGATACTGCGCACGGTCAACCCCTCACCGTACATGTACTACCTGAGTTGCGACCAGGTACAGGTAATCGGCGCATCACCGGAGATGCTCTGCAGGGTCGAGGATGATCTCGTGGAAGTTCGTCCCATTGCCGGCACTCGCCCGCGCGGTGAAGGGGAGCACGAAGACGAAGTGCTGGCACGGGAGCTTCGCGCCGATCCCAAGGAAGTGGCGGAGCACGTGATGCTGGTCGATCTGGGCCGCAACGACATCGGCAGGGTCTCCCGGCCCGGTTCGGTGCGCGTCGAAGAAATGCTCCATATCGAGAAGTACTCGCACGTGATGCACCTGGTCAGCAATGTCGTGGGCGAAAAGAAGCCGGAGTGCGATGCGCTGGAGGCGTTTTTCTCCTGTTTCCCCGCGGGCACGTTGTCGGGTGCGCCCAAGATTCGGGCCATGGAAATAATCGATGAATTGGAGCCGGCGCGGAGAGGACTTTACGGCGGCGCCCTGGGCTACATCGATTTCAGCGGCAATCTCGATTCATGCATCGTAATCCGCACCATTATCTACAAGAACGGAACAGCTTACATTCAGGCGGGCGCCGGCATTGTCGCCGATTCCGTCCCATCGCGGGAATACGAAGAGACGGTCAACAAGGCAAAGGCGCTGTTTGCCGCCATCAGGAACGCCGGTCAGATCGCCGGGGATTAGTTTTTTCATGTCCCGGTCCGTGATCCGGGTTAGGCATTCTTGCCGATTCGGAGGCCCGGCTTGACGTTCCCGGTCGCCGGTGGAGAGTCGTTTCCCGGTTGTCTTCCCCCGCGGCTAAAGGATTTTTCCTCCGGCGTCGATATAACACAATAGAGTGACGGTCTGCTACTCAAGGCGGGGAGCCGCGGCATGGATGCACAGGGTCTCAGGGACGAGCGCATACACGAATCGGGTCACTCTCCCGGGGTCAAAAAGGGACGCTTCATGTGGAGAGAAGAGCCGGATCGCCGGCAGTACATCCGGCAGTTGACGGCCAGGATTCGGCAGGGTTACTACCAGTCCGACGACGTGCTCGACAAGGTCGTGGAAGAGCTTGCTCCGGCGTTTAGCGACAGCCTTGAGCAAGGGTCGTCCGGCTTCTGATTCCCGCCTTGCACATCCCATCCCCCAACGCTATACTACTAGGGTAATACCGGACAATCGGCGAGAAACGCCGACGTGTCAAGCCGTGTTCCCGCGCCCGGTCACCGCAAGGGACAATGCTTCAGGGCCGTTACACGGCCCATCAGCAGAGCGGGCGGATTCCCCTCATGTATCGGGCGGGACGCCGGTGTGCCGGGTGCTTGTCTCAGGTACGGCTTACCGTCGCGGCGCGCCCGCGCGGCAAGGGAGATGTATATGCGAAAGCGCAGAACGCGTGTCCTGGTGTGGCTGAGGACCAATCCGGGCATCAAAATCGTCCTGTTCTTCGCGGCCGTCATTCTGGTAAGCTCCCTGGTGGTATTCGCCGTAGAGCGCAGGACCAACGACGGTTTCGTGACCTTTTTCGACAGCCTCTGGTGGACGATTGTCACCATCTCCACCGTAGGATACGGGGAGCGACTTCCTTATACGGTTTTCGGTCGTCTCGTCGCCATCGGCACCATCTTCCTGGGTGTGGCGATGATGGGAGCGGTGACGGGCCGGATTGCCTCATTTCTCATGGAGCGTCAAATGAAAGAGGAAAAGGGATTGCTGGATCACTCGGGTCTTCGGGGGCATTTCATTATCTGCGGCTGGAAACGTGAAATGAACCAGGTCCTCTACGAAGTACTGGCGACCAATCCGGAACTCGATCCTTCAGATATCGTGTTGGTGAACAAGGCGTTGCAGGATGAGGTCGACACCGTGCGCAACGACCCTCGACTCAAGGGGATAATGTATGTTAACGGTGATTTCATCGAAGAGCGGGACCTGCTTCGTGCGGGCGTTCGAAAGGCTTCGCGTATCCTCGTGCTGGCCGACTACCTTACCGAAGGAGATCTGCAGCAGATCGACTCCAAGACGGTTATGGCCGTCATGTCGATCAAGAACCTCAACCGTAAGGCATACGTGTGCGCCGAGTTGCTGGATACGAAATTCGAGAAGTACCTGAGACTGTCGCACTGCGACGAGGTGCTGCTCTCCCGGGACTTCTCCCGGTCCATGCTGGCATCGGCCTCCTCCGGCACGGGACTGTCGCACGTCGTGAAATCGCTCGTCTCCAAGCAGAGTGCAACCCGTATCGAAACCGTACCCCTTCCCGAAAACCTCATCGGAAAAACCTACGCCGAGTTGAAATCCCATTTCGGTGCGCAACCGCACATGCAGCTTATCGGACTGCTGGAGAATACCGGCAACCTGACTCTCCGGAAACGCCAGGCGTTGCGCGATGCGCAGAAGAACCCGGACATTTCGACGTTGATTCCCGACCTGAGGGGTATCAAGACCCTGACGGCAAACGATCCGATTATCAATCCTCCCGATGCGTACGAACTCAAACGGTATTCACGCGCGGTTGCTATTGTCGGTACGACCGTAGCCGAGGCGGCGGAGGCTGCATGAATACACCGTCGGGCGAATTCTCCCAAAAGATCGAGCGGCTGAAGCGTATCTCGTTGTTCAAGGAGTTCAGGGGCGATCCCGAGGCGATGGAGGCGGTTGCTTCACTGTTCACGACCGTCTCGTTTCGAAGGGGCCGCAATGTGTTGACCGAGGGTGAGGAAGGTGATGAGCTGTACGTGATCAAATCGGGAACCGTGGAGATCCTGAAGAAAACGCTGCAGGGAGAAAACTACACGGTTGCCGAACTGAGCGCCGAACAGAACATTTTTTTCGGTGAGATAGCGCTGCTTGACCCGGATAAGCGCTCGGCAACCGTCACCTGCAAGAGCGACTGCGAGTTCTACGTGCTCACGCGCGCCGATTTCGTCGCGCTCGGCGATCGCCGCCCGGACATCGGACTCCGGATTACACGCGAACTGACACGTATCGTGTGCAACAGGATCCGCAAGGCCAATACCGATATCGTCACGCTGTTCGATGCGCTCGTGGAAGAGGTGGCCGAAAGCGGGGGAGTGGAATAGGAGCCGATCCGAGGGTTCCCGCGCACCTCCGGTTACGTGTTTCCCGCACCAGTGGGGAGAGAGGAGTCCGAAGAAAAACCATGCTGCATACACGTACAAGAAATCTCCGCTCAGCGCCGCCCCGTAAGATCGCTCTCCTGCTTGCCGCGGCACTCTCGATGGTCGCCGGCGGCGGGTGCGCGCTGACCGGCCCCTCGATACGGCTTTCCGAATCGATCGGGGTCGCCGAGTACTGGGAACGGGGATCGAGAGGAGATCTGGTCGTGGTGCGCGGCACGGCGCGGATGCCGCGCGACGGAAGCACTCGCGAGGAAGCCGAAGCCGTGGCCAAGGTACGGGTCCTTGAACTCGTCGAGAAAATGGTGTTCAATATCTGCACCGAATGTCCCTACCACGAGAAGTTCCGCGCGTGTGTTCTGGAAGCCGTAGATACCTCAACGATCGTGGTCCGCGACCTGATGATAGGCGGCGTCTCGGCCGTGGACACGGTCGACGAGACAACATTTACCGAACTGATTTCCTGTGTCCGCATGCCGCGTCGCGGGTAGACGCGCGCTCCCGGTTCCTCGGGAGGGAGGGAATCAGTCGGGTGCCCCCTGGATTTCAGTGGCTGGACGCGGCGGCGAAGTGAATCTCGGAGCATTCCCGAAGCCGTTGAGCGCTCTGCTCGGCGGTAAGGTCCCGCTGAGGCTGGGCAAGCATTTCGTAGCCGACCATGAATTTTTTTACGTCGGCCGAGCGAAGCAGGGGAGGGTAGTAGTGGAAGTGAAAATGCCACTCCTCATGAGCATCGCCGTCGGTGGGGCGTTGATGAATCCCCATTGAGTAGGGAAAGCTCGTCAGAAAGAGGTTGTCGTATCGAGCGCCGAGTCGACGGATGATGTCGGCAAGCCGCGTTGCCTCGGACTGGTCCATCTCGGCGATATCCCGCAGGTGCCTGCGCGGCAGAATCATGACTTCGAAGGGCCAGACGGCCCAGAACGGTACGAGAACGACGAAGCCGTCGTTTTCGCACACGATCCGCTCCCCGCGTCCCGTCTCTTCGGCGAGGTAGTCGCACAGCAAACAGCTTCGGTTGCGCTCACGGTAGCTCTGCTGGCACCGGGCTTCCACGGACGGTATCATGGGGACCGTGCGATTGGCCCATATCTGGCCGTGCGGATGAGGGTTGGAGCAGCCCATGATCGAGCCGCGGTTCTCGAAGATCTGCACGTGGTTGATAAAGTCAAGCTCGCCGAGACTGCGATACTGGTGGATCCATGCGTTGACTACCGCGGTGATCGAATCGCGGTCCATGTGCGCCAGGGTCAAATCGTGCCGGGGTGAGAAGCATACGACTCTGCACAGCCCCTGCTCCGCTTCCGACCGGAACAGCTCATGCCGAGCCGGCAACTCCCCGCCCGGCGCGTCGGGAAGAAGTGCGGCGAAATCGTTGTCAAACACAAAGGTGCCCTCGTAGGAAGGATTCCGCTCCCCGTTGGCCCGGGTATTTCCGGGACAGAGATAGCAGCCGGGCTCGTAGGAGGGAAGCGACCGTGCGGTCCGCTTCTCGACTCTTCCCTGCCACGGCCGTGAAGTCCGGTGCGGAGAGACAAGCAGCCATTCACCTGTGAGCGGGTTGAATCGGCGGTGAGGGTGTTGCTCCGATGACACGGTTCAATTACCCTTGCAGCAGCGAAACCCGATGGTCGGTTTCGCGCTGCCCGATCCGCCGGGAGAAACGGTGTGGCATTTGGAAAGCGGGCCGCCCATGGCGGCCGGCTCTCCGTTGTTCTTGACCACCCACTCGAACACATTGCCGGTCATGTCGTACACGCCGAACTTGCTGATACACTTGCGACGCTCCCCCGAGGTTTCCACGAACTTGTTGCCTTCGGTATTGCAGTAGTCTTCGTCGAACCGGTGCCCGTAGGGATAGGGAAATTCTTCAAGTCCCGAGCAGGCCCATTTCCATTCGTCGACGGTGCACAGGCGCTTTCCGCGATCCTTACACAGCCCGCGCGCATCGTCAAACGAAACATTCGTCCTGGGTGTTTCACCCTTGCGATTCGGGTATTCGCAGGCATCGATACAGACCTTGAAAAACGGGCGTCCCTCCTTGCCGGGCGGAATATCGACCAGGATCATTCCCTCGGGACAGAACAGGCTCTTGCCGTATCGCTGGATTGCCGCAAGCTCCGGGTCTTGTGAGGTGTGGGTGATACGACGCTTGATGGTATCGTAAGGAATATGCTGAATTGTCCCGTCCTCTTTCTTGAATTTCACCCCGCCGGCGCTGTCGGCCAGAATCCGGCCGGGAAGCACCAGGTCCTCAAGCGGTCGTCCATAGTCGTCCGTCTCCGGATTGCGCACGATCAGCGTATCCAGGGGACCACGGGGACGGTCCTCCGACGCCTTTTCCGGTGCTTCCTTCGGCTTCCCCGGGGGAACCGTACGGATTTCCCGGACCGCTTCCTCGGTGACCGGTATCTCGGCGCCCTCGATATCCAGTTTCATACTCTCACGGGTAATCGAAATCAGGCGACCCCGCAGGGTCGATCCGTTTGTCAAGGAAACTTCGAGCATGACCCCCTGAGGCGATCGGAGCGTCAGCTCCCTGTACGTCAGCACTTCAGCTTCCGCGGGTCCGCCGCCCTCCTTCGGTTCCGGAGGAGGACTGAGAAGCTCATATTCCCTGACAAGATCCTTGTTGAACGTATAGGCTTCACCGTCGACCGTCTCGAAGATCAGCGACGTGTCGTCGATCGCTTCGACCGTACCGGTGAATTCGTCGCCGGTGTTGAGTACCATACGATAGGTTGCCTTTTCCACCAGATCGTCCATTGATGTTCCCCTCACTCCCGAGCCCGAGCCGGCGCCGGGGTCGGGCGGCGGGGGGGCGGCCGTGAAGCTCCCTCCCGTCTGGTAGTACCATCGCCGCCATGCCTCCTGTTCGGTCCCCAGGGCCTGCCCGCTCAGACGGGTCAGTGCGCATGCGCCCGCGTAGAGTTTGATCACGATGAAAATGTTGGTTGAGGCGCGGGTTATTCGTCCGCCTGAGGATACCTGCCGGGAGAGAATCTCCCGGTCGGTTTCGGTGGTGATAAGCTCTTTACATTTGACGAGGGTCGCGTACTCAAGCAGCGAAGAGCCCAGGAGGAATTTCTTCCGCTCGCTGACCGCGTAGGTGTGGACCCAGTCCTCGAAAGTGCCGTGGCCCGGCGTGAACTCCACTCCCCTGATAACGGAGACGTGGCAGGCGGTGGGGAATTTCTCCACCAGAACCCCCGCGGCTTCCACGGCTTTCGATCCCATGGTACTGAGTTTGATCGCCGCACGAAACGCTCTCAGCGCGGCATCCTTGTCCTGCGCTCCGATACCGGCAACTTTGCCGGGAGCTTTCACGCGGAAGTAGTCCAGTGCCTCGGGCGTGTAGTATACCGACGGCCCTCTCTGGATATCGTCGATCAGCCGCGCAACTTCGTCATCTTCCCCATGAACCATGGCGGGGCCGAAGACCACAAGGAGTGCCGCACAGGCGCGGCAGGCTTTCATTGCCTGGTGAAACAGACCGCCCGCGGGTCTTGGCTTCCTGCTCACGAACCGTATCGCTGATTTCGAGTTCCCGATGTACATGAATATGCCTCCGGGCGGATGAAAGAACACAGGTGACTGCTCAGGAAGGTCGGTATTGTCATTTCGGCGGAGCCGGAATCAGCCTTTGCCGGAAACGACAAGCGTGGGAGTTGACGGAGACCTGAGCAGCAAAGAGTAAAAATAGCTACTTCGACGGTCCGGAGCCAATTAGATCGTGTGCGGGAGCCGGTTTCGGAGACGCACAGGCCTGCATGCCTGTGTGCCGGTTCTCCGGAGCGGCTAGTCCGAATCGACGGAGACGTCGGTTGCCGCCGCATCCGTTTTGATGCCGGCCTGGCGCGTGTAGTATGGAATGAAGACCAGGGCAATCAGTCCGATTGCGCAGGCAAGCAGGATCGCGGCGATGGTGAATCGCAGGAACATGAGATGGCCGATACCGAAGCAGAAGCAGAAGAGAGCGGCGGTGCCTCCCGCCCACTGAAGGCAGACGCGGCCGAATCGGCGGTTCCATTCGATGTCGGGGTGTGCCCGGACCACCGGGCCCCAGCCCACGGCAAAGGGCTTGACTTTGCGGCAGAATCGCTCGAGGGTTTTCTCCGATGCGGGGCGGGTGAGGAGTGTGACCGTGACCCACATCGCGGTGCAGACCGACACGGTAACGAGAAACCGCGTGGCCCATCCGGGCTCCCCGATTGCCTCCCAGTAGCCGGCCCACCGGGCGAAGCGGGGCGAGAGCAGGGTGCTCCCCGTGCCGGAGACGGCCAGTGCCGCGATTTCGGCTTTAGCGTTGACCCGCCACCAGAACCACCGCGCAACCATCACGATACCGTAGCCCGCGGTCAGCATGGACATGAAATACCAGGCGCGGCTTACCGAATCCATGGAATAGGCGAACAGGACCGCGATGCCGAGCATGAGCACCGTGGACACCTGCGCGGCGCGCACGTAGTGTTTGCCGGAGGCGTTGCGCACGATGAACCGGCGGTACAGATCGTTGACCATGTAGGAAGCGCCGTAGTTGATATGGGTGTCCACCGTGGACATGAACGCGGCGATCAGCGACGCCAGCATCATCCCCAGCACACCCGCCGGCAGGATATCGACTACAAGCATTGCGTAGCCGGCTTCGGCGCGAACCAGATCGGGGTATTTGACCAGAGAGACCAGGGCAACGAAAATCATGGGCCAGTAGTTGAACCCGAAGGCGACAAGGGCGAAGAAGAAAGTGGCTTTGGCGGCATGGTGTTCGTTTCGGGAGGCGATAATCCTCTGCAGCACGGCGGGAGGAGGGTTTCCCCACCATTTAAGGGTGAGGAAGACGAGGAACGTGACGAAAAAGGGAGAGGCGACGCTCGGTACGAACCGCAGCCGCATCGCGGTTTCGGCCGCTCCGTAGCGTTGTGTGAGCCCATCGACCAGTTGATCGATTCCGCCGATGTGTTCCCAGGCAAACCACGCCAGGGTGATGGAGCCGATGGAGCCGATGATAAACTGGATAAAATCGGTGGCCGCAATTCCCCAGAGCCCGGAGGCAGCCGTGTAGGAAAGGGTGAAGGTGAGGATGACGGCCAGCAGGAGGTCACGGTTGACATCCGGTACGGCGACCCCGGCGATTGTCCACACGGCCTTGATGATCCACCCGAGGGTGACTGCGTTTGCGATGATACCGAAGTAGACGGCTTTGAACGCCCGCAGGGCCGTTGCCGCGGACCCGTCGTAGCGCAGGGCCACGATCTCGGCGGGAGAGATGATCTCGGATCGTCGGAGCATGGCCGAGAAAACAAACGCACCGAGCATGCCGGCGCCACCCAGCACAAAGGACCATGCGTACCACACCCCGGGGATCCCGTGCCGTGCCACCATGCCGGTAATGCCGATCGGCGTATCGATAGCGAAAGCCGAAGCGATCATAGTCATCCCGGCGAGCCACCACGGCAATCGACGTCCGGTAACCAGAAATTCCTGAATGCTCCGTGTTCCGCGCCGCGAGAAGAAGATGCCAAGTGCGAGGGTAACGAGGAGGTAGAGTGCTATGATTGTAATATCAATTCTGGCCATGACTTAGCGGGGACGGAGGCAATTTATTAAGTTTTCTCCCGGCGGCCTTCTGCCTACCGCGGGTGAGCGAACTCGATACCGCCGCGGGGGAAATTCCTATGTAGCGGGCCACCTCCGCGGACGAGAGCCCCAGCTCATGTATCGACAACCAGGCGACCAGCGCACGCAGCTCCGAGCGTGAATCTGACCTTCCCCGTGAAAAGACATCCGCGGGTCGGCACTCGAG
>CAZNDN010000049.1:330-26121 GCA_964571815.1 uncultured Fibrobacterota bacterium | reverse complement strand
CGGTAATCCTCCCCGCTTCATACATGTCGCGTGCACCCTTGCCGAATCCCGCGACACTGGCGCCGAAAAACCCGGGGATGCTTCGTGAACCGGCATATCCCTGCGTGTTACCAATTCCACCCGGCCAACTGAAGATCATCTTCGATACCCACATGTTGTGGGCATCGTACTCAAACATCCTCGTGTTCTTTCCTTCCTTTTCGTGACAGGGAATACAGGTCTTCTGGAACACCGGCTGGTTTACGTAGCTCTCAAAGGCAACGGGCCACGGCCCTCCTTCCACTTCCTGCACCAGCGGCGACGGTCCTCGCTGAAGCGCCAGAGGAGTGGTATTCATCGGCGGTGGACTCTCCCATTTGCTTTCATGGCAGCCCACGCAGCTTAGATGCTCCCCTTTGTGGACGTACGTTCCCGATCGCATGGTCTGCACGGCCATGTGGTTTTCATCAAGAATCTGGAAATAGATCTCTCTCCCTACCGGCGCCTCAAAATACGCGCTTCCGTCCTCTTCAACCTTGGCCACGCCAAGGGGAATCCGTCCGGGCGACATGCTTTCGTACGCCATCGGCGGTTTGTTCCTGTCCCAGCGAAGGTTCTTGGGGATCAGTTGTACGACACGAATCCACTTGATCTTCCGCTGCTCCACGACATCGTCGGGCAACGGATACGGATAAGAGTTGTAGACGTCCTGCACGCTGATAGCCGCCTTGGGATGATTCGGGTCGGCGTCTTCGCTGTCGTATGTTTTCGTCGCCAGAGCGGGGATCTGCCGCGGTCGAAGCGGGATGGGGCAATTGGCGTTGTCGAAGATAATCTCTTCGTTTCCGAATTTGTCAAGCAACATCAGCTTGTTGTTGCCGTGAACAAGGTAGTAGTCTTCGCTGAGCGCCCAGGGATAGCCGTACAATTGCGATCCGGTGCACCCTCCCTCAGACTCGGGGAAGGGGATATTCGGGGTAATGCGCGTTACCTGCGACATGAGCCCGTCGTCGACAACCGTAGGATCGATAATGATAATCGAACCGTTCTCGCTGCCGTGATGTCCGCCGGCAACCCCGATAATCTTTTCTGAATTCGGTATGGGCCGAAAAGAGTACTCGGCGTACGGCCTGAACGTTGCGCCGCCCAACCCGTCCCACATTTCCGTATCGGGAATGGAGTAGCCGGTAACATCGAGCACTTCGGGGTACTTGTCCACCAGGCGCTTGCCGACCCAGGGATGAGAATAGTTTCCATGCGGCGCCCGCGGATCCCGTCCGTCGGGATAACAGGTCCAGAGATGCTGCGCGCAATCAGCGGATCGGTCAACATAATCCCACCGGGTATACATGAGCATGCCGTTGTTGTCCAGGCGCGGAAACCATTCGGCGGTTTCGTGAAAGCTCAACTGAATGATATCGCTCCCGTCGGCTTTCATCGACCACAGGGCGTGGGAGGGCTCGGCGACGCACCGGTCGTTGCCGCCACTTTCGAAGGAGACAAACACCACCCTTCCGTTGGGAAGAGCACAGGGGTGTTGATGGCTCCATTCGCCGAACGTCAACTGGCGAAGATTGGTGCCGTCGATATTCACGCTGAAAAGGTGATTCTGGCAGCGTTCATCTCCCTGCCCGTACCCGTTCGCCGGGTCTTCGGAGTTGATCGGGTAATAGAACTTCCCTTTGTGCCCGCAGGCGCTGTCGGCATACGCAAAGAAGACCGTTTTGGCGTCAACCGAGAGGTCGATACTGTTGTAGCCCGAAGGATTGAGCGTACCACCTTCGTTGGGACCGTTTTTGGCAATCGAGTTTTCCATGAAATAGTTTGCCCGGGGAGAACCGAACGGATCTTCGAGAATGAACGGCTGCTTCCCCAGTGAGGTATGGATCCATGCCATGTGGTACTTGCCGTAGCCCGTATAGGGGAAACACAGAATCCGGTCGAAATTCAGAAGCGGATTTGCAAAAGCGATCTCACGTCGCAATGCCGCCGCCTGCATGAACGCCTCCTGAGCAGCCGCGGACCGCTGCGAGGCGCTTCGCTTTGCAAGACCCCGGGCGGTATGCCTGCACCGCCCAAGCCTGTCGTGAAACGATTGCCATTTCGTGTCGGAGATCGAGCCCTTGAGATCGTTGAGGAGCGCCCGAGTCCGGCGAATGACCACATCGGCGGGTGTTTCATCGCTTTCCCATATCAGCGCATGCCGATCGGCGCATTGCTCCGCCAGTAGCTTCTGCCGGGCCGCCCTTTTTGCGAGCCCGCGCCGTGAGATTTGCTCATTGAGTTGTTCGAACTGCTCGAGTCTGAATGCGTTGACATCCGGTCCCTCCGTGCGAGCGGCGGCCGTCGCAAGAGAAACACAGACGATGATCGCGTGGACACTTGTGGCAGGTGTTTTCGGCATTTGTTGACCTCCAGGCCGGGAAAAAGATCGTGAGTGTTTTTCTTCTGCTCGTCAAGCCACCCAGACAAAAGGATGAAAAAGGATCGTACTTTTCTTTACTCAATATACGAAAAAATATGGGTTTTGGTGTCGAAAACTTATTGATATCAATGAGATAATATTATACCAAGGCGCTAAGGCGGGCTTCCTGGATACTCCTGCCTGTTGCTGTTTTCTCAGGAGGAGCGACATCGGTGTCGGGCCTACGCAAGTCAGTGCAAGAAGCACACGAGGAACAAGCCGATTGCATTGCGCAAATACGCCCGGATATCCGAAGAAGCGATCGGAACAGTGCTGTCGTGGTTGGACGAAAGGGTATAACATGGTTTTGACCGGACGCATAGAGAAGAATCGGAAAAGCCGCTGGAGCAGTTCGCGAAGAAATTTCACTTGAACGGCACACAGGCGGTCAAAGAACTCCTTGAGCGCGGATTCGTTCTCTCACAGCTTCAGGAATACAAGGAGGGCAACCTCTCCATAGGACGCCTGGCCGAAATCCTGGAAATAGCCATGGTAGAGGCTCTGAACCTTGTCGCACGAGGCAACGCCCACCCCCGTATGCCGTACGGCTATCTCACTGATGTACGGGAGACCGCGGAAAGGCTTTGATACCGGCCAGACCGATTATGCGGAGTAAGCCCGTTCACGGCAATCGTCAAATTCTTCACGAAACGCCGTAAGTCCTTGATTTTTCGTCGAACTTTTTGCCATGATTCGTCACGTACCTATATTTTTTAAAGACTTGCGTAGGCCCGACACCGTTTCCTATGTAGGCGACATCGCCCCATCCCTGGTTGTCGCTCATAGGGAGATCCGCGATCCGACAGGGACCTTCCGTCTCTGCAGAAAGCTCATGGCCATGAGCGCGATGCGGTCGTTGACACACACCCGGGCGCTGATATTCGGATCGTCGAGCAGCTCCGCCATCAGGGGCGACAGTCTCTCATACACCCTGCTCCAGCCGACCCACGACGGTCTCGCTTGCCTAAAGCTTGACGACATGACGGCCCATTCCACTTCCGGCGAGAGGGTACCGCGCCAGGAGTTGAACGACGCGACGCTTTCCTGGAACGCGCGGGGCGTGTCCTCCGCATCGAGCAGTTCGGAGAGTTGCGAATACTCAAGGGAGACCACTCGGACCGTTGCGCCCGGGTCGTTTTCGAACGCCGCTTTCACCCCCTCCAGGCGACGGTGAGACCATACCTGGTCTCCGTGAAAGGGGGAGATGAAGGCTATGTGACGGTGTCCGTATTCGTGGAGGCAGCGGCCGACCGTACGACCGGCTGAGGCGGAGATCGAGGAGGAAAAGACCGTGCACCGTGGATTCTTGAGAATCGAGCGCGGCAGGGGAGAAATGCCGAAATGGTCCTGTATGGCGACTTTCCCGCGCCGGCAGCACCCCGGACGCGAGGGCGCACGTCGCGGCGACCTTGCAGTGACCGCGCCGAGGTTTGGTTGTTTTCCAGGCGGAAGAATCGCGCCCATGGCCTCGATTACTCGTGGCACATTTTGCGGCGCAAATTCGGCGTGTTTTGCGGCGCAAATATTTGACATTTTCGCCGAAATACTGTATATTTATGGTATATGACACGTCGAAGTCTCAAAGCCGTACTCTCCGAGGGAGAGGGTCAGAAGATCGAATTCAAGGAGAGTATCGCTCATCTGGACAGGGAGATAGTCGCTTTTGCCAACGCTTCGGGCGGCTCCATTTTCCTCGGCATAGGTGATGCGGGAAAAATCACCGGAATTGCACGATCGAATGCTTTGACCAGCCGCGTCCAGGACATCGCCCGGAACTGTGATCCACCGGCCAAAGCCAGGCCGGTGTATCACGGTGATCAGGTCCTTGAGGTGATCGTCGATGAAGGAGTTGATAAACCGTATCGCTGCAAAGGAGGCTTCTATCTTCGCACCGGCCCCAACACTCAGAAACTCACCAGAAACGAAATCAGGAATATCATCCGGGCGAAGACTCCGCATTTCGACGAGCGGGTAAGCGACGATTTCCGTTTCCCCGATGATTTCGACAAGGATAGATTCGATCAATTTCTGCACGCGTGCGGGATAGACACCAATCTCAAACCTGAGAGCCTCCTTCTGAATCTCGATGTTGCGAGAGAATCGGGCGGCCGCGTCCGGTTCAACAACGCCGGGGTGATCTTTTTCAGTAAGAACCCGCAGGGCTTCCTCAGAGAAAGCTACGTTACGTGTATTCGCTATCGCGGAACGGATCGATTTGAGATCGTCGACCGGCAGGACATTTTCGGAAACCCCATCGAGTGCATCCGCGCCGCGATCACATTCATTCAGCGCAATATCCGGAAGCAGGAAATCGTCGGAGAGCATCTTCAGCACCGTTCGGTCTATGAGTACCCTCTGCCGGCCTTGCGGGAGGCGGTGATCAATGCAGTGACTCACCGGGACTACTTCTACGATCTCTCTCACATCTACGTGCATATTTTTGCCGACCGTCTCGAGATCGAGAACCCGGGAGGTCTTCCCCCCGGCCTTACCGTCGAAGAACTTGGTGTACGAAGCGTTCGTCGCAATCGCCTCGTTGCGGACCTGCTTTACCGTGCGGGATACATCGAGCGAATAGGAAGCGGCTTCCAGCGGATGAAACGGGCTCTTGCGGACAACAACAACCCCGATCTCGAGGTAGCCGCCACCAACTTCTTCGTAGTGAAGTTCTTTCCCCGCCTTCCGAAGAACGTTGACGAAGGATTGTCTTCGCGCGCGAGAAAAATATTGCAGGTGATTGGCGAAAGGGGGCAGGTTTCGAAGCGGGATACGGCTCGATTTCTTGATGTCAGCGACGACACCGCTCTGCGCGAACTGAACGGACTTTGCTCAAAAGGACTGATACGCCGCCGGGGAACAGGCCGGAGCACGAAATACGTCCCGAATTAGGTGGTTTTTTTGCGCCGCAAATGCGACGTATTTTGCGGCGCAAAAATGCCCGGGAACATTCATTATTCCGTGGAGGGACTTTGCCGCCCCGGGTTCCGGTGAAAACCTGGTCTGCCCTACCGTCCCCCCTCCTTCCTGGCCTTACCCCATCAACTTCTCCTCAACCTGCGCCACACTCTCCAGGACGGTCACTACTTCCGCAACATTGGACACTTCGAGAAGTTTCCTCACCTGCTCGGAAACCGCCACCAGGTATACCTCTCCTCCCTTTTCTTTCAGGCGCTTGTGCACGTTCACGACAACGCCGATTCCGACGCTGCTGATGTGCGTGGGGTGCTCGAAATCAAGCACAATTGCCGTGTTTCCCGCCTCTGTCAGACCGTCAAGCGCTTCGCGGACAGGCCCCAGGGACTCCAGATCAAAGTGTTCCGGCACTTTCAGCAACGCGTAGAACCCGCGCTCCTCGGTCTCGATTTTCTTCTTTGAGGTCGCCGGATCGCTGTCGGAGGGTGACTCGTATACTTCCATCACTTTCAAGAGTCCGCAGGAGTCAAGGACTCGTTCGATTCTCTCGGGTAACGACGCCAGGCACAGCTTCCCTCCCCTGCGCTGGAGTTCTTTGTGAAGATTGGTGAGAAATCCGATGGCGCCGCTGTCGATCAGCACGGTATGTTCCAGATCCATTACCATAGCGCTCATGCCTCTTTTTATCGCGCCGCCTACTTCGGTACGAAGAAGGTGCACCGACGACGCGGTGAACTTCCCCCGCACGTGCAGCACGCAGGTTCGCCCACGGTCTTCAGTGGTTACCTCAAGCGATCTCTCCATTGTCTCTCCTCGGTAGACCCTCCGAGCTGATCGGAATCTGTGCCACCGAGCCGGATGTAAGCTCCCGCGGCATTCTCCGAAGGCTGCACACGAATCAGTTCGCCCCGCAGGCTGAAAAGAGCACCCGCGCACAGGGGGCTGGAAAGCCCCACCAGCACACCGGGGCAACGGGCGCCCGCCCTGACGCTCACGGCCCCTGCGGCTTCCGGCTGCCGAACTCGCAATCCCGTGTCATCGCCAACGGGTTTCATCGGCCCCTCGCCGTCCGTATGCAGGTACTGCGGGTCCAGACCGTCAACCACCAGCACGTTGTTAATCGATGAGATCAGCTCGGGATCCTGCTCCCAGTACCAGTCAACGGCCTTCGCGGCGGTGTCGAACTGCATGACCTGATGCCCCTCATCACCGTGCCCCTCGCCATGTCGCTGCCAATTGGCTACGACAATCTTGCCTCCCGGCAAGATCTGGAACCCGGCGAACTCATAGGGCTCGTGCTCATCTCCCGCCACAAGCTTGGTAATATTGCCCTCGTTGTCGATTCGCAGCAGGGAGTTGTCGTAGGCCGTGGTAACCCATACGCAGTTGGGAGACTGACGAATGGCCCCATAGACATCCTCCGCACCCGCATCACTCACCGACGCCGACCAGACAACGGCCCCGGACGTATCCGCCTCCACGACATCGGAACTCTCGGCGTCGCCATAGATGAAATTCCCCGTTGATGTTACCCGAAGAAGCCGAAACATCGGTCTATCGAGCTGGATTGTGTCAATCCTGTTGCCCTCGGGATCCACCACCATCAGCGCGTTGTTGTCTTTTTTTCCCACAACGGTATTCCCGTTGGGAAGACGTCGCACAGCCCCGACCCCACCATAAACGCTCGTGTGATTCAGCAGATCCCCTGTCGCAACATCGAACTCAGCGTACCCGTCCCCCACCCCCAGCATGACCCGGTTGTTGCCGACCAACTGCAGATCCCGGATACTACCTGTCGGTGATTCAGTGGTCCAGTTGTTGTCGGGATTGTCAAGATCAATGTAGTGAATCTTTGCCAGACCTTCGTCGGAGAGGAAAAATCTCCTCGGGCCGCCTTCCTGAGCCAGGGTGAGTGCAAAGAGACAGAGCAGGGCCACACCCGCCCGCGGCCGGAGCATGCCGTCTCCCGCGCGATAACCACATCCCCACGCTCTCCCTTGAAAAGCCGTCATACCCACCCTCCTTTCGAAAGCTGTTCAGTAAGTGCCCTCATGAACTCAGCCTTGCATGTAACCACGGGGGAACAGTGTCGCGGCCGCGTTTCACTCCCCGGTATGTCCCGTTCAGCAACAAACCCAAAATAATTGATTCCCGACCCAGCTCCATCGCGTACCTCCAAAGAAAGCACAGGACGTGCCCGGATGTTCGGTCGCCTTTCAACAGGCAACACAGTTGCAAAGCCGGGAAATCCGAGCCGTTCGCTCGTTTCATATTTTCCCGTGGTCTCCCCTCTTCCGCTATCGAGGCTCCGCCTGCTTCCCGCCGTCCACTCCCCCGCTGTACAAGCCCACGTTCAAACTGTTGGGGGCTCTCCGGAATTCTTTCTGTGTGCCTTCGCGAATCTCGATCGCATGCAGCGCGCGAGCCTTGCCGGGAGCCCACGCATAGTGAAAGTAGGTGGCGCTCAGCGAAGCGTCCCTGGTGATGAAATACGGCACCCCTTCGGACATGTCGATCCCCTCAAGCGGCGGATCGCCGCGCCAGGAATAGGACTCCGGGCCGCGGTGGTCACGGAAGAACCCTCCAAACACCTCGGTGCGCCCACCGTCCGTGGTCACTACGTGAACCGCCGGATCTTCGGTCTTGAACCCGAAGACACATATACTCGCGCCGTGGTTCTCGATATACGTGCGCGGCAGTTTTCCGGTGCCGTCGCCGAACGGATTGTTTTCCATGTCGCACTGACGAACAACGACTTGAGCAGGCTTGACAAAATACGAATCCCCCATCCCTTCGTCGATAAAAACCTTCCCCGCTTCGGGGGTGTTGCGGTACCTGGACCAGGAGCAGCAGTTGAAGTAGACCGTCCGCGGCGTGGCGATTTCGAATCCGACATACTTTCCCCGCAGCTCAAGCCAATCCACCTGCAGAGGTTTCCGGGCGCGGCCCTCCAGTCGCATGGCCGGTTTGTCCTCTTTCAGGAAGTCGTCTGCCGGCACCTCCATGCGTGCATCGAAACCGATAATCCTCCGCACCGAAGCACCCACCCGGATTGTCTCACTCAGGCGGTACTCCCCGCCCGGTACGAAAAAAACGGTACGTGCGCCCGAGTCCATGGCCTTCTGTATGGTTTCGGTATCATCGGCGGCCGAGTCTTCCACGACATGCCACTTCCCCCGCGGTTCCACGAACACCGACGGCGGCTGCTCCACCAGCCCCTGCGCCCGCAACGGGGTCTTCGGAAAAAGCGTCACGGTTGTCCCAATCACCGTGCACGACAGCGAAGCCCCTTTCCGTACCTCTTCGGCATTCTTCAACGCGGCCTTGTATCCTCTCGTCTTCACATCGAGCAGAAGCGCCGCACCGTTGACATGCTCGATGGCGCAGCTCTTGTTGTCCCCTCCGCGCAGGTGCGCTCCGGCCAGGGCCAGGTTCGCCATGGCCCCGTCATTGCGAATCGCCGGCACCCGGTTGGTACTGCGCAGGTTGTGGATCGAGACCGGGAAACGATTGAGCATGCCCAGCTCGTTCTGCTTGACAAGCTGAATATCGATCAGTGTCGCATGAGAAACCCGCGCGGGTGTGCTGATACCGATATCGAACCCTTCGACCGTAACGCCCCTGAGCATGCCCGGGCCGAATTCCGTCGACGAAAGGTCAACCCCTACCGACCCTGAACCATCACCCGAGCGTACCACGACATCACCCAGGACCCCTCGATTGTGCGTGGTGTACATGATACCGACCGCACCCGGATTGCCTTTGCCGATATCGACGGTAAGATCGAGTATGTAGTTGGCAAACGCGGCGTTGCCCCGGCTGTCCGAACCGTAGTCACCCGACGGGTGTGCGGTCCATATCACGGGTTTGGGCTCGGCGGGGTCCTGGAAGCCCGCGCAGGAGTCCGGCAGCATGATTATCGTCTTGCCGGAGCCCGCGCCGATCAGCTTCTTGCGCTGCCCCCAGGATATCGTATTCCGAACAACGTATGTCCCTTCGGGCACATACACGATCCTTCCCTGAAGCGCATTGGCGAACGCTTCGGTGTCGTCGGTCTTCCCGTCCCCCTTCGCCCCTTCGTCGCGCACATTGCGCCATCCCTTCGTATCAAGATCCTGCATTCGCACGGGTGTGAGAGCGTAAGCGCTACCGGCGAGCAGAAAGGCAATAACTGAAGCAGTGACCCATCTCATATACGGCCTCCATGACATCATGCTCGGCGTGTTATACCGAATCTGTTTCCGTGTTCACCAGGCTGACTCCAATCAGGGGTTTCCGATCCAAGTAACCGAACGTCCGTCAAGCACTTTCCCTCCGCGCACCGAAGGCGCCCGACGGTGACTTCCTGCCCTGACGGCCATCTCCGCCACAGGGGCAAAATAATTCCATTGACGGCCTGTTTGTTTCGGCCGCGAAATGGACCATGCTCCGGCCGGGGATGCGCATCCCGGCATGCCATCCCTGATGTTTCCCGACGGGCACACTCTCACCGGCCTGCCCAGTTATCAGCTTCACTACTCAGCAATCACTATTTTTGCATCATGACCGAACCGATTCACATCTGCGTGTACCTTCAGAGCGAGATCAAACCCTATACGCTCCGAAAGGAACACCTCGAGCTTCTTCGTGCGAGCTTCCCCCGCCGGCGCTCTCTTGCGGTGTTCTCCGAGGAAGAGTTTGTTTCGTGTCTGCCCGCTGCAGAAATCGTGATAACCTGGGCATTCAAAGCCGAATGGTACGGCCCGGCTTCACGCCTGAAAGCAGTGCTCACGCCGGCCGCGGGGAGCGAATGGGTTGCCGAAGATCCGGCGGGGCGCATCCCGGTGTACCACGGCGCCTTCCACGGTCGTCTCATTCGTGAAAGCCTGCTGGGCGCCATGCTCTATTTCAACCGCCGGATGCATGAAATGGCTCAGGTGCAGAGGCAGCGCCGCTGGGACCACACACCGCTTGAGCCGACCGGTCTGCTCAAGGGTCAGCGGGTACTCTTCGCCGGATACGGCTCGATTGCACGTCACTGCGCCGAGTTGCTGCGCTCTTTCGGTATGCACCTGAGTGGATTGCAGCGGACCCATGAGAACGGATACGATCCCGCTACGGGAGTGCGCTCTATCACCGCCGGGCATCTCAACAGCGAGCTGTCACAATCCGATCACGTGGTAGCAATCCTTCCGGCAACCCCATCGACCGACAATCTTTTCGGGTGGGAACAGTTTCGGACAATGAAATCGACGGCATTCTTCTATAATTATGGCCGCGGTAACTGCTGTGACCAGACGGCCCTTACCCGGGCATGTGAACAGGGACACATTGCCGGGGCCGCGCTCGATGTTTTCGAAAGGGAACCTCTCGAAGCCGATTCCCCTCTCTGGGGACTACGCAATGTCGTTATCACTCCGCACGCAAGTTGTGTGTATCGCGACTACCTGCCGCTCTACTTCGACGAGGTCGTCGGAGTACTGAACAAGCTTTTCGGTCGGCGGTAAGCATTCTCTCCCGACACTCGGAGAAACCCGCGTGAAAAGGATTTGCCGGCGTGCAGACCAGCCCCGCGGCAGGGAGTTACGGCAGGTATCAGCACATCAGGGGGTATCAGGGACCCGAACGAACATGCAGACTCGAGCCCTCAGGCCGAATCCGCCGGTCCCACCCACAACTCACGGTCCCGCTTCCATCCCTTTTCACTGATCTCAAAGGGCTCCGACTCCCAGCCCTCTTCGATCCGCCTGCTGAGGTCCTCAAAGCCCTTATTCCACGACAGCCCGTCGGAGACAGTGACATTTCTGGAGCCCGCGGCGTTTGCGTAGCGAAGACAGTCCTCGATGGAGCGGTTCTTGATGAACGCAGCGAAGAAACCGGCAATTGCGGAGTCACCCGAGCCGAGCGATCCGACCATTTCGTCACCCGGCACGTAGTATACCGGGTGCCATAGTTGCCGGCGATGCCAGTTATCCGGATCCTCCGGCATTGCCGCGCCCATTTCACGAACCCTGTCCTTCTCCGCGGTGCAGATATAGAGCCCGAAATGGCCGCACTTGATCATGGCCGTCTTCACCCCGAACTCGATCAAGCGCCGGCCGAGCGGAACGATATCCGCCGGGGTGAGGTGATCCAGCAGATGCTCGTTGGGACCCAGGGTGCTTCTCATTTTGTTGTATTTCGGCCTGTCGAGAAAATACAGGGTCTCTTCAACACTCGGCACCATGATATCACACCACGGAGCCCACCGCCGAAGAATCTTCTCCCAGTCCTGCATGCCCGCCTCGGTCCCCTCCTCCGGAAGGGACATGTCCACCGACGTTGTCACTCCCAATTCCTTCATCCGCTTGAAAATCGCAAGCAGCTCCTCACCGTCGTTGAGGTACGTCTTTCGCAACCAGGGCGGATACCCGATATGGAAAATCTTTGACTGCGCCGCGATATCCCAGTTGATATCATCCATGCCGAACGTATTCCCCGCACCGGGATTCACCACGTAGATGCGCTCGATACCCGGCAGAATGATAGCGATCACGTACGAGGTGTCAATACCGTCGACCACCTTGAACCCGCGAAACCGGTGATTTGGTTCGTACTCCTCGATCAACCCCATGAGAGACTTCCCGAACGTATCGGTGCCCACTTTGCCCATCAACTCGACAGAAACGCCTAAACGATGAAGTGAAAGCCCGGTATTCGTTACGGGGCCACCGGGAACCACGGCAGCTTCACCGGCTTCCACCATCTTGCCGGGAATCAAAAACTCGTTGATCGCACTGTAGCGCTGCGTAGTTATGAACCGGGGGATGATATCCAGATCGAAATGTCCGGCACAGATAATGTCAATTGGTCGCTGCATAGCTCTCCTCCGGTGCTCCGGCGGGACAAGGTGAAGTCACGTACCGGTGGTCCCGGCACAGACCGGTCAAAATAATTCATGCAAGACCTGCCGATTCCAGCCACGGTGTTTGATTTTGCTCAAATATGATGTTATTTTGTTCCTTTCGCCAAACCGAAACCCGAAAGCGAGGTTGGAAATGCTGGTGAAGACACCGGAGAAGTACTTCAAGGGAGACCCGTGGACTATCGTTGAGCAGGGGTTCGACCCGAACCGCAACCGAATATCCGAATCGGTCTTCTCGGTCTCAAACGAGTATATGGGCGTACGGGGGTATTTCGAGGAAGGTTACAGCGGAGATAAGCTTCAGGGCATCTACTTCAACCATCTCTACGAGATGCTCCCGGTAACACACGACCAGGCATTCAAGGGCATGGTCACCGAGACACCGTCAATGATAAACGCCGTCGACTGGCTCTACACCCGTATCGTCGTTGACGGCGAGACGCTTGACCTGGCCCATGCGAAATTCTCCGAATTCGTCCGCCGGCTTCACATGAAAAACAGCCTGCTGGAGCGCGCATTCGTGTGGGAGACCGGATCCGGCAAACGCCTCCGCCTGAACTTCGAGCGGTTCACCGATTTGTCCCTCCTCAACCGGGGGTGTCAGCGGGTCTCGATTACGCCGCTGAATTTCTCCGGAACGATTGAGATAACCTCCGGCCTTGATTTCGACACCCTGTACGAAATAGCCGCCGGCTGGAACCAGACACAGGTAGGGGGTACGCAACAGTCGGGCTCCGCGCCCCGCAACTTCTGGCAGGTCCTTCGCAAGGGAGACGAAGACGGTGTGGGAGGAATCATGGCCCGCACGCGCACCAGCGGCCAGTGCCTCTTCTCCGGTTTCAGGGTGGATGTCGACAACCCCCTGTCCATGAAGCGGACAGAGCATGCCATGCGTATCGAGCGGCAATTCACGCTGCTCCTCGAGGAAAGCACAACGCGGTCCTTCACCAAGACCGTGATCAACCACTGGAGTTCCGTGGATAAGCCCGACACGGTATGGACTTCGGGAATGAAAATGGCCAGGGAGCACACCACCGTATCGTGGGAAACCGCCCTGAGAGACCACGGCAATGCCTGGGAAAGGGCGTGGTATACGATGGATACGGAAATAGACGGCGACCCGGAACTTCAACAGGGCATCCGATTCTGTACGTTCCAGACCTATTCCACCTACCACGGAGCAAGCCCGTATCGCAACGCACTCTGCAAGGGATTGACCGGCGAAGTCTATTTCGGATGGATCTTCTGGGACAGCGAAATCTACTCCCACCGGTTTCTCATGTTCAACAATCCCGAAGGATCGAAGAAACTTCTCCAGTATCGCTACATCCAGATGCCTCGGGCACTGCAGCGTGCTCGTGACATCCAGTGCCGCGGAGCACGGTTTCCGTTCTCCAATATTCACGGCTACGAAGCCTCGGCCACGTGGCAACACTGCGATCTCGAGCATCACCAGAACGTAGCGGTTGCCTATGCCGTCTGGCATTATGTCAACGTCTGCGGAGACCGCGAGTATCTGTACACCGAAGGCATCGAGATGCTCGTGCAGATATGCCGGTTTCACGCCAGCGTCGGCGGGTGGAGCCCGCGGAACGGCGATTTCGGGCTCTACGGGGTTATGGGACCCGATGAATTCCACATGATGGTCAATCACAACTGCTACACCAACTGGATGGTGAAGAAGTTCTTCCTTTATGCGCTTGAGGTGCTCGACGAGATGAAGCGTGATGCACCGCGGGAGTATCGGCAGCTTGTCGACACGGTCGAACTGTCAACCGAGGAAACCGCATCGTGGCGCACCATGGCCGAAAAGATGCGGATACCCTGCGATGAGAAATCGGGAGTATACGAGCAGCACGACGGCTACTTCGACCTGCCTCACGTCGATCTGAAGAAGCTCTCGGTCGACGACATCCCCATCTACAAGAACTGGGCCTACATCCGCATCTTCCGTCACAACATGATAAAACAGCCCGACCTGCTCAATCTCATGTACTTCTTCGGCCATGAGTTCTCGCGTGAACAGAAAAAAGCCAACTACGAGTTCTATGAGCCCCGTACCGTGCACGAGTCCTCCCTCTCACCGTCACTGCATGCGATCCTCGCCATCGAGCTGGGCAAGATGGACGACGCCTACGATTTCCTTCGCTACGCGGCTCGCCTGGATCTGGACAATTACAACCGCAATACCGAGCAGGGCATTCACGCCACCGCTTCTTCGGGCGTTTGGGCAATCATGGTCTACGGTTACGGCGGGATGCGCTCCGACGAAGACATGCTGAGTTTTTATCCCCGAATCCCACACCAGTGGAACAGCTACCATTTCCGGGTTGTCTATCGCGGGTCAACAATCGACGTTGTTGTCGAAAAGGAAACTGCCCGATTCACGGTGCTCAACGACAAACCGGTGACGGTCGGGATATACGGGGAGGATCACCGGATTACCCCCGAAGGAATTCAGGTCAAACTCCGGCAAGACACGGCATAGTGGCGCAAAAGGCCGCGGGACCAGGGGGCGAGTATTCCAGCGCCCCCGATGATACCTTCTCACACAAGCAGGTGAGCCGGCCCTGCGCACTGGTGAGCAGTACACGGGGCCGAGACCGCGGGGGCGTTCATCAACGCCGTCCGCGGGAAGACAACCCCCGATTGGGTAGTTGAGGCACGACGGTTTCGGGCTGTCGGGTTGATCTCAACGAAGCGTCCCGGCGTGATAATAGACGCTGTTGATCCGCAGATCTCTCAGCACTTCGTGCACGGTCGTGCCTTTTCCTATCTCGATCAGCTCGATATCGGCAATCCGGCAGAGATCGCGAATATGACTCTTGCCGACTGCCTGACTGAAGGCGCTGTGATGAGCCGCCCCGGCCTGAATCCACGCTTCGGCGGCCGTTGCCAGGTCCGGCCTGGCTTTCCACAGTGCCCGCGCAACCGGGAGCTTCGGGAGATCCTGATCCGGTGAGACCACATCGAGCTCATTGAGGATCATACGGAACCGAGGTCCGATATCAATCAGGGACACGTTGACCGCCTCGCCTTCCCGTGCATCGAAAATCAACCGCGCCGGCGGCTCCTTGCCTCCGATGGAGAGCGGGTGTACGGCAAGCCGGGGCGCCGAAGCCGCCACCGAAGGGCACACTTCGAGCATGTGCGCACCAAGTACTTTCATGTTTCCCGGTTCGAGATGGTAGGTGTAGTCCTCCATGAACGATGTTCCCCCCGATAGCCCTTCGGACATGACTTTCAAACACCTGACCAGCGCCGCCGTCTTCCAGTCGCCTTCGGCCCCGAAACCATACCCCCGCGCCATGAGCCGTTGTACGGCAAGCCCCGGCAATTGATGAAGACCGTGGAGATTCTCGAAGGTGGTAGTGAATGCCTTTGCACCGACTTCATCCAGAAATGCCTGCAGCCCCAGTTCGATTCGCGCGGCCTCACGCAGTGCCTCGCCCCCGGCCGCATCGGTATTTCCACCGTTTTCCAGGGTATACGTTGTTTTGTATTCCTCAACCAGCGTGTCGGTGTCCGATGCGGAAATACCGGACAGGCATTCCACAAGGTCCCCTACGCCGTAGCCGCTGACCCGGAAGCCGAGGCGCTGGTGCGCTTCAACCTTGTCCCCTTCGGTCACCGCCACATCACGCATGTTGTCTCCGATTCGCGCGACGGTCAGAGACTGCCATTCATGCCACCCGAGGACGGTTCGGATCCATTGTCCCACCAGGCTTCGAACACGATCGTCCTGCCAGTGTCCCGCCACGACCTTGCGGGTCTTTCCCAGCCGCGAACAGATATGCCCGAATTCCCTGCCGCCGTGAGCCGATTGATTCAGGTTCATGAAATCCATGTCGATTTCCGACCAGGGAATATCGCGGTTAAACTGCGTATGCAGATGGAGGAACGGCCTGGTGAGTGACTGAAGCCCGTGAATCCACATCTTCGCGGGCGAAAACGTGTGCATCCAGAAGATCACCCCTGCGCAGTTTGCATCGGCATCGGCTTCCCGACAGTACGAGAGGATCGTCTCAGGCGTGGTCGCAACCGGTTTCCATTGTATGGCCACCGGAATATCAAGCTCCTTGTCCAAAGCCTCGGCAATCGCTCGAGAATTGTCGTTGACCTGCCCGAGGACCTCATCGCCATAGAGATGCTGACTGCCCGTAATGAAATAGACGTGTTTATCCCGCGTTTGCATGAAGGTCTCCTCTTGTTGATACTGATATGAATTCGTTTGTGGACCACCCGCTGTCCCCCGGGAGGGACGGCAGCCTGACTCCGGCCTGCAACCTGGAACCTCTAATATAGCAATTCCCACCGCCGGGCATGAAAACGCATCGTATTCAATTACCCTTGCCGCTGCCTGAAAATCGGCCCACTCCCGGGCCGGGGAGCCCCATGCACGAACGGGAACGGCGGCATCACCGTGCCGCCGATCCCGTCCTTTCCCCCGTAGTTCCCGCCAAGCGGGCAGGAAGATCAATTGATTACCTGCTCATGAGTATCCTCTTTACGGACTTCTGTCGGCCGTTGCGCACTTTCAGAAGAAGCGTCCCGCCGGCCGCCTGCGACCATGCGGTGATCGCAACGCCGGATCCGGTGGCGACCGTTGTGCCGAATGTCCGCCCCGAGAGGCCAGGAAGCTGCAGCGTGCGGGTGCGTGAAGGATCGAGCCGTGCGACTCGACCCCGTCACCCTTTGCATGCTACACACCAATGTGGTATTTTTTTGTATACTCGATCGGGGAGAGGTTATCATGAAGCGAACGAATATCGTACTGGATGAAAAGCTCGTAAGCCGCGGAAAACGTATGACTGGATTGAAGACAACGCGGGGACTTGTGGACCATGCTTTGAGGGAGTTGGTTCGCCGGAAAAACCAACGGCGCATACTTGCACTGCGGGGGGAGGTCGACTGGAGAGGAGACTTGTCGCGCATGAGGTCGGTGCGGGGAGTATCGTGATACTCGTCGATACCACCGTCTGGATTGAATTGTTTGCCGACAGAGAAACCGACGGCACCCGAAAGCTGACCTCCTGTATCGAGGACAGCCGGGATCTTGCCACCTGCGGCCCGGTCACCGCCGAAGTACTTCAGGGGATACGCAGCGACAAGCTCTTCGAGCACACCCGACGTATCCCGGGCGATCTCATCTATCTTCCCATGTCTCAAGCAACGTTTGTCCGCGCGGCGAAAATCTACCGGCATTGTCGCAGGAAAGGCCTGACCATTCGAAAACCGGTTGACTGCATGATAGCAGCCGTCTGTATGGAAAACTCGGCATTCATTCTGCATAACGATCGGGATTTTGATCGAATCGCGCGGTATTTTCCAGTTCAGAAGTGTTGACTGGTCGACCGGGGCGCGAGGCGAGGGAGATGACGGTGTCACATACTACACTGTTGGCATCCTCCCGATGTGACATCACCCCAAGACTCGATGGGGACCTTCATACAACTCAACGACGCCGGCTATCCGGCTGCCGCGTGCTCCACATTCCGAAGAATCGCTGCCGGATAGTACCGATCCCGCCGGTCGGGGGAACATGAGATGATGCAAGGAGGGAGTTTGCCGGCATTGTCGAACACGTGAAAACTGCGACAAATGTCACACTGCCGGGGTTCTGCTGATAATGAAATAATTGAAACCGTCCCAAGACTCCTGTTACGGCACAAGGAGATGCTCACTACCGCTGCGGCGTATCACGCTTATCAGAATCACACCACCGACCCGTCCTGAGAGACCGTGAATGCGAAGCCGGTGTTTTCCGGCCGGGACATATTTGTCTGCAATGCCAAGAATCCGACCCTGCACGTTGCAGGCCCGCACCCGCACATGTTCCCGCCGCTCGAGATCCAGCAACAAGGTACCGTCTCTACGGTCGAACATGGCCGGCACTCCGTTCTCACGAGGCCTGTTCCGCCCCGAAACGTAATTGCCGGCCGGCTCGCTTCCGCCGGAATCCACCCCGTGCAGGACAAACAAGCCGTTGCGCTCCGTAGCCGCCCACATGTCTCCGTGACTGTCCGTAGCCGCAACGGTAAGTGCTCCCAGCCCGCGATATACTCCCATGATACACGTGTCCCCGTCAAGTACACACAGGCCGACATTGCCCCCTCGCGGGTTGCCCTTGTAGGGTGTCTGCAAATCAAACCAGAGCCTGCCCGAGTTGTCGCAACCGAGGAGAACCAGTTGGTTCGCTGAATAGATTTCCACGGGTCGCCCAAACGGTATGAGCTCTTGCCCTTCAGGTCCGACACGCAGGATAGCCGAATCGTCGGTGCCGACATATACGACATTCCCGGCGCATGTCGAAATCCCGATAAGACGATATCGCATCATTCCTGCTTCTATGCCTGCCACCGGAATGTCGCTGCAGGAATCATCCGGGGCTATCCTTTTCAATTCCATTCCGCCGATATGCAGCCAGACGGCTACCGCTTGTCGTGGCAATCCCGGCATCGATCAGCCCGATCTCGACTCCGGCAACAGGCTCCCCCGTCTCATCGACGGTCCTCCCGGACAAGGAGATGTTCGCGGCCCAGAGAAACGAACGCGCCGGCAGGAGGAAGGCAAGTGATATGGCGACAACAAGGTGAAGTGGAGCTATTCGGCCGGGTATTCTCTTCGTCCGGGCCGACTGTGGCTGCATAAAAAACATATATGACTCCCTGGTTCGGAATTTACGTCATCCCCGCTCCACGGATCCGGCTCCTCCGCGATATCACGCCCTCATTCCGAATCCGGATGAGACTCTGTATCCGTGACATGTAGACTTCGGCAGGCTCTGCACATGCGCTTTTTGCGTGTTTTTTTTCTATCAGTGTCAACTCACATTGGCCATTTTCTTATGTTCCTCGCACACCGGCATCCCGCCTGCGTGGCACGCCTTAGCGCCACTACACGCCGCGCAAGCGCCTGCGCTGCAGGCGGCGCGGCGGCGAGCCGGCCTCTCTCGCAGCGTGTACGCAGCGTGTGCGTAGCCGTGCCGGGGAAGCCGGCGTAGGAGGTAAACACGGTATCCCGTACTCAGTCGATTACACGACCCACGTGATTCCCCTGCACGGCCGATAACCGCGTTCATTATCGGCTTCTCCGTATCCCTGTAAGGGCGCTTCGGTGTCCCTATGATGAGCCGGATACGCTCCGCTCAGATATGTGCAACTATTTCGAGACAGTGCGGCGCTCCCACGATTCACGCTCTGCGCCGGGCAGACCCGCTACTCGTGCTCTCCCCCAAATATAGCAATTCCCCGGCAGAGTGTCAATTCAAGACGGAATAGCATTTCCCGTCAGCCTGTTTCTTGACAGCAGGCCTTCCAGTAAAAAAAAACGTAACAGAACAGGCTTTATTGACGTATTCACCATCAGCACAGAACAGAGCTTGTCCGGCTCAAACATTATATTATCGATCATGGCCAATCATGGGACTGTAATCTCCGTTGGCGCCGGTCTATGCTTCTGCATGGCGGCAGTCACCATCATACGTTCCGTCAATTCTTCGGAACCGGCCGGAATGAAAGTCTCCCTCGGGAGCCCCTCTCAAAAGTCCCCACCCGCAACGAAAAACTCCGGGAGGGGCCACAGGTCAAGAGACGGCACGTTCAGGCCCATCCCCGAGCCCGGGCCGACCGACTGGCTTGCCAACCATATCGAAGAGGGGCAGCCATTTGAGGAATTCCTGCACGGGGAGCGCAATACGCCCGGCAGCACCCGCACATGCATATATCTCCAGCCTTTGTGGGAAATCGACTCGGTTCGCGGCCCTCCCCTTTCCGCGCTTCGGGAATTCACTTCATGCTATTTCCGCATGCCGGTGAAACTGCTCCCCACCTTATTCCCCCCAATGGATGCATTTGCGCCGCGGAAAAGCCGCCTGCCCGGCCTGCAGTCGCAGGTGCACGCGGGGCGCGCTCTGGAGTTTTTGACCGACCGCGTGCCGGAAGACGCCTTTTGCGTAGCCGCCGTCACCATGGCTGATCTTTACCCCGATACTTCCTGGAATTTCGTGTTCGGCTATGCTTCATACACCGAACGCGTAGGCATCTTCAGCTTTGCACGGTACGATCCTTCGTTGTACGGATCAGGGCTCACGGCTGGGGACGGAAGACTGCTGCTGAAGCGGTGTTGTAAGATCCTGGCACATGAGACGGGACACATGTTCGGCATGGCACACTGCATCCGCTATCACTGCGTCATGAACGGCTCCAACCACCTTGCCGAAAGCGATGCCCAGCCTCTTCACCTCTGCCCGGATTGCCTGCGCAAGCTGCAGCACGGCACGGGCTTTGAAATCAGCCGACGGTACCACGATTTGCAGACGTTTTATCGCAAAGTGGGGTTTGAGCAGGAAGCGCAGTGGGTGAAAAAGCGACTTGAGAGAATGGAAGGCGATGATGTCCGTGAATCCGAACGCTGACACCGTCGACGTATGGCTGCGCAATCGATTCCCGGCAATCATACGGAATATCCTTGCGCTGCGATCAGAGAAAGCGAACGGCTCCTTCATGAGAAGAAACCGCCCGTATCCCCGACTTCCTCCGCGGGCGCGGTGAGTCACTTCCTTTTCCCCGGCGTCTACCGCCCCACAACCGCACGGATTGTCCCGCTCACACTCGGCGAACTTACCCGAACCACGTATACTCCCCGACTCGGCGAAATGCCACCTGCATAGTCGCGGGGAGTCAGCGTGCGGGAACCACTCCGTCCGGCACCGACAGTGCGCGACGTGATCATGCGCCCTCTGGTGTCCAGGACCCGCACGGTGATCCGCTCACCCGCCTTGGTCCCGACCGTCACGATCGGCAGCCCCCCGTCGGAGCGCGCAAGCACGCCCGCGGTCGACCGAGCGGCCGCGGCCGGTTCCGGCCGGGCCGGCCGTGCGGCAACCGCCTCTCCCGGGGTCCAGTCGACCTCCTCAAGCAAGTGCTCCCAATCGCTCTGCAACCCGGCGTTGTCAATAATCTGTTGACACTCGGCCGGGGCATTATCGGGGTCGTAGGCTTGAGCATCTTCTTCTATCCTGAGCGCACCGGAGCATACGCCCTTGCCGTTGGAACTGTACCAGCCTCCGTCCAAGACATTCTTGCGAACGTCCGTCCCCCCCCACCAAGTATGCAGCAGGCATTGGCCGCCATTATAAACATTATCCCGGTAAGTGATTTCGTAGGAATCCGCATCCGGGTACAGTGCGCCATGACCGCTCAAATCGAAAGCCGCGATTTCCGTGGTCGGGTCCCAATCGGTCCGGTCTCGGTTTCCTACAATGGTTGTCCCCGAGAAGAAACAGTAGTTGCTGTCAATAACGGTTCCCGGCTGGTGGCCCAGCGTATAGATGTGGCCGCAGTCGCCGCGATGCAGACAGGCAGCATTGAACCGGTTGGCACTGATACGGTTGTTCCTGGCAGTTCCACTGAGATCGCAAACACCGTTTCCCCAGTTGAGCCATCCCCACCCCATGCTGATTTGGTTGAAGCCAACCGGTCCGACATCGTTGTGCCGGAACTCACACGCTTCGGTAAACGCAACCATAAATCCCGGTGAATGCGTGAAATCCCATGTTGCCTTTCGGACCAGGTTGTTGGCGACCAGGATGTTCTTGCACGGAACCCAGTACTGAGGTTCCGGAGGAGAGGGGTACAGTGGCTGATCGAAAATGTCATCCCGCGAGCCGTGTTCGATATCCCCGACATATATCGCGGGGCCTCCCACCCACCGGAACACATTCCCGACAATCGAACTGTTCTGCACGTCGTTGTAAGCATCGACACCGGCGGCACCGCAGTATTCGAACCGGCATCCCACAACATGAACCTCCCGCGCATGCAGGATCTGCAGTGCCGACTGCATGTGCAGATGACCGCGCCAGTACTGCATTGCCGGATCGCCAGCTTTGACATAGGTGGCGAATGCGACCGATGCCTGCGTGGTCGTGTAGCCGTGGGAATCACCAATTTCGACGAGTTCATAGTCCGCGTTGTGGAATGCGATCCCCCGGAATTCAAGATTGTGAACCTGTGCGTCGGGTGATGCCCCCTTCACCTTAAATAACACTTCAACCGTGTTGGCGATCACCTTGGCGTTGTTCATATCCTGACCGCTTCGAGGCACATAGTAGATTACCTTGTTCTGCCGGTCGTACGCAAACTCGCCGGGCTTGTCTACATGTTCCGGGGCGTTTTCCACGATAAACTCGCCCGTCTTCGCCCATCCATCGGCGTGGTCCTTACCGACTGTCCAGTAAGGCTGCTGCATGACCACAATGGAGTTGTCTTCAATGCGCTCGACGCAGAACTGATGATCTCCCCAGCCGGAGCGCTTGTACAGCTCAACATCCTGTGCGTTAGTGAGTGAGATATTGTCCGTATGAAAACCGTCGGGGAACCCCCCTCCACTACCCCAGTCGTCTCCCCGACTGATCTTGTCTTCTCCCCGCGCGCGGTAGCCGGGCACATGGTCAACGAACAAATATCGAATCTTCTTCGGGTGGTCCAGCGAAGCTTTCCACTTTTCGGGACTGGTTCCGTCAATCTTTTCCCACCCGGCTATCCTCCTGCCTCCGCTCACCACGGGTCGTTCTCCCGGATAGTTGCGGTAGACTACCTTGTGCCCATCCTTCCCTCCATCCTGCTCCGTGAACATCATCGTCTCACTCAGATAGTAGGGCTTAGCGCCCTCGCGCAGCACAACATGAATATCCTCACTCATCGACGGAATCTGCGTTCGAACGTGGTCCCGTGCCTTCTCGATCGTCGGGAACGGGGAATTCGCCGACCCGTCACCGTCCCGGGGCCCGTCGGGGGACACAAAGATCTCCCCGGCAGAAAGTGTGAACAAAGAACAGAAGATCAATAGGGAAAGCAGCGAAAGTGTCGACCTGGCCCGATGCATAGGGTCTCCTCCCGGAAAAAGTGAGTTTGCTGATCACAAATAATATAGTAATAAACTAAGGATTTTGCACAAACTTCCATGAGGATGGGCAACTGCCGGGGTTATGCATGGCCGGCCGCCATCGAATTGAGCTGGACAAAGGAACACCTCCACGGTAGTTAAGCGATTAAGAAGGCGCGCGCAAGTTTATGGTTTCGTTCCGAAACGATTCTTGCGGAACAGCGGAAGAAGAGAAGTCACCGTGCCGAGACCGCGGTGAATACAGGGTATTATAATATGGCCGCTCGCATGGCCCTGCTGCAAACCACAGCCAGGAAGCCTGTGCGCATCAAAGGAAGGACCACGGTCACCGCCGGCTGCGCTCTCTCAAAATCGCATTATCCTCACCTCTGCTTCCGGAGTGAACGCTTCCACGTGTTTGCCCCGCAAAGAAACGCCGAAGATACGGTTGTCCGGGAGCAATCCGTTGTCGAGATTGAAATACCGTATGGACGATGATGTATACCGAACGAGTCCGCGGTAGTCGGTACCGATCCAGGAGCAATCGTGAACCGTGTCCTTGACAAGGGAGTTTGCACTCCAAACCGTCTCTTTCAGTGTCAACGATTCTGTGGTCCTGCCGTATGCCGCGAGCGTTCCGTCCCAGGTGATATACCACGCACTGTCAGGATTGTCGACAACCATATCCGTGATACCCGACAGAGTATCGGTGATCACTACGGTATCCGCCTGCTCGGTAGTGTCCTCGGTACCGAAAAAGGACTCTATCCGCAGGAAGCCGACGGTATCCACCACCGTGCCTACTTCCTCAAAGGTGGTGTCGTACGTAGCGGCAGTGTCAAAAGCTCCCTCCGAACTTTCCCGAATCACGTAGGAAGTGTCAATCTCCTTGACACCTTTGACAACATACTCCCTCACATCGGCTTTGACCGTCCCGGAGATCGAATCATCACCCAACGAAAGCAGTGAATCGTACACTTCCTCTGAGATGGACGACCATGAAGTGTCCCGGGTGCTCTCCACGAGGACCGTCGTATCAATTCGCAGGATAAGTCCCGGATCCACCGTGTCGACATAGAGGGCGGGAGGATTAACCAGGGTGTCCCGGCCGCGGAATCCCCGCACCATGGTACCAAGGGTCCACACCGCACTCGTATCCGAGACATCGTCGTGCGATGCAATCACACGCCAGAAATACATCTCCCCGTAATTCAGCCCCTCCGCCATTTTGATTGCGGATTTCGGATTGCGGATTGCGGATTGGAAGATTTGTTAGTAAAGGTGGGGGGCTGATTTCGGATAGACCAGCTCCGCTAAGCCGGCTTCGCCGGAGTCCCGTGGAGCGGGAGAGACCAGATGCCGGCGCGTGAGGAACATAAGAAAATGGCCAATGTGAGTTGGCACTGATAGAAAAAAACACGCAAAAAACGCATGCACTGAGCCCGCCGAAGTGTAGATGTCACGGACAGAGAGTCTAACAACTGCTGAAGCAGGTACCTTCTCAAGTACCCAAGGCAGTCCATCCGTTCATCCTGATGAACCCGGCCGAACGACTCAGCACGAGGGGTTCGACAGATCCAACAAACAGAGTAGCTGAGTACCTGTTAAAATAGATCACGGACCCGAAGCGGAAAATGCGGTAAATGCAGCGGCGGAGGTGCACGGCGTCCCTTCCTGCCGAACAATCTGCAATGGGCATCAATTCGGCTGAGTCTGAGCGCCCGCATGTATTTTTTCCCCCGCAACTGCTCAGACACCCCGGGTAGTACCCTTCGCTCATCCTGAGCCCCTCGGCAGACTCGGGATGCGCCTGTCGAAGGATCGAGCATCTGCGGTTTCACGAAATGCTTCGACCGTGCTCATGCTTCGACGGTGCTCGGCAGAGCGGTCCAATATGATCGACACCTTACGTACCTGAAAGGTCACTTCTTCCTGCCTATGAAACAGGTTACTCTTTACACCGACGGCGCGTGTTCGGGAAACCCGGGTCCCGGCGGATACGGGGCGATACTCACCTACGGCAAGCATTCGAAACAGCTCAGCGGCGGGTTTCGCAACACGACCAACAATCGCATGGAGATTCTCGCGGTGATCAAAGGCCTCGAGTTGCTCAAGGAACCTTGCACCGTAACCGTCGTGACCGACTCACAGTATGTGGCCAACGCCATGAACAAAGGCTGGGCGCGGAAATGGCGCAGCAACGGCTGGAGGCGCGGCAATAAGCAGAAAGCGCTCAACGTGGACCTCTGGCAAAAACTCCTGGATCTGGCCGACAAACACCGGGTTTCTTTCCAGTGGGTTCGCGGCCACAACGGCCACCCGATGAACGAGCGCTGCGACACGCTCGCCGTAGCAGCCTCCCGGCGTCCCGATCTTCCCCGGGACAGCGGATAAGAAATCAGAGGTGCAGGGGGGCAGAGGGGCAGCGAGCAGCAGGGTGAGTTGTCCAGTACGTGGCATCGAGAAGCCAGGGGTCAGGTGCAGGTAGTCTGAGTTGTACGGAATCAAGCATCCGGATCCCACCGCAAGAGCGCCGTAGGGCCGGCATGTCTGTAGCAATGCCCCAACCCGAAGAACACCCCGAGGTCCCGTTCTGCTGAGCATGGTCAAAGCATGAGCCCTTCGACGCTGCTCGGGATGTACCGAGTCGAAGCATGATTCCGGT
>CAZNDN010000049.1:0-230 GCA_964571815.1 uncultured Fibrobacterota bacterium | reverse complement strand
CGCGTGTGAAAACGAGACGAAGGTGCACCCTTCGACTGTGCTCAGGGTGAGCGGATTCGGTGCGCGCTCCAGTTGCTTGTCTCGCGGTATCCTGAGGCCCTTAGGGCCGGCATGTCTGTAGCAATGCCCCAACCCAGAGAACATCCCGAGGTCCCGTTCTGCTGAGCATGGTCACAGCATGAGCCCTTCGACGCTGCTCGGGATGTACCGAGTCGAAGCATGATTCCGGT
>CAZNDN010000048.1:0-26135 GCA_964571815.1 uncultured Fibrobacterota bacterium | reverse complement strand
AGGGCGTGCAGGTGGTGCAGATAGTGCACGTCGTAGTCACCCGTATACGCATGCTCGTTCCGGTTGTGAAACATCTCCCAGTGTGCCTGCCTGGACGGGTCGACTCTCAACGCCGCCCGGGCGCCGATGCAATATCCCTTTTCCAGCCACTTGTTCTCCCGTGCGGTGTGCGTATCGGAGGGCACGTAAAAACCGTTGCGGAAGAAGACGCAGGCAATATGCTTTGCCTTCTCGGTGACACGGTTTGCGGTGAAGGGGATCCGTGACGTTGTATACTCCGTGCCGGTCTTGTACAGCGACAGGGTAGCATCCTTGGGATCTATGGTGAGAATCTTGACGCGCGACTTGTCCTTTTCAAGCTTCTTCGGCGCATCAAAATGATCGGCATCCTTGATACCCTGGGAGGCTCCCTTCTTCTCAAGCAGCACCAGCATGTCCATGTTGAAAACGAGCGGGTCTTCGGCGGAGGTAAGCCGCATGACCTGTTCGGCAAACTCCTCCTGCCGGCCCTTGCATTCGCAGGGCCAGTTGCGGCTGTCCCATTCCGGCGCAATGGAGACGTAGTGCCGCCTCTGCTTGACCGTAAGTTCATCGAAGGTTTTCGGAGAGATTTCCTTCTCAATCTCCTTCCTGGTCATGATCCGCGGCTCCGAGGTGCTGTCTTTCGTAAAAATCCACGCATCGTCCAGCGCGAAGCCGAAATGGATATCTTTCTCCCGGGGTGTATGGGTCAGACCCAGTCCCGAGACCTCGTAGAGACCGTTTTGATACTTCACCCGTGAGGGTATCTCGGTACTTCCCTCCTTGTAGATCTTGAGTGGAAGACCGTCGGGGATGGGTTTGTACTCTCCACAAACGCCGTCGAAATAGAGGAACTTCACGTGATAGTGCGCGGTGAAGTAGTCATCGGGATCGAGCGGCTTTTTCTTGAAATACTTCTCGTTATGCAGAATGCACTCACTCTGCGTGTGGACGGAGTTTTTGCGCTCCGGACAAGAGAGAGGAATGCATTCGGGTGTATCGAAGAACATGATTTCGACGCGGCGATCCTTTTGAGAGCGGTAGTCGGACCTCTTGCTGATCGGGAAGGACTCCCCGCAGCCGACATACGGGCGGGCGGGGTCCATGGGGGCCATGGCGTTTCTGGTGCCCTCGAAATCTTCATCGGCCGCAGGCTTGCCCGTGACCGCCCGAATCAACTCGTGCTGGTACAAGTCGAATACGGCACCCCACAGCGGCTCGGGCCACTCGTGCTTTGGATCGTCCTTGATCGTATCGACCAGACTCTCGGCGGGTACCGCAACGGGAGCGAGCTTGTGGGGAAACGAAGCATAGCCGGCAATGAAGTTGCGGGTAGCCGTCTCGGTCTTCGGCCCCCAGGTGTTGTCGACCTTTCCCGGATTACAGTTCCACCCCGGGCGGGCGCTGAAATGGAGCATGATCTGCTGGTAGTCTTCGACCTTGTGCTTGCTTCGGGAGATTTCGGCCCACTCCTTTTTTCCTCCCGTGAGCAGGTGCATGACATTTTGTGCACGAAGCTGCGAGAGTTCGAAATTGTACGCCGTTTCACCGGAGCGGTCGGTATGTCCGGCAACAAGCAGCTTCCGGTCGGGGTGGAGTTGCACCTGCTTGAATGCAATTGCCAGGGCAAGGATTCCGCTGAGGCGCACCTGCTTCTTCGTGGGAGGGCCGTCCGCCGCCGACGGTCCTTCGGGGTTCTCGGGCATCATGACCGCGGAATTCAGGTGAAAGAGTACGTCCTCCATCTCCAGAATGCCGACGGGTACTTTCTTGACCTGAACGACCGCTTTCCGGGCCGCCGCGGGTACGGTGATCAGACGGTTTCTCAACTCCTGTGCGGCAACCGGTATGTGGACTTCAGATGACGGCATGAGAGTATCCAGGCAATGTTCGCGCGCCCCTGTCGCCGTCCGGGCTTCCGGCGGCATCCCTGTCCACGTGTACGGACAGCGGCGGTTTCTTCTTGAAGGCGACCCGTATGCACGCGCTCCTTCCGGGAACAATCCAAAATACCCTCTGTGCACTCCCGCGTGGGTGTGTGCACCAATGGCGCAGGCGCAGACGCGAAACATGCACAAGCTATCTTGTTCGTTTTGGAAATGCTGCGTCCGTGCCTTCAACTGTTCGCCGGGGGCGCGGTGTGTCCCTCTTCGCACGGCGGGAGATTGACTACGACAATGGCCGCCGATGGACGACGTCTCAGAGCCTGCCTGTGGGTGAGTGTGCTCCTCTGCGCTGCACGGGGCCGGCCCTGACCACGTGCAATTTGCGATTTCGTCGGCGTATCACGATAAGACGCATTGGCACTGAAACGCCTCTTTGCACCGACATTACGCGACTGTGGCATGGACAGCCCACGGCCCGGCATGGTATTCTTGAACCATGGAGAGCGATTCGCATGCCCGCTCACGCGGCAGTATTGCCGACTCCGTCGCCGGCCGCCTTTGCGCCGCTGCGCTGAACAACGCGGAGGCTCCGCATTCCGTGCGTATTCGAGCCTTACTCATCTTTCCGGCCGCCCTGGCGATCTTCTGCAACAACCCCGCCGGCAAGGCGGAGATCCCCTATGAACCGGATGTCGTCTTCACCGGTGTTATCAACGATATCGAGACCACGCTTGAGGGCAACGCCTTCTACCCCAATGTCTGCAGTCTGGATGCCGACACCGTGCGGATGTACCTGTATTCGGAGGACTACAAGGCCGGCAGTCGTGCCGCCGTCTCCCGCGGGATTCACCTGCGCCTTTATCTACTGCCCCCGGAGCATGACTCACTGGCCGATGCATTGCTGGGTATTGAGGATATCCTTTTCCACTTCGTCCGGCATAGTCACCAAAGCGAAACATACGAATTGAGCTACCGCTACCCCGACAATGACCGCGTCGATTTCACGGCAGTCATGGAGCAGCTCCAGCGAAGCGGAGGCGGACGGGTTCTACTTACCGGGGTCGGTGTCCGCGCTCCGGCTCTCAAGGGTACGTTCGCCACGCAGGTACTCCGTATCGAGGAGGCATCGATCTCGGGCCGCATTCGCCGGTAGTCCGGCGTTTGCATTGAGGTTCAACCACATAGTAAACTAGTATCATGTGTACAGCATCGATCTCTCTGGCGCTGGCCGCGGCATGGGCATGGGCAGCGGGCGCAGCCCAGCCACCGGTGGGCTTCCAGGAAGCCGTGTGGGGGATGTCCCGGGCCGAGGTGCGAGGCGCGGTCGATCCGTCGCAGTGGCGCACCGTGCCTGCCGAGAACGACTTCCCCGAAGATCTGGGCATCAAAGTCTTCGGCTCGAACGAAACGATTGCCGGCTATCCCGCCGAGGTCCGGTACTACTTCGTCGAAGACCGCTTCTGTCAGGCCACCGTTGACTTTGACTTCTCGCATCTTGCCTCCTACGATTTCAACTACAACGTCTTCAGGAGCGTGGATGAATACTACCGGGTGATTCGGGATGAAACCCTGACATTCGTGCACGACATCTTCGATCTTCTTCGAAAGAAGTACGGGAAGAAGGAGCCCGTTTTCGAAGGACTCGACCCGCGCGAGGTGTTTCTGCGGACCGACGAGCGCGTGCGACGGGACCGGTGGAATTTTCGCTATCACCCGTCGGAGTATTATAAGAATATCATCGCTTCCTCCTATGCACGGTGGGATTTTCCCAAGACCCGCGTGCTTTTCTCGGTGAACATCTCGGCGGCCGACAAGCGCTTCGACTACCGGCTCTCGCTGGCCTCTCTGGATCTTCAGGAGTATATCAACACCAGGAAGGATCGATTGCGCTCACAAGACCTGTGAGCCCTTCCCCCCGCAGCGGGAGACGCGTGCCGACCGGTGTGGATCCATCCCGCGGCTTTGCCTCACCATCGCCACCCGCAACTCGACGCCGACAGCCGTCGGCTCGCTTTCTCGAATGCGCGCCGGACCCCCGCGGCGAGTGACCGGCCGCGGGTTATGAGAGGCCGGAAGGGTGTTCCCGAAATGCCGTACACCATGCGTTTCAAGCTCGCGGGCGCCCGATCGATACGCCGCATTGACCGTCGCCGGGGACACTGACGTATTTTGCACTGCTCTTCAAAGCGGATTCGGGCCACAAGCACACAAGGTTTCGGCGCTGACCATGACCTCCAGGATATACGTCGGTACAAGAGACGAGCATCGCGACGCCGCGGGGGAGAAGACGCGCGGTCGGATTGTCAAGGATTTCGGTATCGGTACCGTAAGCTCCGTGCGCCCGGTTGCCGTGTACGCACTTCACGGCGAGTTCACGTCATTGGAACTCAGAGAGCTGGCCGACGGGCCCTTGTCGGACCCGGTGATACAGCGATACACGATCAACGAGACCTTTCTCTCCGAATTCGACTGGATGATCGAGGTCGGATTTCTTCCCGGTGTTACCGACAATATCGGACGCACGGCGGCTGAAGCGGTCCGCATTGCCGTACCCGACGGAGCAAACCGTGAGTTCTCCGTTCATACCGGCACCCAGTACTTTCTCCGCGGCGCGCTCTCCCGCAAACACGCCGAGCGTATCGGCCGCGAGCTGCTCGCCAACGACCTGATCAACAGTGTGAAGGTTTACTCCCGTGATGAATGGCTCGATGTGCATGCACGTGAGTTCGCCCCGCCGCTGGTGACCGACCAGGATACCGGACCGCTGTTTCGCGAAATCCGTCTCGATGTGCCCGAAGAGCAACTGAGGAAGATCAGCGCAGAGATGACCCTTGCGCTGTCGCTGGAGGAATTGTGGGCAATCAAGGCGTACTACGACCAAGTCGATACCGGGCGGATTCGGCGGGAACACAACCTCCCCGCCGTCCCTACCAACGTCGAGCTGGAAATACTGGCGCAGACCTGGTCGGAGCACTGCAAACACAAGATTTTCAACGCGCGGGTGTCGTACCGTGAAGAAGGGCGCGATGCGCAGAGCATATCGAGTCTGTTCAAGGTCTATGTGCAGGGCGCCACGGAGAAGGTCAGGGAGGCAAAGGGGGAGGAGGACATCTGCCTGTCGGTATTCAGAGACAATGCCGGCGTAATTCGATTCAACAACGAGTGGGCACTGGTCTTCAAGGTCGAGACGCACAACAGCCCATCGGCCCTGGACCCCTACGGCGGCGCTCTAACCGGTATCGTGGGCGTCAATCGCGATCCGTTCGGCACGGGCCTGGGCGCGCGGCTCATTGCCAACACCGACGTGTTCTGTTTCGCCTCACCCTTCCACGACAAGCCGCTTCCCCCGCGTATCCTTCATCCCAAACGGGTCTTCGAGGGAGTACGCGAGGGAGTCGAGCACGGGGGCAATAAAAGCGGCATTCCCACGGTTAACGGTACGGTGGTGTTCGACGAGAGGTTTCTCGGCAAACCGCTCGTCTACTGCGGGACCCTGGGGATCATGCCGATGCGTATCGGCGAGCGAGTCGGCTACGAGAAGCGCGCCCGTGTCGGCGATCGCATTGTCATGGTAGGCGGAAGGATCGGCAAGGACGGGATTCACGGCGCCACGTTTTCCTCGGAGCCCCTTCACGAGGGATCGCCGGCCACGGCGGTTCAGATCGGAGACCCGATAACCCAGAAACGAATGACCGATTTTCTGCTCCGCGCCCGTGACCTGGAACTTTACAACGCAATCACCGACAACGGCGCCGGCGGGCTCTCTTCATCGGTGGGCGAGATGGCCGCCGATACCAATGGAGCATCGGTCGACCTGCGGAAAGCCCCGCTGAAATACCACGGTCTGGAGCCGTGGGAGATATTTCTCTCGGAGGCCCAGGAACGCATGACCGTGGCGGTACCGCCCGCTCACCTGGCCCGATTCATGGATCTTGCGCGCACGTGGCAGGTGGAAGCAACGGATCTGGGCGAGTTCACCGACAGTGGGTTGCTGGTTGTCGGGTATGGTGAAACCGTGGTGGCGGCCCTGTCAATGGAGTTTCTGCACGAGGGCCTTCCGCGGATGGATCTGCCGGCGCATTGGGTCCCGCCCGAACGTGGAGAGCGCAAGCCAAGACAATCCGACGATCTCGGGGCCGATATGTTGTCGCTGCTTGGGCGGCTCAACATCTGCAGCAAGGAATATGTTGTCCGGCAGTATGACCACGAGGTTCAGGGCGGGAGCGTGGTCAAACCCCTGTGTGGAGCGCAAAACGACGGGCCGTCGGACGCAGCCGTGATCCGCCCGCTGCTGGATTCATTCGAAGGGGTGGTCGTTTCAAACGGTATCGTACCGCGCTACAGCGACATCGACACGTATTCCATGGCGGCCTGCGGGGTGGACGAGGCGGTGCGAAACGCCGTGTGCGTGGGCGCCGACCCCGACCACATGGCCGCGCTGGACAACTTCTGCTGGTCCGACCCGATCACCTCCGAGAAGAACCCCGAAGGCGAATTCAAGATGGCCCAGCTTGTTCGAGCGAACCAGGCCCTTCACGATATCTGCCTGCACTACGGAGTGCCCCTGATCTCCGGCAAAGACAGCATGAAGAACGACTATCATATCGGCAGCACCAGAATTTCCATTCCGCCGACACTCCTGGTCAGCCTGGTGGCAAAGATCGACGATGTGCGCGGGGCGGTAACCATGGATTTCAAGCACCCCGGCAATCTCGTGTACCTGGTGGGCCGCACGTATCGCGAACTCGGTGCATCGGAGTACGCTCTGATGAAGGGCTTCTACGAAGACTCGGTGCCGGCCGTGCATACGCCGACGGTGGCTCTGGCCGCCTACCGCGGCGTGCATCGGGCAATCAACCGCGGGCTTGTCAAGGCATGTCACGATCTCTCCGACGGGGGCCTGGGAGTGGCCCTGGCGGAAATGTGCTTCAGCGGTGAACTGGGCGTCGAGGTCGACCTGGGGGCCGTGGTGCGGAAGGGATGTACGACCGATGCGGAGCTGCTGTTTTCCGAGTCGCAGAGCAGAATGCTGATTGAAGTAGCGCCGGGGAACGCGGTTGAATTCGAGAGTTTGCTGAGTGAAGCTGTTCCCGTGGCGCGAATCGGCACGACGGTGAAGGGGGAACGCCTGTCGGTACGGGGGCTCGATGGTGAGCCGGCGCTGGAGATCTCCAGAATTGACGCGCGGGCGGCGTGGAAGGCGCCGTTGAAGTTTTGATGCCGGCGAGCGCACGGGCATGACATGAATTCGGCAGGCACGGTACGGAGCACTTGCCGATCGCGGCAGCGGTTATCCGATGAATCCGGGCTTATGAACCTTTCGCCAATGGACAGAGGATTCCATCCATGACTGAAACGCCTTCGGCGATCATCCTTGCCGGCAACGGCATCAATTGCGAGATGGAGACGGCTCATGCGTGCCGCCTGGGAGGCTTCGGACAGGTCGACATCGTTTCAATATGGGAGCTGTTTCACGGTGACGCGACGCTGGAGCCGTACCACCTTCTGGTGCTTGCGGGAGGGTTTCTCGATGGAGACGATCTGGGCTCGGGAAAGGCACAGGCCCATCGGCTGCACCACGCCAGGGTGGAGAAGACGGGAGAACCGGTTATGGATCAGTTCCTCCGCTTTATCCAGGATCGCAAGCTTATCCTGGGAATCTGCAATGGATTTCAACTGATGGTCAAGCTCGGATTCGTTCCCGCCCTGGACGGCAACTACCTTCGCCGGCGGGCCACGCTTACGCACAATGATATGAGCCGATTCGAAGACCGATGGGTAGTGCTCCGAGTCAACCCCGATTCTCCCTGCATCTTTACCCGCGGTATCGAAAGCCTCTACCTCCCGATCCGTCACGGTGAAGGGAAGTTCATGGCCGAGAGCAAAGAGACGCTTTCGGCGCTCAAAGAGGCCAACCTTGTGGCGACAACGTATGCGGATCCCGCGACGGGTGAGTCAACGCGAAAGTACCCGGCCAATCCCAACGGTTCTCAGGCAGCCATTGCCGGAATCTGCGATCCATCGGGCAGGCTCTTCGGGTTCATGCCGCATCCCGAAGCTTTCCTGCACCGCACGAATCATCCACGATGGACGCGGGAGGAGCTGCCCGAGGAAGGGGCCGGTGTGGCGCTTTTCCGCAATGCCTGCGAGTACGCCCAACACACACTCTGTGAGTGAAGGGGCTCATTCGGCAAACAACCGGCCGCCTGCACCGATATCCCGTACTTACGGTGTCCGGCGTACGGGTTCTTCCGTCATGCGAGGAGGCTGCCGAAACGTGCGGTACCGCTGGGTCTGTTCCCGCAGCTCGCGCCGAACATCTTCGGGGGTCTTCTCCTCGATAACCGGCAGCCAGACTTCAATGCCCGGCATGAGCTTGTCAAGGTCAAGTTGTTTGTTGTACTTCCGGAACAGCCACAGGGGCAGGGCCTCTTCCCCGTTGCAGATGTCCCACAGGTTCTCGCCCTTTTCCACTTCGCGGGAGCGTACGTCCACCACCTTGAACTGCGAGTAGAAGTCTTCTTCCAGCGCCATGTGATACTCCAGACGGGCCGACACGAACCGATCCAGGCCCGCTTCGTCGGTCGGAATGCTCAGCCGTCCGCCTATCCGGATGCCGGAGCGTCTGCCCATGTTGTTATGGTTGCGAATGCGCTGAGTGGGAATATCGAGCCATTCGGCGTAATGGCCGATTGTTTCGTTGACGGAAACCACGATCTCCGCCGACCGACCGGTCGGCGAGAGAACGACTTCGAGATTGTACACTCCCACGTCGAAGTGAGGACTTACGCCCGGCCCCTCGCGTGAGGGCGGAGCGCCGGCGGCAACAGCCGGCGCCATGAGAACCTCCCGAAGGGAGTCGGGGATCTCCTCGCTCGGCGCGGGGGGTTCGGCCGGGGCTTTCTCCGCGGCGGCCGCGGAATCTTTCACGGGTTCCTTCGACACGGTAGCGGTGTCTTTCGGGATCTGCACGGCCACCTGTTCGGGCTTCTTTTCCGCCGGTTCGGCCGTATCCTTTTTTGCCATGCTTACCTTTGTCACCGTTGCGCCCGGCACCCTCAACACCTGCCCGGCGTAGATGCGATTCATGCGGGTAATGCCGTTTTCGAGTGCGATATCCCTGGCGGAAACGCCAAGGCGTGAAGCGATCCCGTAGAGGTTGTCGCCTCTTCGGACCCGGTAGTAGCGGGGCCGCTCCGGCGCATCGCTTCGGAGCGTATCGGGAATAGCCGCGAGGGCGAGCATCGCGGTGTCGGGGGACAGATCCGGAGGAATTCTCAGACGGTGGCCCGCGGGGATCTGCTTGTCTTGAATGAATACCACCGGTCGAAGGGCCGGATTGAGGTTCCGCAAAACGGCGGCTTCAATCCCCAGGTACCGTGCCAGAACGCTGGGACGGACATAGTGCGACAGCTCCACCTCCGCCGTCTTCAACGGAGCATGAAATTTCACCGGTCCCACATACGATGCATAATCATCGGCGATTTCACTCGCGGCGAGGAAACAACTGTAGAAGTTCTTTGAAGCGAACCGGAAGCTCCGGCTCCGGTGCTTCTGTATGATGACCGCAATGTCACGCGAGCCGCACCGCTGCACGGCTCGTTTCATGCCGTAAAGACCGTGGTTGTAAGCCGTAATGGCAAGCGGCCACGTACGCAGGACTTCGTAATTCCTCTTCAGGAGCCGGGCGGCCGCAACCGTCGAAATGAACGGATCCCGTCGCTCATCCACCAGATAGTTGATCGTCATGTAGCTCTTTGCCGTGCCGCGCATGAACTGCCACAGCCCCGCCGCTCCTACGCGCGAATAGGCTTCGGTATTGAACGACGATTCGACATGGGGAAGGTAGGCAATTCGGGCCGGAAGGCCGTAGTGATTCAGGACGGCACGGATCGTGTCCAGATAGGCGCCTGAGCGTTCGAGCCCCGCGATGAACCGCTCCTTCTGACCCTGCTGAAATCGTATGCGCGACGATGCCGACGCTCGATCGGCGGAAGGTATGTGCTTTCGAATCAGTTTCGCAATTCGCTTCTCCTCCTCCGACCATGTTGATTCGGGTTGCGTGGAAATGATGTCAAGATAGGCCCCGACAACATTTCGCTCCCGCCGGATTATGCTTCTCCGGGTTCGACTGACTCGATTGCCCACGGTAATCTTCTTGTAGACTACCGCCGGATACGCCTGGTCGTGAAGAAGTCCTTCGGTCAACGACACTTCGGTGTAGATTCTCTTCCAGAACGCGACGTTCGGTTTGAGAATGTCCGGAAACGGGAAGGCTTCTCCGGAAACTACCGTGGATGCCCCGACAAAGAGGGAGAGGAGCAGCCCCGGGACTCTTCGATCCGTAACGAAGTGATTCATACGATAACCTCAACCAGGTCGGCGGGACGTTGCGCCTCAACCGCTTCGGCCCCAATGGTGAACCTCAGCCCCCACCGACATGCGGAATGAACTACGCATCATTTCAGCCTTTCTGAAATGAGCATCGGCACGGACGAGGATTACACACGAAGATACATCCGGAAAATACAACGATGTTGTACGAAGGCAGGGAAAGAAAAAAGGCTTTCCCCTTTTTGAGAGGAAAGCCCCGGATGCTGCGATCGAGCCGAAATCCTACTTGCCCAGCCGTGCCTTGTAAGCCGCACCGGGCTTGAACTTGACGGACTTGGAGGCTTTGATCTTGATCTGCTCGCCGGTCTGAGGGTTGCGGCCCTTCCGAGCCTTCCGCTTCGCCACGGTAAAACTGCCGAAGCCGACAAGCTGAACACCCTTCTTGGTGTTCTTCTTGATGTTCTCCAGCACGGAGTTCACCGCCTGCTCCGCCCCGGACTTGCTCAACCCGGTTTCCTTCGCCACTGCCACGATCAGATCACCCTTGTTCATCAACTCCTCCTTTGTATAGGATGAAAGGAAAACCGCTCCCGTCCGTTATCCCCGTTCGTTCCGTCGTTCCGTCTGCCCCGCAAAGCCCCCGCACCGCTTCACGACGGTCCCTCGTACCTTTCCCCTCCGGCTTACTCCTCTTCCGCAACCACCTACAAAATAACAGTGCATACATCCTTCGGTCAAGAGAGACGACATTACGGCCCGCTCTCTTTTCCGCGCCCGCGGGCGTGTCCCGCCCGCGGGCAGGGAGCACGAGCAGGCTCATTGGTGCGGCTTCCCCGGGTTCTCGGCGGCTTCCCGGTCAGTCGCCGGGAGATTCTTCCATGGGACAAGCACGGTCCGGCACACGCCGGAGATGTCGCATGGCGAAACGCTTGCAGCTAAACTGTCCGCGGATGCGGGCAGGCAGAGGGAGACCGTGCAAAGGGTCGGTTGAACAGGTTGTTGTACCAGGGGGGCACGCCGATCGGAGAAGCATCGGTGAATCGGTTCGGCATCGCACCGGTGTGGTTTTGGCTCCAACGGGGGGGGCGTGCCGGGACGAGTTGAGAATATGAATCCGGGGTCGCGGGGCCACAAATCAATCTATATATAACTTTTTGGGTTTCCCGGGCACCACCCTGCCGACAACCGCCGCGTGTGGACAGCCTCTCTCGTGCAGTGCGGCCAGGGCGTCCGGGGTTCTGTCGTGGTCGACTGCGCAGAGTATGCCCCCCGATGTCTGCGCATCGAACAGAAGCATCTTGCGATTGTAGTCAACCGACGAGGCAACAGTACAACGTTCTTCGGCAAATGATTGATTCCTAAACGAAGCTCCGGGAATGCAGCCAAGATCCACAAGCCGATAGGCGTCGTCGAGCAGCGGTACCGACCCGGCGTGTATTTCGATGCTGATCCCGCTTGCATCGGCCATCTTCAAGGCGTGTCCCAGCAAGCCGAAGCCCGTAATATCGGTCGCGCAACGCACGCCGCTTTCCGCCATGACCGCCGCGGCGGCGGCATTGAGCTGTTTCATGGTGTCAAGCGAGGCGCGGTACGCCCCGGGCTCGACCTCCCCGATCCGCCTGCCGGCGGCGATAACACCGGTCCCCAGAGGCTTGGTGAGAACCAGGTCCTGGCCCGGTTGTGCCGATGCATTGGTGATGAGTTTGTCGGGATGCACGACCCCGGTAACGGCGAGGCCGTACTTCGGTGGAAAGTCATCGACGGTGTGGCCTCCCACGACAACCGCACCGGCTTCCGTTACCTTGTCCATGCCGCCCCGAAGAATCTCGCGAAGCACCGCAAGTGGAATGCGCTGCTGGGGAAACATCACGAGATTGAGAGCCGTCAGGGGCCGTCCTCCCATTGCGTAGACATCACTGAGGGCGTTTGCCGCCGCGATCTGCCCGAACTCGCAGGGATCGGAGCACACGGGAGGAAAGAAATCCGTGGTCTGCACCAGCGCCGTGTCGTCGGACAGCTTCCACACCCCGGCGTCGTCGTGCGTGCTGATATCCACCAGCAGCCGCGGATCGTCGACCGCGGCAAGTCCCTGCAAGGCCTTGGCCAGCTCCGACGGTGCAAGTTTTGCCGAACAGCCTCCGTATTCTACGGTTTCAAGAAGATCGAATTTCATGACCGGGAACCTCGCATTCACGGCTGGATTATGTTTCCGGCAGCCGAGAGGGCCTCCAGAATCGTATACATGTTCGAAATGGTTCCGACCCGCACCTGCTCCTTTTTTTTGTAGTACTCAGCACAGGTGCCGCATACCAAAACCTTGACACCCATTTCTTGAAGCTCATGCAGGGGCTGAAGCAAGGACGAGCTCTCGACGGTGAGAAATATGCCGGCGTTGTAGAAAATCAGGTGAGAAGGCAACGGCTCTACTTCCTTGATCGTATTGACGAACGCCTTCATCAGTATCTCCCCCAGCTCCTCCGAGCCGGAGCCCATCCTGTTGCCGGAAAACGCAATCACGTGGGGCGTTGCGGCGCACGTGGGGCAATACGATGCCGTATCAGGGTGCGTGAGATCCTTGTTGCTCTTGCGCATCGTAAGTGTGTAGACGCCGTCTTCTTCCGCGATGCGAACAACAATGCCGTTATCATGGAGAAACCGCTCGACATTGTCGCACGAGGTTTTGTTATCGATCAGGATCACAATTTCTTCATCCGCCCCAACCTCTTTCAATGCCTTTTTCGTCGCGATCAGGGGCATGGGGCATGCCTGTCCCCGTACATCAACGGTTGCCATGACGGCATACTCCTTTCAAATCAAACAGTGCGTCACCGAAGCTTCGTAATGCAGACGGCACCGTGCCGCGGCAGTGCCGTATTCGGCCTCGAGCACGATGGAAACGAAATCGGAAAATGGAGTCATCACGGTGGACGAAGGGAGGGTGGAGGATAGAGAGGAGTGAGTACATGGAGGTACTTTCGCAGGCACGGCAGACACTACCCGACCGGTCTTGTCCCCTGCGCGTTTGGTTTCAGGCGGCTCCTGGAAAAGGATATATCCGGCAGCCTTCATGCCGGCTTCAAACCAAAAGATACATCGTGTCTCCCCGGGCATACGCCCTGGTGAAGCAGGGAGCAGAGAAACGCCGGCAGGTGCACAACCGAATGGATGTATCTTATTATGAAGGTTGCCGCGTCCAACGAAGCGGCGGTCGGTTTTTCCGTATCGGACAAGGGGATTCCTACAAGATGAAACTGTTTTTCGGGATCGTTTTTCTGCTTATCGCGGGATGTGCGAGCGAGAAGCGTTCGGTGGAGAGTGTGCCGGATGCGGGGATTGTCCGGTTGCACAACCGTGCCGTGGCCCTGATGGGTCACTACGATTGCGACAGCGCGATTGCCGTGCTTGACTCGGTACGGCAGGCACTTCCGGGCAATCGCGATGTCATGGTCAATCTGGCAATTGCCCATTTCAACCGCCAGAAGACCCGTGACATGGAGCGCACCCGCGAGCTGCTCGACAGCGTCCTTGTGCGGGATTCGGCCGCGGTTCGTGCCCGGTACCTGCTCGGGCTGCTGCTTCTGTATCAAGGGCAACCCGGCGATGCCTTCTCACACTTCGCGTTCACGGCCCGGCACGATTCATCCGACGCCGACAGTCGCTACTACATGGGGCAATGCCTGCTGGAGCTTGGGCGGCATGAGGAAGCCGCGGCGGTTCTCAAGCGCGCCGTCGAGGAGGATCCCTTTCTGCGAAGCGCTTACTACTCCCTCTTTATGGCGTACCGGCATCTTGATTCGACCGAGCGGGCTTCGGAGATGATGGAGCAGTTTCGGGGCCTTGCGAACAATCCGCGCGGCCGTGTCCTCCAGTTCAAATACACCCGTATGGGCGGCAAGGCGGAGGTGAAGGTGATCGATGCCGGCGATCGGGCGGCTTACCCCCGGCCGGACGGCGCACTTTTCGACGGTGTCGCTCCCCTGTGCCCGGGCGGGGATTCGGTCTCGTGGGTCGAAGGAGCCGGCCGCCGGAGTTTCACCGCGTGCGATATCAACGGCGACGCGGTCCCCGACCTTGTCCTGACCGGCTCCGTTCTCATCTCCGGCGCCGTGGGCAACGCCGTTTTTCTCAGCAGCGGGACAACCGGCTCCTTCCGCCTCGACACCCGTCATGCACTTGCCGCGATTGCTCATGTCAACACCTGCCTGTGGGGAGATTTCGACAACGACAGCTTGACCGACGTGTACCTGTGCCGGGACGGCCCCAATATGCTTATGCGACGCGACACATCGGGTGCATGGCTTGATGTCACGGATGAAACGGGAACCGGCGGGGACTCAAGCGTCACGGTTGACGGGGCGCTGCTGGATGCGGACCATGACGGAGATCTCGATATTTTCGTGGTCAATGCCGACGGCGAGAACGAACTGCTCAACAACAACCGCGACGGAACCTTCCGTCCGCTCGCCGGCACGAACCCCGACCTGGATTTCGGCTCCTCTTCCCGGAGCGTCATCGCCGCGGATATCGACGACGACCGCGATGCGGATATTGTTGTAATCAACAGACGCGGGCCGCATGCGGTCTTCGAAAATCATCGGCTGTGGAACTATACCGAAAGCGCGGGGACGGCGTTTGCCGGCGCGGATATCCGCGCGGCCGTTGCGGGGGATCTTGACGCCGACGGGCGGGTGGAGATATACACGGTCGACTCAACAGCGGTCCTCACCCGTTGGAGCCTTCATTCGAACGATGCCTGGATTCCTACGCGATTCGAAAACGTTCGCATCCCCGGAGCAGATGCCGGCGGTGTACCCCCCATGCTTGCAATCGGAGACATCGATCTGGACGGTACGGTCGAGCTGACAGGCTTCGGCGGGGGAGGATATGTTGTCGCCGCCATCACCGCCGAGCGGTGCAGCGTGCGGGCCCGGTGGGTCGATGCCGATTCGGGAGGGGCTTACGCGGCGTGGACGCCCCTCATGCGAAATGTGGCCGAGGGAATCGAATTTGTCGGCTGGAAACCGGGAGCGGCGCCGGTGATTCACACCGCCGGCCCGGGACGCTTTGCGTGCGCGGGGATTCTCCTCTCCGGGATGCACAGTCGCGGCATGTCCATGCGCTCCAACGCATCGGGAATCGGCGCGCGGGTCGCCGCACGTGTCGACTCGCGATGGACCATGCTTCACACCTTCAGCCGGACTTCGGGGCCGGGCCAAAGCCTCCAGCCCCTCTGTTTCGGGCTCGGAGGCTCACCCCGTATCGATTTTGCCGCGGTGGACTGGCCCGACGGTGTGTTCCAGACCGAAATCGGCCTCCAGGGCGGCACGCTCCACGCCATCACCGAAACACAACGACAGATGTCAAGCTGCCCGGTAGTGTTTGTTCACGACGGGAAGCGGAACAGGTTCGTAAGTGACATCCTCGGCGTCGGGGGCATCGGATATGCCCTCGCACCCGGCGTCTACGGTACGCCCCGGCCGTGGGAGTATCTGCTCCTGCCGGCCGGCTTGCCGGTCGGCGATTCCACGGTGGATGTACTTGTTGCCGAGCCCATGGAAGAGCTTTCGTATATCGATCATTGTGCTCTGAAGGCGTTCGAGCTGCCGCCGGGATGGAGTATGACCCTTGATGAGCGTATGGGGACGGGCGATCCACCGGTGGGCGGCAAGCCGGTTTTTTTCCGCCGAACCGTCAAGCCCGCCGAGGCCCGCGACGCCGAAGGGACCGACATAACCGCCACGCTGCATGCCGGAGATTTCATCGCACCTGATCCCGGCACAATCGACACCCGTTTTGTCGGCTATCTGGCCCGCGAGCAGGTGCTGACGCTCCACTTCGCCGAAGCCCTCGATTCCTCGGGCGACCGCCCTGTCCTGCACGCGTTCGGCTGGGTTGAGTATCCCTACTCTCAAACCAACTTCGCCGCCTCACAGGCCGGGGTATCCTGCAACGCGCCGACCGTGGAAGCGCGGGGGGGCGACGGTGCATGGCATGTCGTGCTCGACCGTTTCGGCTACCCGGCGGGAATGCCCAAGGAAATGTCGGCCCCCCTTGAAGGACTCCCCGCCGGGACCCGGTCGCTGAGGATCAGGACCAACCAGGAAATCTACTGGGACTACATCGCCGTGGTGTTTGCGGAACCGTGTCCCGACGCCCGCGCGGTCCGGCTTCCTCTTCTCTGGTCCGAATTGCGGCGTACGGGCTATCCCGAAAGAATTCATCGTCCTCAGCGTCGCCCGGACTACGATTTCTCACGACGCGCACCCTTGTGGGACTGCCGGGTTCCCGAAGGTTTCTATACTCGTTTCGGGCCGGTTGATTCACTGCTTCGGCGGCGGGACGACGCCACCGCGATTCTCGGGCCCGGTGAAGGTATTGCCATGCGGTTTTCTCTGCCCGATGACGGCCCGCCGGAACGATGGACCAGGCGATACGTGCTGGAGGCCTACGGGTGGTGCAAGGATATGGACCTGTATACCCGGGACGGGGAAACGGTGGAGCCGGTGCCGAAGCGGGCGCGGCTCACACGCGGAGCACGGAAGCTGATCACCACGTACAACACACGATTTCGATCGGGAAGAGAGTAATGGTAACGACACATGCCAACCGGTTCACGGTCCGCATGCTGCAGGTACTCCTCCTGAGCGCCGGCAGTGCACGTTCGGCTGATGGTCCCGTTTTCACCGATGTCTCCGGGCCGTCGGGCATCGAATTTCATCATACGTTCGGTGACGGGAAGATGAGCAATATCGTGGAGGCTACCGGCTCGGGCTGCATGTTTTTCGACTACAACAACGACGGATGGATGGACATCTACGCCGTGAACGGGTGCTATCATTCGGTTGTCAACGATACGGCATCGGCAGTCAAGGGGAAGCACCCGACAAACCGGTTGTTTCGCAACGACGGCGACGGGACGTTCACCGATGTTACCGAAGCGGCGGGTGTGGGCGATCCGGGCTACGGCATGGCCTGCGTGGCGGGGGATTACGATAACGACGGTGACGCGGATATGTACGTCACCAACTACGGCAGGAACACCCTGTATCGCAACGACGGCGACGGGACGTTTACCGATGTTACCGAAGCGGCTGGTGTGGGCGACTCGCTCTGGGGCGTCGGCACGGTGTTTCTGGACTATGACAACGACGGCTTCCTTGATCTGTACGTGGGCAACTACCTGGAATTCGACCCGGAGTACCGGCTTTACTACGAAGCCGATGAGTTCCCGGGGCCGCTGTCGTACCCCGGACAGCCCGACATATTGTACCGCAACGACGGCGACGGCAGCTTCACCGACGTCACCAAACGGGCCGGTGTGCGCAACCGCGGACGGGCCATGGGAGTGCTTTCCAGCGACTACAACAACGACGGACACGTGGATCTGTTTGTCGCTAACGATGCCATGGAGAACTACCTGTATCGCAACAACGGCAACGGCACCTTCACCGATGTCGGGCTCGAGGCGGGGGTTGCCTTCTCGGCTCACGGAGATGCATCGTCGTCGATGGGCGGCGATTTCGGCGATTTCGACCGTGACGGCGACCTGGACCTGCTCGTGCCGGACATGACCTTCAACAGTTTCTACCGCAACCTGGGCAAGGGACTGTTCAAAGACGCTTCGGCGGAGCTGGGGGTGGGAGAACTCAGCGGCCAGTACTGGAGCTGGGGAGGCGATCTGTTCGACTACGACAACGATGGGGATCTCGATCTTTTTATCTGCAACGGCGACGGTCATCGTCTGGACACCCAGGAAGAGATTTTCATGGAAAATATCGTAACCAAAGAGGGCTCGCACGTCTTTCGCGACGCGGCCGGTTCGGCCGGCGTCTTCTTCCGGCACAAGAGCGTCTCCCGCGGGATGGCCGTGGGTGACTACGACAATGACGGCGACATGGATGTGTTCATCCTCAACCTCGATCAACCTTCGATACTGCTGCGCAATGACGGGGGGAACCGGCGTTCGTGGATCATGGTCCGGCTGCGGGGAACAATGAGCAATCGTGACGGGCTCGGGGCGCGGGTCACGGTCACGACGGGGAAGATTACGCAGGTGGAGGAGAAGAAGAGCGCCACGGGCTACCTTTCGCAGAACGATCCGCGGCTGCATTTCGGGCTCGACAAAGCCGGCCGTGTGGATATGATCAGGGTTCACTGGCCGAGCGGACACGTGCAGCAGCGCCGACGCGTTAAGGCGGGACGTGTTGTCACTATTACCGAAGAACGGGCGGAATCGAAGCGGGAGGCGAAGTAGTCGAATGCCGCGACGGATGCTGCTTCCAGCTCTGTGGCTACTTCTGTGGGGAGCGGCCGTGCGGTCCGCCGGGGAACCGGCGGCGGACCTGCCGCGGATCGTGTTCACCCAGATGCCTCTCAGGCAGTCTTCACGAAAGCTCTCCCCGGCACCACGACCCCGTTCTTCGCCACCGCCGGGGTCGCGGATTTCGATCCTTACTCCCGGAGACGACAAGCCTTCATTTGGCGTACTGACTCGAGGTTTTCATTCTGCCTGCGACCCCTGCCTCTCTTTTGACGGCACTACGGTCCTGTTTGCCGGAAAAAAACGTCCCGCGGAGCCGTGGAATATCTGGGAGATTGCACTGGGGGGACGCAGCCCCCGGAGAATAACCCGCGACTTCGGCGATTGCCGAGAACCGGTCTACCTTCCGCGAAGCTCGATTACACCACCGGAGTTTACGGACAAGGTCCGCTGGATTGCATTCACCGGCACGGCCGCCGGCACGGCCGACGAATTGGGAAGAGGTCCCGCGACGTCACTCTACGTCACCAACAGCGAACCGATTGAAGGACGCGGGACGGTTGTGTGGCGTATCAGCTACAACCTCGGGGACGATTTCGCTCCGTCGGTGCTCGGCGACGGTCGCCTGCTTTTCTCCGCTGTGCAGCAGCAGGGAAACCGCTATCCACCTCACGGTCTTACCGCCCTGATGACGCTGAACTGGGCCGGCACTGGCTTGAACCTGCTTTACGGTAATCACCAGGGCGCGGTAATGAAGTCAATGGCACACGAAATGGACGACCGGAGCGTGGTCTTTGTCGAACACGACGGGGAGAGCGACGACGGCGGGGGGAGGTTGGCGCGGATATGGCTGCGCCGGCCACTGAGATCCCATGAGGTGATCGGCCCCGATTCGACGGGGACCTTTCTTACACCCCACGACCTCCCGGGGCCGGGCATGCTCGTGTCGTGGCGAAACCGAACGGGGGGAACCTACGGCCTCTATCGGTTTACCCCTGATCACCGGCCGCAACGACGGCTCGTGTACGACGATCCGGAGTGGGACGATATCGACCCGATTGCACTCATGCCGCGCAATGAGCCGCACGGCAGGATTCCCATTGTCGAGGACCACAAATCGACGGGGCATCTTCAGTGTCTTGATGTATACGAAACAGACCGCCCCGAGGCCGGGTCTTTCACACGAGGCGACATTACGACCGTGAGGGTTATCGAAGGGGTGGCCGGCGAGCCGGGTGGGTGCGAGACTCCCGCCGATCCCGAGACCCCGCGGGGAGCATCGGGATGTGTCGCGCACCGGATTCTCGGCGAGGCGCCGGTTGAGCCGGACGGCTCGTTCTACGTGGAGCTGCCGGCCGACGTGCCCTTTCTGATACAGACGCTGGACTCCGCGGGCATGGCCGCGCAAACCATGCATGGATGGATGTGGGTTCGACCGGGTTCACGGCGCGGGTGTATCGGATGCCACGAGAACAAGGAACTGGCGCCGCCGAATCGAGCCACGCAGGCATTGATCAGGGCCGCGCCGGCGGCACTCACCGCGCCGCCGCACGAGCGGGAAACCGTCGATTTCAAGAACAATATCATGCCGCTCATCCGCAGCAGGTGTTATCCCTGTCACAAGGGTGTCTTCCCGAAGGGTGGACTCGGTCTCGGCGACAAAACGCGCGGGCGGCACAATGAAGCATATATCAACCTGCTGGGGTTGGACGAAAAGGATACGTCCGCATACGTGAAACCCTGGCATTCCCGCACAAGCCGTCTGACCGGTTTTCTTCATGCACAAGGCTCGAATTCGCTTCCCGCTATGCCGCCCGACACGCTGATACCGTGGTATGAGCGGCGTACGTTCGTCACCTGGATCGACCTCGGAGCGGGATGGGACTTTCGGTCGGTGAGGCAACCCGCACGGGAATCTTCCGGTGCGAGCCGGGAGAACGGGGCACGATGAGGCGGTACTTCGAGAAAACCGGATTCCAGGGGGGCACACCGCGGATTGTCGCGGTTGGTCTGCTCGCTCTTTCGGGCCTTCTCACGGCCGGTCCGATTCGGTATGCCGTTGACGGCAGCAAGCACGAACAGTATGCCGAGCCCGAAGACAGTCTCTATCGGTCCCCCATGAAGCTGCTTGTTTCCCGCGACGGGAAACGGCTGTATGTTACCTGCGAGAAGGCCGGCATGGTGCTCGAAATAGACACGGAGCACGGGCGCGTCGTGGATTCGGTAAGTGTCGGCTCGCAGCCGTTCGATATCACCGCTACGCCCGACGAACGCCTGTTGCTGGTAACGAACCGCGGTGACGACAACGTATCGGTCATTCGGACCGAAACCTTCGTGGAGGAGCGAACCTTTCCGGTGGGCGACGATCCGCACGGTATCCTGGTTGATCCCACGGGACGGTACTGCTACGTGGCCAACCTCTCCACCGACGACATTTCCGTGGTGGACCTGAGAAGCTACTCCGAGGTGAAACGCAACAGGGCGGGCAACGCGCCGTTTGAGTGCGCTCCGGGGGTTGACGGTGGATTTGTGTACGTGTCCAGCCAGACGTCGATTCCGGTTCCGTTCCGCACTCCTCCGGTTCAGGAGTTGACCGTGCTCGAAACCGAAGCTCACACGGTTGTCGGCCGGCGAAATCTTCCGTCTACGGCGATCGGTCAGGGGTGCGCCGTGTCGCCCGACGGCGCGCTGGTGGCGGTCGCTCTGGAAATACCCAAAAACCTGATCCCCGAGACCCAGATCTATCAGGGCTGGATGGTGACCTACGGTTTCGCACTCTGCGAACGCGGGCCGTCGGGACGCGTAGCGTACTGCCTGCTCGACGAGCCCAATCTGTACTACACCGACCCTTTCGACCTGGTATTTACCCCCGACGGCAGGCATCTGTATATCTCTTCCAGCGGCGTTGACGTTGTGTCGGTGGTGGATATGACAAAACTCTCGTCGGTTTTCGATATAAAGGACGGACGTATCGGCATCTCCGATTCACTGGTCGACGTCTATGCACGTCACCTTGCCCTGAGCAACGAGTATGTTGTTGCCCGCATTCCCACCGCCCGCAATCCCAAGGGGCTTGCCGTCTCTCCCGACGGCGGACGGGTGTATGTGGCCAACCGGCTTTCGGACAACGTCCAGGTCATTGATACGCGCACGCGGCACGTCACGGAGACAATCGAGCTGGGCGGGCCGTATATCACGACCCTGCTTCGGCGCGGAGAAATACTCTTCAACTACGCCAGTATCAGCTTCCAGAAGCAGATGAGCTGCAATACCTGCCATCCGGAGCACCATGTCGACGGGCTTATCTACGACATCGCGATCGACGGCGGGATGGGGAAGAACCTGGTCGACAATCGCACGCTTCGCGGTATCGCTTTCACGGAGCCGTTCAAGTGGTCGGGGCTGAACCCGACCTTGTACCGCCAGGAAGGGCCCCGGGCAGCCCAGCTTTTTTTTCGCTCCCACGGTTTTGAGAAAGACGACCTTGAGGCCATGGTCAAATTTATCGAATCGCTGCCGTTGCCCGAGAATCGCTATGCTCCCGAAGGGGGTTCGCTCAACGAATTCCAACTGCGCGGCAAACAGCTTTTCGAACGCGCCTACACCAATGACGGGCGCTATATTCCCGTGGCCAATCGATGCATAACGTGCCACCCTCCGCCGTATTATACGGACAGAATGACCCACGATGTCGGCACGCGGGCTCCGTTTGACACCGATGAGGAATATGATACTCCGCAGTTGAACAATACATACGAAACCGAGCCGTTTCTGCACGATGGGCGCTGTTATACGCTGGAGGAAATCTGGACGGAGCACAACCCCGACGATCTTCACGGTGTCACCAACGACATGAAAAAAGAACAGCTCAACGATCTCATCGAATACCTGAAGGCCCTGGTGCCGGCAGGGAAGGGGGTGCCGGATTTCACGGATTCTTCCCGGTGCCGCGACCCGGCTCTGTACCCGACGCTCTATGGCCGGTCGGCGGAGAAGCCGCCGCCGGCGCCGTATGTCGGCGATCAGACGTGCAGGCAATGCCATGCCGAAGAGTATCGACTGTGGCTCGGCACGCGGCATGCGCGCAGCTTTGTCACGCTGCAAACCCGCACGGCCATGATGATGAGTCCGGATTCGACCGAAGCCCCGAGCCCGACGCAGAGCCTTATATGCCTGGCGTGTCATGGTCCCGGAGCGTCGGCGCCCGATTCGCTGCGCACATGCACGTTCCGGTTCGAAGAGGGGGTGTCGTGCGAGGCGTGCCACGGCGCGGGTGGGGCATACGCACGGGAGGCGATCATGCACGACCGAAAGTGCAGCGCCGCAAGCGGGCTGGTCATGCCCTCCGAAGAGCACTGCCTGGAATGTCACACAACGCCGGCGAATCACAATCCGGTCGTTGACGAACCGTTCCGCTACCGGGAGTGGTTGAACAAAATCAGACACTGGGAGCAAAGAGGGGAGTGAATATGACGGTGGATCGGAAGCTTTGCAGCTCACGGCCGAAACGCAGATCCAACAGCCGCATGATGACGGCTGTGTTCCTGCCGTGCATGCTTGTCACCAGCGCCTTTTCGTGGGGCTGGTGGAAAAAGGACGAGGAAACGCCGCGCGTCTATGAGCACTGGGCGAACTTCCACGAATCCGACGGATTACCGTCCGACAAAGTCTTCTGCGTTGCTGCTGACGGGGACCGGGTCTGGTTCGGTACCGACGACGGTCTGGCCTGCTACGAGGACGGTGCATTCAAGACCTGGTCGGTCGACGACGGCCTTGCGTATCGTGCGATTCTAGCTGTTGCGGTGGATACGGCGACACGCGACGTGTGGATCGGAACCATGGGAGGCCTGAATCGGTTCTCCGCAGGGCGTTTCGAGACCTTCACGCAGTTCAGCAGCGGTCTGCCCAACGACGTTGTCTTCGGCACGGCGGTAGAAAATCAAAACGTCTGGGTGACCACGACCGCCGGTACGGCCCGCTTCCGCGTGAGAGAGAAGGCCTGGGATGTCTACACGCCGGCCAACAGTCCTCAGCACGAGCCGTGGGGCTATTCGATCGACTACGCCGACGGCAAGGTGTGGGCCGCGCTCTGGGGAGGGGGGGTGCTGGAATTCGATGTGGAAACGGAGCACTGGAAGGATTATCTTGATCCCGACGGCGAGATGGAGATCGACCTGTTTCGCGACGACGGGATTATCCATGTCATAACCACGGCGGTGAGCTACCGCAGCGGCATACTCTGGGCTTCCACGTATTTTGGCCTGAGCCGCTACGACGGGAGGAGGTGGCGGGGGTACATGGACCACGATTGCGGCCTGGCAAGCAATTTCATTAATTTCGTAAAGGGCCGGGGACCATGTGCGTGGGTATGTACCGACAAGGGTCTCAGCGTGGTCAACGGCGAAACCAACCGCTGGGTTACCTATGCTCCGTCACAAGGCCCACTCAAGGGCGATCTCGGCTGGGAAGCGAGAGTGTATCGGGAGAACGAGCTGCTGCAGACCGTGAAACTTGACAACGGCCCGGCGCACAATTTCGTACTCGGGGTCGACTTTCAGGGCGAGGACGTCTGGCTGGCCACATCACATGGTGTGAGCCGGGGAAGCGTGAGAAAGGAGGACTGATACGTGCACGACAGGGTAACGACTTTCGCGGTTGGCCGGTCCGGCATGCTCGTGGCGGCGGCATGGGCGGCCTTGAGCGGCAGTGTCGGGGCCGACTCGATCAAGCAGTACGGCAACACTCCCGAAGAACTCAGGCCGTACGCGCGGTTCAAACGCCGCCCCTACAAGCAGTTTTTCGTGGAGCCGCTTGAGTTTCTCGGGCCGGGCAGGGAGAAGCCCGAACCCGACGTGGACACCGTGAAGATCGGCCTGGTCGCTCCGCTGGAGATGACCCACGAGGGCTATATCGGCAGGCCCATGCTGCACGGGGCAACCATGGCAATCGATCGCGCGAATGCGCAGGGAGGCTATGAGGGCAAACCATTCAAACTCATTGTGCGCAACGATACCGGACTCTGGGGCGCTTCGGCCAATGAAGTAGTGGGTTTTTCCTACGAAGACAAGGTGTGGGGGATAATCGGCACGGTCGACGGCGCCAACACGCATATTGCTATCAGGGTGGCGCTCAAGACCGAGGTGCCGATCATGAACGTCTCCGATCTCGACCCGACCCTGGTGGAAACAAAGATTCCCTGGGTGTTTCGGAATACCGCCGACGATCGCCAGATGGCGTACACGATCCTCTACTACGTCTATAAGGAACTGGGGTTGAACAGAGTGGCGATTTTCCGGGCCAACAATCGGTACGGGCGGTTCGGGGTCGCGGAATTCCGGAAAGGTTCGGTGAGGCTGGGACGCCCCGCGCCGATCGAAATCAACTACGAAGTTCACTACAAGAAGGTCAATCCCGATTTTGCTATACAGTTTGATCGCCTGGAAAACGTCAACCCCGGGGCGGTGGTCCTGTGGGCCGATGCAGAAGCTGCGGGGCATTTCGTGAAAGCGCTTCGTGAGCGCGGCCTCGACATGCCGGTATTTGCCTGCGAGCGGGTAGTCAACCAACGGTTTCTCAGCATCGCCGGAGAGGCCGCCGAAGGAGTCGTCGCAACCTATCCATACAATCCTGAAGCGGACATCCCGGCACTCAAGGAATTCAACAAGGAGTACCGAAGCCGGTACGGGAAGCCTCCCGACACCTACGCGGCACACAGCTACGACGGCGCGAACATGATCATCGAAGCAATACACAAGGCGGGGTTGAACCGCTACCGTATTCGCGACTCACTGGCGGCGATGAAGGCCTGGCACGGTGTCACCGGGACGATTCGCATGGACGATGCGCAGTCGGATCGCTCGCCGGTGATCATGGCCACGGTCAAGGACGGCTCATGGGACTACAATGAACCGGTACCTCAGCGACGGTTCTAATCTCGGGGGCCACGGCAATCGTCCTTATGCATGATCGCAGAAAAACAGCAGAACCCGGGGAAAGGGCAGGACGGTGACCGAGTCGATCGTACCGGGGGACAGTACCCCGGCAGCGAGAACTCCCGGCAGCACACGGCACTCCCGGTCCCCATGTCAATCACGCCCGGCTCGCCAACTCCCGATATCAACCAAGCTCTGCTACGGCAGCGGAGACATTGGGTTCGCGGTGATCATGTCGGCCGTGCAGTTCTGGTTGATGCCGTTCTACACCGACGTTGCACTGATAGCCCCGGCCCTGGCGGGAACAGCTCTTACGCTGACCAAGGTATGGGACGCGGTCAACGACCCGCTGTTCGGGTGGGTAGCCGACAAGACTACTTCGCGCCGCTTCGGGCGCCGTCGTGTGTATCTGATCTACGGTGCGATTCCGTTCGGCCTTTCGATCATGCTGCTGTGGGTCATGCCCCCCGGTCTGCCGGCATGGGGCGCGTGCGCGTGGATCCTTCTCACCTTCATTGTCTACGACACGCTTTTCACGGTGACTTCGGTGCCCTACTACGCGCTGACCGCGGAGTTGACCGAGGACTACGATGAGCGCTCGGGGCTGACCGCATTTCGCATGAGCATGTCGGTGCCCGCCTACATCCTCGGCGCGGCCCTGACACCGGCCCTGGTCGGCTTGTTCGCCGGCAAACGTGCCGG
>CAZNDN010000047.1:20693-26235 GCA_964571815.1 uncultured Fibrobacterota bacterium | reverse complement strand
CGGTGCTCGCGGCGAAGGTAGGCCGCGAGGTCGTCAACGGCGCTTCTGATGGAATCGGCTGGGTGACGAACACCACGAAATATCACGTCACCGTAGCGAAGATAGTCGGTGAGCTTGTCCACGTTCCGCCCCCTTCAGGGCTTACCCACGCAATGTGCCACACCTTCCGCCGGTTGTGCCGGCTCTGCACCGCCGAGGCAGGGTTTCGGTGTCGTGTCGGCGGCTTGCGGTGCCTGCCGACACAACCTCCCCATTATTGTACTATCTACGGGAGTCTACCGGCAACGCGCCCGTGCTCCCTCGCTCCCGGCAAGATCATGTCACCGCGGAAACCTCAGACGCTGAGCCCCATTTCTTTGCCTTGCCGAACTCCTTGAAAAGTCTCACGTCCCGCTTGCGCCGCCCGTCGTCGCTCAGATCGAGCACCTCATCCAGTATGCGCACCATCTCCGCTGCAATATCCCGGTCGACAATCAGCGGCGGAAGAAGACCCAGCACGTTGTTGTGGTAGAATACCAGCAGTCCCGAAGCCATACAGTCCATGGCCACCTTCAGCGTCTCCTTCTCCGGAAGAGGCGTCCTGCTCTCCCGGTCCTGCACAAGCTCGATCCCGATCATCAGGCCCCGGCCCCGTACGTCGCCCACGTGCGGCCTTTGCCCGAGAACCTCTTTGAGCGAACAGAGCAGCATGTCGCCCATGCGTGCGGCGTTGTCGACCAGATGCTCCCTGAGAATGATATCGATAGTGGCCAGACCCACCGCGGCGCATACGGGGTGGCCGGCGGCGGTTGAGCCGTGATTGAATTCATTGCCCTGTCCGTTGAACCTCCTGAAGACGTTCTCCGTGGCAAGCGTGGCGGAAAGCGGAAGATACCCGCTGCTGATTGCCTTGCCCAGACAGAGAATGTCCGGCCGGCTGGGCCAATCCTGCGAAGCAAACAACTTCCCGGTCCGGCCGAAGCCGGTGGTTACTTCATCGGCAATAAGCAGTACCCCCCGCGAGGAGCATATCTCACCCACCCGGGCATAGTATTCCTCCGGCGGAGGAATCATCCCGTGTACGCCCATGACCGGCTCAAACACAAACGCGGCTACCGTCTCGGCCCCTTCCTCATCGATCTTCTCCTCCAGGGCACGAGCGCATGCCAGGCCGCAGTCGGGATACGAGGTCTTTCCGTACGGACAGCGGTAGCAGTACGGCGGCTCGATCTGAACGAAACCCGGCAGCAGAGGCCCGAATTTCTCCTCCTGCTGCTGCTCGCCCGACGTGCTGATTGCGCCGTAGGAAACGCCGTGGTAGGAGTTGCGCAGGGAGACAATCTTGCAGCGGCCCCGCTCACCGGCTTCGGGGCTTTGACGGTGATACTGGCGAGCCATTTTCAAGGCGGTCTCCACGGCCTCAGACCCGTTGGAGCCCAGGTACACGTGCGAATAGTACTCGCCGGTGATCTCGACAAGCCTGGCGGCAAGCTCCATTGCCCGCGGATGCGTCTGGCGAAAACACGAGGCGTAGGCAAGCTGCCTCATCTGCCCGGCCGCGGCTTCAGCCAGCTCCTCTCTTCCGTGCCCGAGCGCCACATTCCACAGCGAACTGTAGCCGTTGATGAACCGCTCGTCACGTTCGTTGAACACATACGGCCCCTCACCACGGGTGATGACCAGCGGACCGAACCCCATGGTGGCCTCAAACTCGTCCATCACGGTGAAGGGGTTCCAGAGCCGGCAGGGAGATCCTCGATACACCGCGGGATTCATATCCTTTTCCACCCTTTCCTGCGGGTCTTCGGCAGACGAATCGACCTTCCACATCTTTTGAACGGATTTCACCGCAACCTCCGCCACCAGGGGGACACATCCTCACGAATACCGGCGCTCGTAAGGGAAGCGTTCCCCAACCGCTCGGCCACGTCTCCATTGCCGTACCGCAAATATAGCATTTGTTCACGAAGAAGACAACTGGTCAGGTGCGGGGCGGGGGGATTGTTTACGGAAGGTCAGGAGAGGCACGACCGAAGCCGGCATTCCGGGGAGTGCCGGCGTGGCGGGGGAGCGGAATCCGGAAAACGAGGGTGCGACACCCGGCCGCGGGGCTCTGTCAGCGCATGAGCCGCACAACGGAGCGGCCGTGCGGACCGGTCAGAGAAAGAAGGAAGCTGCCCGCGCCGAATGCGTGGTTGGGCAGAACCGCGGTATACCTGCCCGCTTCGCGATATCCGTGCACAAGCACTTCCATGCAGCTACCGTCGAGACGGTACACGGCAAGCCGCACCGGGCCCGGCTCAGGAACGATATAGCCGACCGGCAGGGAAGAACGTGACACGGGCGCGCCCACCGACAGAAGCGAGCGGCCCCGCCGCGCGGCGCGGGCAGCGCGAAATCCGGCCACCGAGGACGGTTCCAGCTCATAGCCGTATATCTTCACGTTGTCCATGCTCACCTCGGCATGGGAGTAGCACTCGTTGGAATGAAGACCCAGGGCGACGGTGGCGGACACCACGCTGTCTCGGTCGAAAACATCGCCGAAATCGGCATCGAGAATGGAATCGATATTCAAATCCACCGAACGCTGCTCACCGTCGAACTCCCCCCCCAGGAGGATCCTGACCGTGGAGTCCTCGTACACATCGTTGTACCCGTCGGGGTAGTCGCCGTAGAAGTACTTGATACCGTAACGGTAGGAATCGGAAGTCTCGAACATGACATGGACACCCACACCTTTCTTCCCAAGCGTGTCGTCCCGAATCGGCGTGTAATCGTAGGACACACGGGTCACGATCGTGGACTCGAACTTCTTCTTTATCCGCGCCTTCCCCGTGCCGCCCACATCGTGCTCATCGTAGCCGACAATGATCCGCAGGGCGTTGTCACTCAGGGACGGGTCCGGAAACGGAATGAGACAGCCGGTAATTCCGTCCTGCTCCGTTCGCCACTCGCCGCCCACCTGCGATGAATCGGCCCGGTTGAAATCATCCTCCAGCAGAAGCATCGCCTCCGCTCCACACAAGGTGGTGATCATCCCCGCAAGCAGAACAAGTCGAAATTCTTTCATAATCTCCCGCTCCTCCCAGTGTTGCGGACGCCCCGGTCGAGGGGCGGGCTTACCGCAAGGTGATTCTTCTTGTCGTGAACACGCGATCCCCGGCTCTCACACGCACAAAATACAGCGCCGAACGCATCATCGGCTCCCTGAACTCGTACCGTCGAACGCCTCTGCCCGCACGACGGGCGACCAGGCGACCCGAGACATCCAGCAGCTCAACCGTGTGGCCCCCCCGGGTATCCAGCGACACCGCAAGTATGCCCCGTTCGGCCGAAATCCGAGGTCGCACGACCTGCCACGCCCGCGCGGGACCCGGCCTGCTGCTCAAGGGGCCGTTCATCACCGCAATCGCCGATACAACGGCCTGCCCTGCTTTCACTTCGGGAAACGTAATATCCAGCACGCCGTCGTTGACCGCCGCATTGATCGGAATCCTCAACGCGCGATCGTGCCCGGCAAGCTTCCACACATCCAGGTCGTTGACTACGGTCTTTCCTTCCACGGCGATATCGAACATGCGCCACCCCGCGCATCCGCGCCCTCCCTCGCCGGCGCCCGCGCCGTACCAGGGCTCGATACAGTAGAACTCGACGCCGTAGGTTGCCGCGGCGGGGACCTGGAATCGATACGTCAGATGGTGACGGCCATACCGGAACGTGCGGAAAAGCTGATCGTCGGCCGTCCCGCGAATCGGATCGAACGTGATCGAATTCCCGCCGGCATGCTGGTAGTTGAAAACATCGCCCCAGCTCCGGTGGCCGTAGTCCTTCCCCGATGCGAACTTCTTGTCGGCTTTCCACGTGTTGCCGTTGCCGTCGGTGTATTCCCCTCCGCCGCAGTTGACTCGATGCAGCACGCCGCCGCTTTCCACGGCAAGGACATTGGGAGGGTCCGGATCGAACGCATCGAGGTTCGGGGCCGCGGGAAGGTTATCAAGTACCACGATATCGGCCGCCACCACAGAGCCCCCGACCGTGCCTTCGGCATACAACACGTTGTACTCGATATTCACATCGTCCCACTGCAGATGCGTCCCGATACCCCGGCGGGTTTTCGAGCCCAGCGACGAAGCCTTGTAGTCGTTGTACAGAGTCACTTGATCGCAGTTGCTGTACACCACAATCCGACTCTTCGTGCCCGCCGCGTCCCAGCGGTCGGGCCAGGTGTGCGAGACGATATAGACCATCGGGTCCGTATTCCCGGGCGCGTAATTGCTTCGAAACACGTAATAGGCATCGTAGGGCTGCCCCCAGCAGGTGAAGAGTCCCTTGTTGTTGACCGGCGCCAGAATCTGCCCGTCCCAGCCTTCCTTCTGCCGCCGGTCGGCGGCAATGGGCCGGCCCGGATTGGAGTGCGTACTGAATATCCACTGGAAATGACCGCAGAAGTTGTCGCGAAGCATCTCGCCGCGCCGAATCTTCGCCTCGTAGAGTGCGCAGGCGTACGTCTCGGTCTTGTCGCCTTCGGAGCCGTTGTAGGTCTTGTCCACGTGACTGCCCAGCACGATCCAGGAGCCGTACTCACCTGCCATGGTCCCGGACTCGTTGTCCAGCACCGGATCGTACTGGTTGAAGTTTCCGCCGTACACGCCCGACCAGTCCTGCGGAATTTCCCAGTCGGTTCCCGGCACCGTACTGTGACAGACTACCGCAAGCCGCTGCTGCTTCGCAAGAGGATCCATCTGGTTGATGGTACCCACGAGTTGCCGATGCATCGCCCGTGTCATGTCCGATTCGTTCTGCACGCCCCAGAGCACAATACAGGGATGATTCCTTCGCTCCTTGACCCATCGGGCAGTCAGCCGCTTGTAATTCTCCAGAAACTCATCGGTAGTGAAAGTGGTTCGCGAGCCCATCTGCGGCCAATTTACAATACCGGTGCGGTCCAGATAGTCATAGTACGAAAGCGTGTGCGGGTAGTGCGCATCGCGCATGGCGTTGAACCCCGCCGCCCGGATCATCTCCACCCGCGCTTTCACCTGCTCTTCGGAAAACGCATGATCGGCCCCCAGCAGATGCTGATACTCGCAGGTCCCGTTGAGAAACACCTGCCTTCCGTTGAGCTTGAAATGATTCACCGTACTGCCCGGACTCTTCGGCCATTCGATCCGGTAGATTCCGAAACTGGTCGTCACCTGGTCGACCACTTCGCCGCCGACCATGACCGACGAGCGGACTTTGTGAAGGTAGGGGTCGGCAACGCCGTCCCAGACCCGCGGATCGGCAAGAGGATCGGTGGTCTGATCGAACGTATCGAGCACTCCGCCGGCAATGGGCAGGGCGTCTTCCACCGTTTTCAGCACCGTGCCCTCGGCGTTCATGATTTCCGATTTCAGGGTGACGGTCCTGGATGATGACCCGTAGTTTTTTACTTCGGTCCTCACGCGGACGGTCGCCGACTGCCGCGAGACTTCGGGGCACCACACGTGGGCGCCGAAAGGCTCTATTCGCACGGGATCGGAGATCAGTATTCGGGCGGGCCGATGCAGACCGAAGGGCTGCG